>JAADIQ010000068.1 GCA_013151255.1 Alphaproteobacteria bacterium
CGAAATTTTTGAATTTCCGCTCCGGCATCAATATAATATAGGCGGGGATCAAGGTGACGGTTAAGAACCAGGCGACGACAACGCCAATGCCAACAAATGTTCCAAACGCCTGCAATGGCGGGATAGGCATGAAGTTCAAAGACATGAAACCAATGCCCGTGGTGATGGACGTAAAGAACATCGGCAGCGCTAGTTTTGACATGACGTGTTTAATCGTTTCGCGCCGGTCTTTAAATTCCGGATACCGGTCATGGAACTCCGAGAGAATGTGGATAGAATCCAAAACGGCTATCGGCATCACAAATATCGGGATCATTGAGGTCATGATGTGAATGCTGTGCCCGGTGGCGATTAAAAGGCAGACCGTGATGGTGACCGATAGCATCGCGACCATAATCGGCGAGGCGACCAGCGTCAGGTTGCGAAAGAAAAGCCACAATAAAAAGAACAACAGACCTGTCGCCAGCGGTGTTGTTATGCCCATCTGGATGAACATCTCGACGCCGAACTGGTCTTGCGCAACCGGCAGGCCGGTTATCCAATATTGATCGCCGCTGTCATAACTTGCGATGCGCTCACGTAGTTGTTGCGCGACCCGGTAGCTGACGCCTTTTGAGGTGATCGGGATATAAAGCGCGACCGAGCGGCCATCTTCCGAGACTAAGCTCCCATTTAAGATCGGTTGGTTAAGCGCGCGATCTCGCACATCCAACGCTTCGGCCTCAGATTGCGGCGGCCCATCCATGAGCCAATTAAAGTCGACCGCGCCGGGGCCTGCCTGGCGAACATCTTCCATCGTCGACGGCGTGATAAGGTCAATCGGAACGATGCCCTCAATCTCGCCCTGCTTATTGGTCCACCGTATGTCCTTGGCGAATTCCGCCAGGTCGTAGATGTCTGAAAGCGAGGCGACGGAAAAAACGCCATCCTTGTGGTTGTCATTGACAATGCCGATGACGATTAGATCGTATAGAGAAAAAGTATCTTTCTTCTCCCGGTTAAACACCCGGACAGGCTCATCATAGACAAGCATATTTTCAGGATCTGCATCGATTGATAAAGGCTGTAGAAATTGCGCGACTTGTGGCGATAATGTTGGCGCTGCAACCAGCGCCATCAGTGAGAATGCAATAGCGACAGTCCCCCAGATGAAAGTTTTGGGTGCGGCGAGGGCGAAAGTCGTCAAAAAATTCATGAGGTGGTCTCAACTATTTTGGGAGGAGCGAAGAAAATTTCGGATGGGCCTTTGAGCGAAAAGTGCAGTTAGCTCAGTCTCGCCAATGCGGAGGGTAGGCTTGGGTATAGCCGGGCAGCGCTTCAATCTGCGCCGCTCAAACGGCAAGATTTGGAAAAGAACTTTCAAGCGGTAAAAACGCTTCGCCCAACAATTTTGCCGACGGTTTTCCAGCCGCTCTCAAAAAAGAGTTGAGGTATGGGATAAGAACAACATCGGCCGCCGAAATTTCGTTTCCTGTGAGGTATGGCGAGGTGGATAAAATATTTTCCGCCCATGTCAGAGCGGTATGCGCGTTGACGGAGATTTCTCGAACTTCTGCCGGATTATCCGTGAAGCGGCCTTGAAATATTGGCCGTGCAGCGTCGTCAATCAGAGGCGCGCGCAGGTAATTCGTTAATTCAAAAACGCGTTGCCAGATCAGGCCGGTCTTTTTGGGTGTGGCACCAAACAGGGAATTTTTTGGGCTTAGCTGATCGATATAGGCGAGGATCGCGATGGATTCATAAATGACCGTGTCATCGTGTTTGAGGGTTGGAACCTTGCCATGCGGGTTGAGCGTAGAATACGCATCTGTCTTGTGCTCCTTCTTGCTTGGATCGAGCCGGCGCACCGTATATTTCAGTCCTTTGATTTCCATGCCGAGCATTACGGCCCAGGCGTGCGGGCTGCCGCTAATGATATAAAGTTCGAGGGCCATGTTTCGTTCTCCAAATGACTTGCGATATCCGGCGCGGTCATGCGCTCGGGGGTGCAATGCGCCCCAAGCCAGGAAGCGCTTACATTCGACAAGATAGGAGAATTAAATTCGAACAGAACTGGCGATTTTTGAACCAACCATGTCTATTTATGGACAGCCAATGCTAGGCTTGCGGTAACCCTTTCGGGGCGATTGGCTTATGCCTTTGGTTTTTTACCCTCAACGAGGGCGCGGTGACGCAGTAATGCGTCCGCAATGAAGCTGGTGAACTTTCTGATGCGCGCGGTGTTGCGCATGTCCTGATGGGTTAAAACCCAAACATCGCTCTGCAACACAAGCGAGCCTGGCGGCATCCGATAGACGCCCGCCGTTGCATCGCCCATGAAGCACGGCAGTACCGCCATGCCTAAGCCTGCGCGAATGGCATTGAGGGTCGCATGCGGATCTTCAATGATCGAGCCAATCGGCGTATCGGGAAAATCGGTTTCCTTCATCCATTGTTGTGAAGACGGATCGTCCGACCAGCCGATCCAACTGAGTGCGGGCGCCTTCTTACGTCCGGATTGTTGGTGTGGAAGATAATCCTTATTGACATAGGCTGCGCGCGCCATGGTTAGGATGCGGCGGCCAATCAAATCTTGCGGCGGGTTGTTCGAAACGCGAATGGCGACATCGGCTTCGCGTTTCGCCAAATCCACCATTTCATAATTGGGTGCGATTTCCAGTTTGATATTTGGATTTGCGCGGGCAAATTCCGTAAAGTCGGGCATGAGGAGATGGGTTGCGAGCACGCCGGGAATGGCGATGCGAATTTTGCCGGTCAGCTCCGCATCCCGACCAGATATTCGACGGTCAACCGTATTCGCCTCTGTTTCAATGCGTTCGGCGGAATGCAGCATTTCATCGCCCGCCTCGGTGGTGAAATATCCCTCCGGCAAGCGCTCAAACAAACGTGTGCCAAGCTCTTCTTCTAATGCTGTTATCCGTCGCATGATTGTGGAACGGCTCAAGCCTAGTGTATCGGCCGCCTTTGAAAGCGAAGCAGCGCGTGCGACGGCGAGAAATATGCGACGATTGTCCCAGCTGACCATATGTCCATTTATGGGTGGCATGGAGTCAAAAATCAACAATTGACGTTTATTTTTGGAGGCATATGTTCGGTGCGTGTAAATGGAGATGCTATATGAGCAGCACGGCTAACACGGATATGAGCGAGTTCTGGAACGGCGAAGGCGGCGAAAAATGGCTGCGTTTCCAGCAAACAATTGACGCAAGCCTTTTGCCTTTTGGTCGGAAGGTTATGGCGGCGGCGGGCATATTGTCTGGCGAGAGGGTGCTGGATGTCGGCTGCGGATGCGGGGACACTTCGTTTGATATGGCGCGTCTGGTCGGGTCAAGCGGTCGCGTGTTGGGGGTTGATATCTCCGAGCCAATCCTGGCGCACGCCACAGCGCGAGCGATGTCTATTGCAGAGAAGAATGTAACATTCGAACGTGGCGACGCGCAGCTGCATGGTTTTGATGCAGCCGCTTTCGACTTGGTGTTCTCGCGCTTTGGCGTGATGTTTTTCGACGATCCGCGGGCCGCATTCAACAACCTGCGGGCGGCGTTGCGGCCCGGCGGACGCGCAGCCTTTATCTGCTGGCGGCCGGCTAAGGAGAATGAATGGGTTAGCAAATCTCTTGAGGTTGTCTCGCGTCATGTGCCGTTGTTAGACCCTCCGGGTCCTGAGGATCCGGGACCGATGTCGTTTGGCGACCCTGAGAGGGTAACGCGTATTTTGACCGCATCAGGGTTTTCTACCATTGAGGTCAATAGCTTCGACACGCCGTTTACGATTGGCAAAAATCTCGACGAGGCCGTCGCGTTTTTGACGCAGATGGGTCCGGCGAGCGGGGCGATTGCGCAATCCGGCGCCAACGAGATGGTGAAGTCCACAATTGCCGCAGATCTGAGCGACGCCCTGGCGCCCTATAACACAGGGGTAGGCGTTACCATGGACGCGGCGACATGGATCGTCACCGCGCAGAAAGCCGCGTAGAACTTATTACGCTATAATGAGATGCGAAACACCGTTTTGTCGGCATGCGGCGTAATAAGTATTCGCCATCAACAGCGCAATCGTCATCGGGCCGACCCCCCCGGGTACCGGCGTGATATATCCGGCAACCGCAGCGGCGCTGGCGAAATCAACGTCGCCGACGAGCCTGGTTTTGCCCTCGCCCTTTTCCGGCGCCGCGATACGGTTGATGCCGACATCAATAACCGTGGCGCCGGGTTTGATCCACGCGCCTTTGAC
Source organism: Alphaproteobacteria bacterium (assembly GCA_013151255.1). Classification (GTDB taxonomy): domain Bacteria; phylum Pseudomonadota; class Alphaproteobacteria; order Caulobacterales; family Parvularculaceae; genus Hyphococcus. Next base: position 4,234 of record JAADIQ010000068.1, read on the forward strand.
CATTTCAGCGCGCCCGACAGCGGCGACGACAATATCGGCGCGGTGCACAACATCTTCAATGTCTCTGGTTTTGCTATGCGCAATGGTGACGGTGCAGTTTTCAGCAAGGAAAAGTTGTGCCGCCGGCTTGCCGACAATGTTGGAGCGGCCGATGATAACCGTATGAAGGCCGGACAGATTGTCGCCCAGCGCGGATTTAGCGAGGATAACGCAACCGGCTGGCGTGCAAGGGATCAGCGCTTTAATAAAATCACCGGCGCCAAGGCGGCCGACATTGATCGGGTGAAATCCGTCTACATCTTTTTCCGGCGCGATTAATTCAATAATTCTTGTCGCATCAATATGCGCCGGTAGCGGTAATTGAACGAGGATGCCGTTGACGGCGGGATCACCATTTAGTTTGTTGATGAGAGCGATGAGGTCGCTCTCAGGCGTATCGATGGAGAGCGTGTGTTGAATGGATTTGAAGCCGACTTTCTCCGCAGTCCTGCCTTTGTTGCGAACATAGACCGCGCTCGCCGGGTCCTCTCCGACAAGGACGACGGCAAGGCATGGCGGCGCCCCGGCCTCGCGAATATAGTTTTCGGTCTGCGCGGCGATTTTGTCGGTGACGCGCGCGGCGATTGCCTTGCCGTCGATGATGGTGGCTTCAGTCATTTTTGAGCGCCTTTTTAGGCCGGTGAGATAGCGCATTGGCGCGGCGCCCGATAGTCCCCTTTTTTACCGCGCTCTTTTTGCTATGTCGCTTAACGCGCCAGCTTAGGCGAGAAAAAACTGGCCAACCGGTCCGTCTTTGCATATTCCTTAGCGGTGATATTTAGGGCGCTAAGCCTCGGGGCGAGGCCGATTTGAAGATAATGTCTACTGGCGACTGTTCCGCCGGCGTTAGTCGTAATGGAGGAGATCGAATATATGGCTAGCTTGACGGATAGGGATCGCGACAGGCTGGATGCAGCTGTGATGCGTCGCCTCATTGCCCATCTTGACGCCAACAAAGATGTGCAGAATATCGACTTGATGATTTTGGCCGGCTTTTGCCGGAATTGCCTCTCGAAATGGTATGCGGCGGCGGCAGATGAGCACGGCGTCAATATTTCCGGTGAGGAAGCGCGTGAGCGCATCTATGGCATGCCTTACGAGCAATGGAAGACGCAACATCAAAGGCCGGCGACGCCTGAACAGCTTGCGGCGATGGAAAGTCGTAAAAAAGACTGACAGCGTGAGCAATACGGCATCAGGTCCGACCGATGTGATAAAAGAAGCGAGACATGGCGGCATTGATTGATAAACTTGAACATGCGCCCGCCCGTTTAATCTGCGGGCGGCATGGCAACCGTCCGGATGCGCTGTTGGAAATCCTGCATGAGGCGCAAGCAGCTGATGGCTGGCTCAACGACGATGCGCTCCGAACCATCGCCGATGCGCTTAATATTTCTCGCGCAGAAACCCATGGCGTGGTTAGTTTCTATCATGATTATAAGCGTGAGGCGCCCGCCAAGCACGCCATCAAATTATGCCGCGCCGAGGCTTGTCAGGCGGTTGGCTCGGAAGCGCTGGCCGCCCACGCAGAAAAGAAATGGGACACGCCGACCGGTGGTAAGAGTGCAGACGGCGAAATTGGATTGGAGGCGGTTTACTGCCTTGGTAATTGCGCGCTTGGGCCCTCAGTGATGATTGACGGAGAACTCTTTGGCCGGATGACGCCAGAACGCCTGGATGCGCTGATTGAACAACGCATTGAAAAGACGGAGCGCGAATGATGGCAGGCGGACCGACCAGGATTTACGTGCCTTGCGACGCCGCTGCGCTTTCCGTCGGCGCTGATGATGTTGCAGCATCAATCCGCCGCGAAGCTGATAAGCGCAAGGTTGATGTTGAGATCATCCGCAACGGCTCGCGCGGGATGTTGTGGCTGGAGCCTTTGGTTGAAGTGGAAACCGGGGACGGGCGGGTGGCCTATGGCCCGGTCGCCGAGGGTGATGTTGCGTCGCTGTTTGACGCCGGTTTTCTCAATGGCGGCGATCATGCGCTGGCGCATGGGATGACCGAACAGATTGCCTTTTTTGCCAGGCAGGAGCGCGTAACCTTTGCGCGTTGCGGCGTTATAGACCCATTGAGCCTTGCGGATTTCGAGGCTCATGGCGGTCTTGTCGGGTTGCGCAAAGCGCTGGTTATGGCGCCGACGGAAATTGTTGGCGTGGTGACGGCATCGGGCTTGCGCGGTCGCGGCGGCGCCGGATTTCCAACCGGGATTAAATGGAACACCGCGCTCGAACAACCGGGCGGCGAGAAGTATATCTGTTGCAATGCAGACGAAGGCGACAGCGGGACGTTTGCTGACCGTATGCTGATGGAAGGCGATCCATTTTCACTGCTTGAGGGGATGGCCATTGCCGCACGCACCGTCGGCGCTTCAACCGGATATATTTATCTGCGTTCTGAATATCCTCATGCAATTAAAACCATGCGCCGCGCGGTTGATACCTGGCGCAAGGTGGGCCTTCTTGGCGAGAATATTGAAGGCTCCGATACAAGTTTCGATATTCATATCCGGGTTGGCGCCGGGGCCTATATCTGTGGCGAAGAAAGCGCGATGTTGGAAAGCCTTGAGGGCAAGCGCGGCGAAGTGAAGGTGAAACCACCGATCCCGGCGATTAGCGGGTTGTTTGGTAAGCCGACAATAGTCAACAATGTGCTGACGCTGGCGACAACGCCGTTCATTTTAGCCAAAGGTGCGGCGTATTATAAAAACTTCGGCGTAGGCCGTTCGCGCGGTACGCAACCGTTTCAGCTGGCGGGCGATATTGCGCGCGGCGGTCTGGTTGAAAAGGCTTTCGGGGTTACGTTGCGCGAGCTGGTCGAAGATTTTGGCGGTGGTGCGCGGTCCGGCAAACCGATACGTGCGGTTCAGGCGGGCGGACCGCTCGGCGCCTATATTCCAACCCGCGATTTTGATGTAGCAATGGATTATGAGGCGCTGGCAAAGGCTGGCGCCATGCTCGGCCATGGCGGCGTTGTGGTGTTTAACGACACTGTCGATATGGCGCGCCAGGCGCGGTTTGCCATGGAATTTTGCGAAATTGAATCCTGCGGGAAATGCACCCCCTGCCGTATTGGCTCTGTGCGCGGCAAAGAAACCATAGATAAAATTATCGCCGGCGAGAACCTAACGGAAAACCTGGAAGTGCTCGATGATTTGTGTGATCTTATGACCGACGCCTCGCTCTGCGCCATGGGCGGTCTGACGCCAATGCCGGTGCAAAGCGCGGTGAAGCATTTTCCGGAAGATTTCGGCGGCTAGTCCCCGCCTGGCAAGGAAGCAAGATGCCTATTCTTCGAGAAAAAGATTTTGGCACGCCGGATGTCGCCGCCGCTGAGATTGTCTCGGTTGAGATAGACGGGCATGCGGTGAGTGTTCCGGCGGGCGTATCGGTGATGCGCGCGGCGGCGATTGCCGGGCTCTCAATCCCAAAACTTTGCGCTACCGATCAGCTAAAGGCGTTCGGCTCCTGCCGGCTTTGCGTCGTGGAGGTCGAGGGCCGGAAGGGAACGCCGGCTTCGTGCACGACGCTGGTTGAGGGTGGTATGAAAATCCGCACCCAGACGAGAAAGCTCGCAAAGCTGCGCCGCGGAGTGATGGAACTTTATATTTCCGACCACCCGCTGGATTGTCTGACCTGCTCTGACAATGGCGATTGCGAACTTCAGGACATGGCCGGCGCGGTGGGCTTGCGCGATGTTCGCTACGGCTATGCGGGCGACAACCATCTGGGTGCTGAAAAAGACGAGAGCAATCCTTATTTCACATTCGACCCATCGAAATGCATTGTTTGCTCGCGTTGCGTGCGCGCCTGCGATGAGATTCAGGGCACGCTTGCGCTGACAATTGAGGGCCGGGGCTTTGGCTCGAAAGTATCGGCCTCGATGGATGAGGATTTCTTTACCTCCGAATGCGTTTCCTGCGGCGCCTGCGTTCAAGTCTGTCCGACCGCGACATTGCAGGAAAAATCCGTCATTGAACACGGCGTGCCCGACCGCACAGTGTTGACGACCTGTGCCTATTGCGGCGTCGGTTGCTCGTTCAAGGCGGAGATCAAAGGCGATCAGGTTGTGCGTATGACGCCATATAAGGACGGCAAGGCCAATCACGGACATTCTTGTGTTAAAGGCCGCTTTGCCTGGGGCTATGCGACGCATAAGGACCGGATTACCAAGCCAATGATCCGTGAGCATATTACAGACCCATGGCGCGAGGTATCCTGGGACGAGGCGATTGGTTTTGCGGCGAGCCGCCTCAAAGCCACCCAGGAAAAACACGGCCGCAAATCGATTGGCGCGATTTCATCTTCCCGTTGCACCATTGAAGAGGTGTGGCTGGTTCAAAAACTGGTGCG
>JAADIQ010000108.1 GCA_013151255.1 Alphaproteobacteria bacterium
ACGAGATCGTCGAGATACGCGGTCAAGGTTGACCACCCGTTGGGCCGCGCCATGGGTGCGGCGCAAACAAATGCATCATAATCATAAAGTTCGCCATACCGATCATCGCCCAATAACCGCCAGGCCGTCGCTTGCAGCGCGATGACAAGCTGATTGTCTGGATGACGGCGTCGCAGATCCTCGATAACGCCTTCAGCGGTCTTCGCCTCGCCTAAGGCCAGCAACGCCTCAATATAAGAAGCAACGAACCCGACCTCATTCGGATAGGCCTTTGCTGTCTGCTCCCCATAAGCCAGGGCCGCTTGGAAATCTCCACACGTAAGCGCCGCTTTACAGGCATAATGCGCAACCTGAATATCGCCGCCCGTAGCGTTTAAGGCTTCCGTGATAAGCACATACTGGCCCTGCCGGTCGCCCATTTGACCGACGATTTCAGCCTTCAGGACTCGCAAGATAAGTTCAGCGGGATTTGCCGCCAGCGCTGCATCCAAAGCCACAAGCGCCGCTTTATTGTCCGCCGTTCTCATCCAGACGAGTTGCGCCAATTCGCGATGCGCGTCGGCATTCACAGGGTTTTTCGTCAGAACTGTGCGATAGGCGGTCTCGCCGTTCTCAAAGTCCGCGATCCCCACCAGCGCGCGGGCGTAAACCAACCAGCTTTCAGGAGCATCAAGCCCTTGCTTGAGGGCAGGCTTTAAGACGGCGGCGGCCTCCTTGTAGCGTCCGATATCGCCAAGCGCTGATGCGAGGTTGTGTTGGGTTATGAGATCGCCCGGCTCAGCCGCCACAGCCTCTTGAAGCACATCAACCGCTTCAGCGTCGCGGCCAGCCGCCCGCAAGACCCTGGCCTTTTCCTGCAATTGTTTATGCGACGCTTGCGCCATCTCACTGGCCTCCCTGGGAATCAACGGTTTTCACCGGTCACATCCGCCTCGCGCTTAGAGCCGCCTGAACCCGGAACCGGCCTCACCCATCAACCTTACTCTAGGCGCTTACAGGGTTGATTATAATACGACAAAATAGCCGCGATACCGCCCCCCTAACAGCTTGCGCGGACCCCGCCTTTCGTCTATAGACCGCCGCTCATTCAGGAATTTTCAGCCGCCGTATGGGCCCGACGCCCGCGGCAGCTTTTTGCATTGAGGATGCCCTATCCATGGCCGACGCAGACGTCTTTTATTGTGAACCGCGCAAACGCACCGGTACTGGCGGCGCCCGGGCGGTCCGGCGAGATGGCTGGGTTCCCGGCGTTCTTTACGGCGGCGGCGAAGAGCCGACGCCGGTCCGGCTGAAGCTCAATGAAATCAACAAAGCCTATCTCAGCGGTCGCTTGCGCCCGCAGCTGGCGATGATCGATGTTCCTGGCCAAGACAAACATCAGCCGGTGATCCCGCGTGATTTTCAAATCCACCCGGTCAAGGGCATGCCTATCCATGTGGATTTTATGCGGGTTGACGACAATACGCGTATCGACGTTGAAATTCCGGTGCGCTTTGCCGGCGAAGAGGAATCCCCCGGCCTCAAACGCGGCGGCGTCCTCAACATTGTCCGCCACACCATTCACGTCTATGCGCCGGCAACCGCAATCCCGGAATTTTTCGAGTTTGATATTTCCGAAATCGACATTGGCGATGCGGTTCACATCTCCTCTGTGGCGATACCGGACGGGGTTAAGCTGGTGACGACGGACCGCGACTTTACCGTTGCAACCATCGCCGCGCCGTCTGCGGTTCGCTCGGCTGGCGAAGAAGAAGAGGACGAAGCCGAGGCGGAAGCAGCGGCCGAAGGCGAAGAAGCGGCTGCGGAAACAGAAGAAGACGGCGCGAAAACGGAATAGCGCGCTTTGTCGCATCGCTCAGGGTTTCACCTGGTTTCTGCGCTGCTTTAAACGGAGCGCGTCATGATCGTTCTCGTAGGCCTCGGCAATCCCGGGGAGAAACATGCGCGCCATCGCCATAATGCGGCTTTATGGCGGTTGACGCCATCGGCGACGCGTATGGCTTCGGCCCAGCGCGCACAAAATTCAATGCTGAAATCCGCGAAGGCTTTCTCGACGGCGATAACGGCCGGGTTAAAGCGCTGATTGTCAAACCGCAGACCTATATGAACGAGTCCGGTCTCGCGGTTCGCAAGGTTGCGGATTTCTATAAGCTGGAGCCGCAGGACTTTGTTATCTTTTATGACGAGCTTGACCTCGCCTCCGGCAAGCTGCGCATCAAAACCGGCGGCGGCGCGGCGGGGCATAATGGCATCCGCTCGATTGACGCCCATCTTGGAAACGGTTTCCGGCGGGTGCGCATCGGCATTGACCATCCCGGCGACCGCTCGAAGGTCACCAGCCATGTGCTCGGCAATTTCGCCAAGGCCGATCAGGAGTGGCTCGGACTGATGCTCGACGCCATCGCCAGCGCGGCGCCATACCTCACCACCGACGACCAGCGCTTTGCCTCGGAAGTCGGCCAAAAAACGGCGCCGATACGGCCCGAAAAGCCGCGCCGCGCCAAGCCGGACACTGACAAAGCCAAACCTGCGGGCGATGACGCCGCCAGCGCCGACCAGAAACAACCAGACAAGACCAAAGAGGCCGCGCCGTCGTCGCAAAATCCGTTTGCCGACGCGCTGCAAAATCTCTTCGGCCGCAAAAAATAGGAAGACAACTTCATGGGTTTTAAATGCGGCATTGTTGGGCTGCCGAATGTCGGCAAGTCGACGCTGTTTAATGCGTTGACCAAAACCGCCGCCGCGCAGGCGGCAAACTATCCGTTCTGCACCATCGAGCCGAATGTCGGCGACGTGGCGGTGCCGGAACCACGGATGAAACAACTCGCCGAGATTGCCGGTTCCGCGGAAATCCTCCCCGCCCGTATGCAATTTGTCGACATTGCCGGCCTCGTAAAAGGCGCCTCAAAAGGCGAAGGCCTCGGCAATCAGTTTCTCGCCACCATTCGCGAGGTTGACGCCGTGGTTTATGTGCTGCGGTGTTTTGATGATGACGACGTCACCCATGTTACCGGCGCCATCGATCCGATTGCGGATTTTGAGATCGTTGAAACCGAATTGATGCTGGCCGACCTTGAAAGTCTGGAAAAGCGCCGCGCCAATCTGGAGAAAAAAACCCGCGGGCAAGACAAGGAAGCCAAGGCGATGCTGGTGCTGGTCGACAAAGCGCTGGAGGTGTTGCGCGAGGGCGCGCCGGCGCGCACGGTGGAGATTGACGCCGACCACGAAAAAGCCTGGCAGGGCTTGCAGCTCCTCACCTCCAAGCCGGTATTGTTTGTCGCCAATGTTGACGAAGATGCGGCCGCCGACGGGAATGATTATTCCCGCTCGGTTGAGAAAAGCGCGGGCGCGGAAGGCGCAGCGACGGTGGTGATATCGGCGAAAATAGAATCCGAACTGGCACAGCTCGCCGATGATGAACAGGCGGAATATCTGGAATCGCTCGGCCTGGAAGAGCCCGGCCTCAACCGCCTCATCCGCACCGGCTACGACCTCCTCGGCCTACAGACTTATTTCACCGCCGGGCCCAAAGAAACCCGCGCCTGGACAATCAAACGCGGCGCCACCGCGCCGCAAGCCGCCGGCGTCATCCACACCGACTTCGAACATGGCTTCATCCGTGCGGAAACAATAAATTACGACGATTACGTATCTCTAGGCGGCGAGCAAGGCGCAAAAGAGGCCGGCAAGATGCGCCTCGAAGGCAAGGACTACATCGTCCAGGACGGCGACGTGATGCATTTCCGGTTTAATACTTGAGGGGCGGTTTTCGCCAAAGACGGCCACTCCACAATTCGATGCAAAACACGCCTAATCACCCTTTCGGGCGATTGCTTCAACAGGGGCATACCCTTAACTTTCAGGCCGCTACGCAACGAACGAACGGAGGAGTTGAAATGGCTAAGGTGTTTGGCCTGGGAGGGGTCTTCTTTAAGAGCAGCGACGAGGCCGCGCTGCGGGATTGGTACACGCGCGTCCTCGGGCTTGAGTTCGCCGATTGGGGCGGGGTGGCGTTCAAACCAGACGCGGCGACGGCAACGCCGGGCGCGGCCACAGTGTTCTGTCCGTTCAAGGCCGACACCGACCATTTCGCGCCCTCCGACAAAGACTACATGTTCAATCTGATGGTCGACGATCTCGATGGCGTGCTCGCGCGTTGTAGGGCCGAAGGCGTCGAGGCCGGAGAGATTGTCGAGTTCAACGGTCGCTTCGCGCACATCATGGACCCCGAAGGCCGCAAGATCGAACTCTGGGAACCCAAGCCCATGCCGGACGCCGAGCACTAGTCAAGCAATTCTTCGCGCTCATGATGGCTGAGGGCAATGCGCACGCAGCAGATCAGTCCTGTTTACTTTGGGCCAAAAACAGCCCCGCCCTCACCCCTTCAAAAATCGCCCCGCCACCACGGACAGCTTTTCGCACATTGCCGGATCGCGCCTCTCCGGCGATGTAATCACCGCGTAGTCGAGGCAAGTTTCAATCCCGAGTGGGGATGGCGTTCGTGTTGGCCCTAGCAGCGCCGCCAGCTTTTCGACCAGGCGCGCGCCGTTCGCCGTGTTCTGTTTCATGATTTCGAGGATATGCGAGACCTCGACCGGCCCATCCTTCTCATGCCAGCAATCATAGTCGGTCACCATCGCTACTGTCGCGTAAGGCAGCTCCGCCTCGCGGGCGAGCTTTGCTTCCGGCATGTTGGTCATGCCGATAACGTCGCAGCCCCAGGAGCGATAGAGATTGCTTTCCGCCAGAGACGAAAACTGCGGCCCGTCAATCGCGAGATACGTCCCGCCGCTTGCATGAGGGATATCGAGCGCCTTGCAGGCCTCCTCGGCCGCGGCGCCCAGCGCCGGGCAAACCGGGTGGGCCATCGACACATGGGCGACAAAGCCGGGGCCGAAAAACGACGATACGCGTTTTGTGGTGCGGTCAATATACTGATCAACGATGACAAAGGTTCCGGGCGCGAGGCGCTCGCGGAACGAACCGCAGGCCGAAAGCGAGATGAGATCGGTAACGCCTGCGCGCTTCATGGCGTCGATATTGGCGCGGTAGTTTACATCGCTTGGCGCGATGACGTGGCCCTCGCCATGGCGCGCCAGAAAAACCACCTCAAGCCCGCAAAGCCGTCCGCGCACCAACCGGTCCGACGGCGCGCCCCAGGGCGTTATAACCGTGAAGCGTTCGACATCTTCAAGCGCATCCATGGCGTAAACGCCGGACCCGCCGATGACGCCGAGGATGCGTTTTTGATCGGTCACTTTGCTATCCATTCATAATAAAACCGGCGCTGCAGTTTACGCAGCGCCGGCTTAATTCTCAAAACGCAATACTGTGATCGGCTTAGTGCTGATCTGACCACACCTTGCGGTAGGACCAGTAAAGTAGGCCGGCGAGGATGATCAGATAGATCAGTGACATCACGCCAAGCGATTTGCGCGCTTCCATCTTCGGGTCAGCCGCCCACGTCAAAAACTCCGTCACATCGGCGGCATATTGTTCAACCGTCGCTGGCGAGCCATCGGCATATTCAATCAGGCCGTCGAACAGCGGCGGGGCCATGGCGAGGACGCCGCCAACCGGCACCTCAACGCCCTCTAGCGGGTGCCCGTGCTCGTCGAGAAATTCCGGACGCAGCGTTTGCGACATGTCGCCATGGAAATACGGATTGAAATATTGGCCGGCGTCGATATCGACGGTCGCGGGCGTTTCTTCATATCCGGTCAACAGGCTGTAGAGATAATCCGGCCCGTAATGGCGCGCTTTGGTGATCAAGGACAGATCCGGCGGCAGCGCATTATTGTTCGCCAGCCGCGCGATAACCTCGTTGGCAAAGGGCCCCGGGAAATGGTCCGAGGGCAGCGCTGCGCGCTCATACATATCGCCGCTATCGTCCGGTCCATCGACAACCTTAAAACGATATTGCGCCGCCAGGGCTTTCACCACCGGGTTTTGGTTCGGGTTAGAACAATCAACCGTATCAGGAATGCCGGCCGGGCAGCGGTCAAGATGAAACGGGCCGCCTTTTTGTCCGAGATTGCGGAACGACACCTGCTCAAGCCCGTGGCAACTGGAGCATATCATCTCATAGACCTGATAGCCGCGTTGCAGCGCGTCTTTGTCATAGGTTCCGAACGGGCCGGAAAAATGCCAGTCACGCGCCTCTGGTTTATGCGCGCCGCCAACGCTGGCCGCAGCACCGCTTGCGCCGAGCAAACCTATAATCGCGGCAATCAGAACAGTTCGGATCATATTCATCGGATGCCTTTTCCCCTATTGCGCCGGCGCGGATTGCGCGCCTGCGGGCGCAGCGCCGCCGGGTTTGGGTGTTTTCAAAACGGATTCGGAAATTGAACGCGGCAACGGTTTGGGCGTTTCCATGAACCCAAGCAATGGCAGGATGAGCAGGAAGAAGCCAAAATAATACGCGGTTGCGATCTGCGCATAGAGAACATAAGAGCCCTCCGCCGGTTGGCCGCCGAGATAGCCAAGCACCAGGCAAGCCGCGATGAAGATGAAAAAGAACATCTTCGCCGCCGGGCGATAGCGCATCGAGCGCACCTTGGAGGTGTCGAGCCACGGCAGGACGAACAACACCAGGATCGAGCCAAACATCGCTATCACGCCGCCAAGTTTCGACGAGATCGGTCCGATGTCAAAAGTGATCGCCCGCAAAATCGCGTAGAATGGCAGATAATACCATTCCGGCACAATCGAGGCCGGCGTTGCGAGCGGATTGGCCTCGATATAATTGTCCGGATGGCCCAGCCCGTCCGGGTTGAAGAACACGAAGGCGGCAAACAGGATCAAGAAGACCACAATCGCGAAGCTATCCTTGACGGTGTAATAGGGATGGAACGGCACGGTGTCTTTTTTGACGTCTTTAACTTCAACGCCGGTCGGATTAGCGTTGCCCGGAATGTGCAGCGCCCAGATGTGCAATATCACCACGCCGGCAATCGCGAAGGGCAACAGATAGTGCAGCGAGTAAAAACGGTTGAGCGTCGGGTTATCGACTGAGAACCCGCCCCATAAAAGCGTTCTGATATCATCGCCGATAAGCGGGATCGCCGAGAACAGATTGGTGATCACCGTCGCTCCCCAATAGGACATCTGACCCCAGGGCAGAACGTAACCCATAAACGCCGTCGCCATCATCAACAGGTAGATAACAACGCCAAGCATCCACAACACTTCGCGCGGCTCTTTGTAAGAGCCGTAATAGAGGCCGCGGAACATGTGGATATAAACCGCAAGGAAGAACATCGACGCGCCGTTGGAGTGCACATAGCGCATCAGCCAGCCATAATTGACGTCGCGCATGATGTGCTCGACGCTGTCAAACGCCATCGACGTATGCGGCGTGTAATGCATCGCCAATATGACGCCAGTAATGATCTGGATGACCAGGGCGATCGCCAGGATGCCGCCAAACGTGTACCAGTAGTTGAGGTTTTTCGGGGTCGGGAAATCGACAAAGCTGTCATGGGCGAGACGCACGATCGGCAGCCGGTCGTCCAGCCATTTCGCGAAGCCGGCGGCGGGTTTGTATGTAGACGGATGGCTCATAATTGTTTCTCCCCTAACCTATTTTCACGATAGTGTCGGAAAGATACTCATAGGGCGGGACTTCCAGATTTTCCGGCGCAGGCCCTTTGCGGATACGTCCGGCGATATCGTAATGCGAGCCGTGGCACGGACAGAACCAGCCATTATAGTCGCCGCGATTTTCACCCGACGCGGTGCCGAGCGGAATGCAACCGAGATGGGTGCAGATGCCGACGACAATCAGCCATTGCGGTCGCGCCTCGCCGTCGCTTGCCGTCACGCGCGCATCATCGGTCGCGTCGACCTTGCCGGAAAGATTGTCGTTGCGCGCGACATCGTCTTTCAGCGCGCCCAGCGGCGTCGCCTCACCCTCGGCGATTTCCGCTTCGGTGCGGTGGCGGATAAACACCGGCTTGCCCTGCCACATGACTTTAATCGCCTGGCCGACCGAAACGCTGGAAAGGTCAACCTCGCTGGTCGACAAAGCCAGCACCGAGGCGTCCGGGTTCATCTGATGCACCAGCGGCCAAATCGTGGCGCCGGCGCCGACAGCAGCGGTCGCCGCCGCGAAGATATGAATAAAGTCACGCCGGGTCGGCTCACCATCATCAGATGGTCCCGCGTCTGAAATTTCCGTCGTCATGGATGTTTCGCCTTAAGGAATGCGCTCGAGAGCTAAGAATCGCGAGGCTGTTTTGCATGTCTCTTGTACAAAGTCTAGGCGGCAAAGCGCTGCGTCCAAGTGTCCCAAAATCCGAAATTCGTCAACCTTTTCAAAATCTCCGGAGTGAATTTTGGATTTTTGGATACAACACTTAAATGGGCCAGACAGGCCTTTAAGGAGTTGAAATTCGTGCAAGACTTCCGCCTTTAACGGCGATTTCATATCCGCCCCGCGGGCATTATGACCGCGGGCGGGACAACAGCCGAAATCCGTGCAAAAACAGCCCCATGCGGCTGGCTTTGTATCAACCTGATATTCCCCAAAATGTCGGCGCGGCGATTCGGGCTGCGGCTTGTTTCGGCGCCGGACTGGATATTATCGAGCCTTGCGGCTTTCCGCTTGATTCGCGCGAGATCAAACGCGTGGCGATGGACTATGGCGCCCTCGCCCCGCCGCTTGCCCATATTGGCTGGCAGGCCTTCACGCAAACGCTCAGTAGCGCGCGGCTGATTCTGTTGACGACAAAGGCTGACGAATCAATCTGGGAGTTCGAATTTCGCGAAACGGACACGCTATTGATGGGCCGCGAAAGCCAGGGCGCGCCGGAAGAAATTCACGCCGCCGCAGCAGCGCGGCTGTCCATCCCGCTAGCGCCCGGCGCCCGCTCGCTCAATGTCGCCGTCGCCGCGTCGGTAGCGTTAGCCGAAGCAAGACGGCAGGTTGGGTGGGGATGATGCGGACATATGCAAGAGCCAGTCGAACACGTCAGTGTTCGAAAAGCGCGACTGCGCGCCGGCCGGTCAGGCCGCGCGCCCTCTTCAAACCGGGGCGGAGGCGATCGCGAAGCGATCCGCCGCGAGACCCAAAAAGGCGATCAATATGAAACAATCCATCGTCCATATCGCACTAGTCGTGCGCGACTACGATGAGGCTATCGATTTCTACACCAAGGTTTTGAATTTCACCCTGATCGAAGACACATACCAACCCGAACAGGACAAGCGCTGGGTGGTGGTGGCGCCGCCGGGGTCAACCGGAACGACGCTGTTATTGGCGAAAGCGTCAAAAGCTGAGCAGGAAGCTTTCATCGGCCACCAGGCCGGCGGCAGGGTGTTCCTGTTTCTCAACAGCGACGATTTTTGGCGCGATTATAACGAGATGAAAGCCAAAGGCGTGCGGTTCGTCCGCGAGCCCAAAGAAGCGGACTATGGAACGGTTGCAGTGTTTGAAGACCTCTATGGCAACCGTTGGGATTTGTTGCAGTTAAACAAAGGGCATCCGTTGAGCATATAGAAAATCAACCGCCACCGAAAATGCCCGCTACTCTACACTTCCTAACTGCAAAACATCTTCGTCATCCTCGCTCGATTTTACCGCTTGCCGATATTGGATTTGCGCAATATCGGCAAGATAAACCACTTCATCCCCCAAAGATTTAACTTCCAGCTGTTCCATCTCTTTGACCATATCCGACAGCGCCTTGTTCTTGCCCTTAGGAGGCAGCTTTTTGAAAGCTTCGAAGAGATCGGCCGCAGCGATAAAGGCGTCGAGCGACTCATTATCTGATATGCCAAATTGCAGAGATTTATCCCGCGACATTCCTATGGTGAGCACCGTCACTGTATCTGCACTTGGCGACAGCGGTTTTTTGGTTTTTGCGCGCCACTTGCCGCGCGTAAATGTGAAAACCTCGCCCTTAGCATTAATGAGTTGCGTGCCCTCGCCGACATAAATCTCCCCTTTGACGAGCCCAACCTCGCCGTCTCTAACCGTAATTGAAGCATTGGCGGAACCCGAAATTTCAGTCTTCAGCACGCGCCCGCCCGCAGAGCCTTTGATGATAGCACCGCCTTTGGGCGACGGCATAAACGAGCCATAGGCCGAATTGCGCAGTTGAATGCCTTCTATTTTTTCATGACGCTTACGCAGCGCGTCGGACAATGTTGTTGGATGAAACGCATTTGGCGAATGCAGTGTGGAGATAATGCCGATCTCCAACGCCAGTTGCGAATCAGCATCCAAATCGCCGCGCATATC
>JAADIQ010000028.1 GCA_013151255.1 Alphaproteobacteria bacterium
CGGCATTAATGAAAAATTAATCACTACTTACCGAAAGTAAGTCCCGACTGATTCGTGACTGTTCCGTTTCTGTTCCGGAATCATCGGTCAAAACCTGCGCTTTGGGGCAAAACACCCTTTGCACCCCATGAGATACCATGATAACCCATAGGCAACCGTAATTTTTGCGGGGAAGGGGCGGCGTATCCCAAGGGCTGGGGCGCCGCGGAGCGGAGGAATTTGGGATGCGGCGCGGGGCCGAGACCCTGTTTTTAGGGTCGTTCGTCAATAAGATTGATGTCAAAGGGCGCCTCGCCACGCCGGCGCGGTTTCGCCGCGTCCTCGATCTTGAGCGCGGCGGCTCGATCTATTGCATTCCGTCTACGGATGAAAAATGCCTGGATTGCGGCGGCGCGTTTTATATTGAAACGCTGATGGCCTCGATTGCAGCGCTTGATCCTTTCTCGGCCAAGCGCCGCAGCCTGGAGCGCACAGTGACGGCGCGGGTGGTGGAGCTTGGCCTCGACAAGGAAGGCCGCATCGTTCTGCCGCAACGGTTGCGCGAAAGCACATTGCTCGACGGCAAGGCGTTATTTGCAGGGCTTGGCGCCTCGTTCCAAATCTGGAACCCGGACGAGTTTCAAAAAATCGCTGCTGAACAAGAAAAAATAACCGCGGAAGCCAAACTGTCGTTGCGTAATCCAACGCCGGCGGGAGTGGTCTCATGAGCGCGGCCACACATATCCCGGTGATGGCGCGCGAGGTCGTCTCTGCACTGGCGCCACGGGAAAATGGCGTTTACGTCGATGCGACCTTCGGCGCTGGCGGTTATGCGCGCGCGATTTTAATGGCGGCGAATTGCATCGTTTACGGATTTGACCGCGACCCGACGGCGATTGACCGCGCCAAGGCGATGGTTGCCGAGTTTGGCGACCGCTTGCGGCTGATCAACCGCCCGTTTGCGGAGATGGAAGAGGCGCTTGCCGAGCGCGGCGTTGACGGCGTTGACGGCGTCGTCTTTGACCTTGGCGTTTCCTCGATGCAGCTTGATGAAGCGGAACGTGGGTTTTCTTTTCGCCGCGAGGGCCCGTTGTCGATGCGCATGGATGGCGGCAAGCCCGATGCTGGCGATGTTATCGCCAAGGGCGATGCGCGCGAGCTGGCGGCGATATTCCGGACTTATGGCGAGGAAAAGCGCGCCGGCAGGATTGCCCGCGCCATTGTCAACGCGCGCGAGATTGCGCCCATCACAACCACGACGGCGCTGGCCTCTATTGTCGAAAAAGCAGCGCCGAATTGGGGCAAGTCGAAAACCCATCCGGCGACGCGGGTGTTCCAGGCCTTGCGGATATTTGTCAATGACGAGCTTGGCCAGCTGGTTGCGGGCCTGCGCGCGGCGGAGCGGATGTTGCGCCCGGCGGGGCGGGTTTTGGTTGTCACATTCCACTCTCTGGAAGACCGGATTGTGAAGCGGTTCTTTGCAAACCGGTTTCCGTTGCGCGCGGCGGGCTCGCGCCATGCGCCGCCGGCGGTCAAAGCCGCGCCGACATTTGAACCAATTTTCGCCAAGGCGTTGGCGCCGGGCGATGAAGAAACGCTTGCCAATACGCGTGCGCGCTCTGCGCGGCTGCGCGGCGGCGTGCGTCTCGCCGCGCCGTTTGCGCCGCTCAGCGACGAGCGACTTGGGCTGCCGTCGCCGATTACGTTGAAAAATTTTAACGAAGGGAAACGATAGATGTTCCGTATCACAACGATATTCTTGTGTGTCTTGCTGGCCGCCGCGGCGGTTGGGCGATACCGCGCTGAGCAATCGGTGCAGAAGACGCGCATGGAGCTGGAGCGCCTTGAGACAGCCAGGCTTGGCGAAGTACAGCAAATCCAGCTGTTGCGCGCGGAGGTGGCCTATCTCGAAAATCCCGAGCGGCTCGCCAAAATCGCCAGAGCCAAGACCGATTTGCGGCCTTCAGAGCCGGTGCAGATGGTATCGGTGCAACAATTTGTCGTCGCCATGACCGGGGCGGACGCGTTGCCAATAAATACGGGCGGTGCGCCGAGCGAGGCCATCACCAACGCCATCGCCATGGCGCAATTGTCGGCCGCTGATTAGAGGCGCCGCTACAGGAAAGCACTTTAGGAAAGGGTTGTCGCCGCGATGTTTCTGCGTAAAGCCAAAAAGGCAAAGCCGGCGGCCTATGTCATCACTGAGGCTGAAACCGCAGCCTCGCTCCGCCCGGAAATGGCCCCTGCAACGCGGCATGTGCGCGCCAGAAGCGGCCGCCAGCGACAGACCGAGCGCGCGAAAACCCGCATCTTGATGTGCGCGGTGGTGTTTGTGTTTGTGTTCGCCTCGCTCGGCGTGCGGCTGGCCTTCATCTCTTTCGGACAGATCAATGTGGAAGCGCCGCGCGCGACCGCGCCCTCTATCGAGGCGCCGCGCGCTGAAATCACCGATCGCAACGGTGCGCTGCTCGCGACTGATTTGCCGATGATATCCCTTGAAGTCGCCGGCCGTGAAATCTGGGATGCGCGCGAGACGGCGCAAAAGCTGTTGAGCGTGCTGCCGGAAATTGATGCGGTTGAGCTGGAACAAAAACTGCGCCGCGGGCGTTATGTTGATCTGCGCGGGAACTTGACGCCGGCCGAGCGCCAGGCGGTGTTTGATCTTGGCCTGCCGGGCATTCATTTCGCCACCCGGATTAAGCGTTTTTATCCGCAAGCTGACCTTGCCGCACATGTTGTCGGCCATGAAGAGCCGGGCAAGGGCGGGGTGATGGGGCTTGAGAAAGTCGCCAATGACTGGCGCGGCGCAAAGACCATGCGCGCCTCCATCGATATTCGCGTGCAGCAAATTGTTGAGGATGAGCTTGCGGCAGCGATAACAAAATTCAGCGCTAAGGCCGGATGGGCCGGCGTTATGGATGTGGCGACCGGCGAGGTCATTGCGCTGGCCAGCCTGCCGGATTTCGATCCCAATGCGCCGGGCGCCGCAGCGGCGGATTCTCGTCGCAATCGCGCCACGCTTGACCAATATGAACTGGGCTCGGCGTTTAAGGCGTTTACCGCAGCCGCGGCGCTGGAAGAAGGCCTGGCGGGAGAGGCCACAAATTATGATGCGCGCGGGAGCTTTCTCGTGGCTGATCATGAGGTTACCGATTTTCATGGCGAGAACAGAATTTTGACCCTGTCGGAAGTGGTGCAGTATTCGTCCAACATCGGCATTGCCCGCGTCGCCGGCGATCTCGGCTCCAAGCGGCAGCGGGAATATTTGGGCAAGCTCGGCCTGCTGACGCGATTGACCATGGAACTGCCGGAGCGGCGCGCGCCAGGACTGCCGGAGCGTTGGGGCCCGGTGGAGACCGCGACCATCGCCTATGGCCACGGCATTTCGGTGACGCCGCTGCATTTGCTGACGGCGTTTTGCGCGGTGGTGAATGGCGGCGCATTTCATGACCCGACATTTTTTGCCGAACCAAAACGCGTTTCCGCGCGCGCCGTGTTTTCAAACCAGACCAGCGCCGTCATGCGCCGCATTCTCCGCCGCGTCATCACCGACGGGACGGCAAGCCAGGCAGAAGCGCCCGGATATTTCCCCATTGGCAAAACCGCAACGGCGGATAAACCGCTCAATGGCGGTTATGATCGCAATACAAGGATTGCCAGTTTTGTCGGCGCGGTTCCGGGTTATGCGCCGCGCTATGCCATTCTGGTGTCGCTTGATGAGCCGCAACCGCTGAAAGAAACCTGGGGCTACGCCACTGCGGGCTGGACCGCCGCGCCGGTGTTCTCGCGCATTGTCGCGCGCGCGGCGCCGTTTTTGGGATTGGCGCCGGTGAATGAGGCGACAGCGCTTGCTGCTTTTGTCTCCGGCGGCGAGGCCCCAGACGCACCGCGCAAAGCCGCAGCATCGGCGCCGATTGTGGAGCGTGCGCCGTGAGATTATCGCAGCTTGCCGGCGAGGCGCTCACAACAGATCCGGACATAAGGGGCCTCACCGCCGACAGCCGGGCGGTGGAGCGCGGATTTTTGTTTGCGGCGCTGCCGGGCGTCCTCGCTGACGGCGCCAAATTTATTCCGCAGGCGGAAGAAAGAGGCGCAGCGGCGATTTTGGCGCGTCCGGGCGCACGCTCAACCCTGCCGCTCGTCATTGACCGTGAGCCGCGCCAGCGGTTGGCGCATATGGCAGCGCAGTTTTTTCCGCGCCAGCCGGAAACCATCGCCGGCATCACCGGCACCAATGGCAAGACATCCACCGCGCTGTTTGCCGCTCAGCTGTGGGAACGGCTGGGGCGTAAAAGCGCTAGTCTGGGAACGCTCGGCGTGCGCGGGAAGACTTTTAACGCAAAGCTCGCCCACACAACGCCGGAGCCGGTGACGCTGCATAAGATGCTGGACGAGATGACCGCCGCCGGCGTCACCCATCTGGCGATGGAAGTTTCCAGCCACGGCCTGGCGCAACACCGCGCCGACGGTGTAAAGTTCAAAATTGCCGCCTTCACCAACCTCACCCAGGACCATCTCGACTATCATCAAGGGTTTGACGATTACCTAGACGCCAAGTTGCGACTGTTTTCAGAACTGCTGGATGAGGACGGCGTCGCGGTAGTCAACAAGAGCAGCGAATATGCCGGACAGTTTTGCGATGCAGCGACAAAGCGCGGCGTGAAAGTCATCGGCGTTGGCGCGGATGCGCGCGACATCAAGCTGACAAAAGTGGCGCCGCATGCCGCCGGTCTTGATATCAGCGTCGACGCGTTTGGGACCGCGTATAGTTTAAACCTGCCGCTGGTCGGCGCTTTTCAGGCTGAGAACGCGTTGCTGGCTGCGGGGATAGTTATTGCCTCCGGCGCGCCAGTTGCGGATGTGTTTGCCGGTTTGGAAAATCTAAAATCCGTGCCGGGGCGCATGCAGCTGGCTGTGCGCGTCAACGAAGCGGCGGTCTATGTCGATTACGCCCACACGCCGGATGCGGTGGCGACGGCGCTAAAAGGATTGCGTCCGCATACGGAGGGTCGGTTGATTGCCATCATCGGCGCCGGCGGCGACCGCGATAAGGCTAAACGCCCGATGATGGGACGCGCGGCAATGGAGAACGCGGATATCGTCATCGTAACAGACGACAACCCGCGCAATGAAGACCCGGCGGCGATCCGGCGGGAAGTCATCGCCGGATGTCCGCAGGCTACGGAGATTGGCGACAGGCGAGAGGCGATCGCGGCGGGGACCGCGATGTTAAAGGCAGGCGACGTGTTGTTGATTGCGGGGAAGGGACACGAGACCGGTCAGGTGGCGGGGGGTGAAACTTTTGTGTTCAACGATGTTGAGGTGGCTCGCGAGGCCGCCGAAGCGTTGAGCCGATCTAAGGAACTCGGGTGATGACAGATATGCAAGTGGGTGAAAATCTATGGACCGCCTATGAGGCGGCGGCCGCAACCGGCGGCGCGCTATGCGCCAGGGGCGGCGATCCGAAAGAATGGACGGCGGAGGAATGGTCCGCAAGCGGTGTTTCGATTGATAGCCGCAGTCTAAAGCCGGGCGAGATTTTCGTCGCTTTGCGTGATACGCGGGACGGCCACGAATTTTTAGCCCGCGCTTTTGAAGCCGGCGCCGCAGCCGCGCTGGTGGCGCGCGCGCCGGCGGATGCGCCCGAAGGCGCGCCGCTTCTGGTGGTCGGCGACACGCTGCAGGGTTTGCGCGATCTGGCGCTTGCCGCGCGCATGCGTAATTTCGGCAAGCGCATCGCCATCACCGGCAGCGCAGGAAAAACCAGCACCAAGGAAATTCTCCGCGCCATCCTTGCCGGTTGCGGCGAGGTTCATGCAGCGGATAAAAGCTTCAACAATCACTGGGGCGTTCCGCTAACCCTGTCGCGCCTGCCAATGCGCGCGGCGTTCGGCGTGTTTGAAATCGGCATGTCGCATCTGGGTGAAATTATGCCGCTGGCAACATTGGTGCGCCCGCATGTGGCGATTGTCACCACTGTCGCGGCTGCGCATCTTGAGTTTTTCAAATCGATTGCAGAAATCGCCGAAGCGAAGGCGGAAATCTTTACCGGACTGGCGCCAGGCGGCATTGCGATTTTGCCAATCGATAATCCGCATTATGAATTTTTAAAAGCCCGCGCCGAGGCCGCCGGCGCTGCTGGTTTTATTACGTTCGGCGAGACGGCGGGCGCTGATTTTCAATTGCTGGACTATCAGGCCGATGGCGGTGGCGCGCGCCTTAAGGTTAGCATTAAAGGCGGAACGCAAGAGTTCCCTGTCGGCATTGCCGGGCGCCATCAGGCATTGAATATGCTGGCGGCGCTGGCCGCGGCCGACGCGGTTGGCGCGGCGCTTGAGCCGGCGATTGCCGCGCTAGCAACGCTCTCTCCGGCGGAGGGGCGCGGCGCCAGAGCGGTGATTTCCGTTGATGGCGGCGAGGCGTTGTTGATTGATGAAAGCTATAACGCCAATCCGGCGTCGATGGCGGCGGCGATCGGTTTGCTTGGCGCGGCGCAGGTGGGGGCCGGCGGGCGGCGCATTGCCGTCCTTGGAGAGATGCTCGAACTCGGGGAAGATTCGCGCGCGCTCCATGCCGGGCTCCTCGATGCGCTGCTTGCGGCAAAGGTAGACCAGGTCTACGCAGCGGGGGAAATGATGCGCTATCTATGGGGCCAGCTGCCGCCGGAAATGCGCGGGATTTATGCAGGCTCTGCCGTCGGTCTGGTCGGCGCGGTGGAAGATGCGGTTCGCCCCGGCGATGTAGTGATGGTCAAAGGCTCCAACGCCTCAAAGGTGAGCGCGGTGGCGCGCGCTCTTGGGGGGCGAGCCGAACAAAACAGTCCTATAAAACAAGAAAGCGCTCCTTAATGCTCTATCATCTGTTGACGCCCTATGCGGATCAATTTCAGCTGTTCAATGTCTTCCGCTATTTAACCTTCCGCACCGGCGGCGCGATCATGACGGCGCTGATCATCTCGTTTGTATTCGGCCCTGCGCTGATCCGCTGGATGCGGCGCAAACAGGGTCGCGGCCAGCCGATCCGCGCAGACGGCCCGCAAAGCCATATCATCGAAAAAGCCGGCACCCCGACCATGGGCGGGGTTTTAATCCTCTTGTCATTGACGGTGGCGACGTTTCTGTGGGCGCGCCTCGACAATGTTTATGTGTGGATCGTGATGGGTGTGACGCTCGCCTTTGGCGTGCTCGGCTTTATTGATGATTATCTGAAAGTCACCAAGCAAAGCGCCGACGGCCTGGTCGGCAGTTTGAAGCTGGTGGTGCAATTTGCCGTTGCTTTGCTGGCCGGGTATCTTTGCATGACCGCGCTGGCGGGCGCGCCTGATGCGCCGGCAGGGATTGCCACCTCGGTCGGTGTTCCGTTTTTTCCGGTGCGTTTGTTTGAACATTGGTTCAACGCTCCCGGCGTGCCGCTCGGCATATTTATCGTGCCTTTCGCGGCCTTCGTGATTGTCGGCGCCTCCAACACCGTCAACCTTACCGACGGCCTTGATGGTCTGGCTATAGTGCCGGTGATGATTGCGGCGGCGACTTATGCGGCGATTGCCTATCTGGTCGGCAACGCGATTTATGCAGGCTATCTCGGCGTTCCGTTTGTGCCGGGCGCGGGCGAGCTTGCGGTGGTGTGCGGCGCGATTGTCGGCGCCGGGCTTGGGTTTTTGTGGTTTAACGCGCCGCCGGCGGCAATCTTCATGGGCGATACCGGTTCGCTGGCGCTGGGCGGCGCGATTGGCTCGATTGCGGTTGCGACAAAACATGAAATCGTTCTGGCGATTGTCGGCGGCCTATTCGTGTTGGAAGGCCTGTCGGTGATGATCCAGATTGCATCGTTTAAACTGACCGGCAAACGGGTGTTTCGCATGGCGCCCATTCACCATCATTTTGAGCAGCTGGGCTGGAAGGAATCGACCATTGTCATCCGCTTCTGGATTGTCGCGGTGATTTTGGCGCTGATCGGTCTCGCCACGTTGAAATTGCGATAGGCCGCCAGATGATTTTAATCCCTGATGTAAAAAACCAGTCGATTGGCGTCTTCGGCCTCGGTGTTTCCGGCATTGCGACCTGCGAAGCGCTGGCGGCGTCGGGCGCGAAGGTGTTTACCTGGGATGAAAGCGCGCGGGCGCGCCAAAAAACAGCGGATACGGAATATCGCGCCGAGCACCCCAAAAAATGGCCGTGGAAAGAGATGGCCGCAGTGGTCGTCAGCCCCGGCGTGCCGCTCACCCATCCAAAGCCGCATCCGATAGTCCGCAAGGCGCGGCTTGAAAATATTCCAGTATTTGGCGACATCGAATATTTCGCCCGCGCCATCAACGCGCTGCCAGAAGAAGAGCGCCCGCACATTATCGCGGTCACCGGATCGAATGGAAAATCCACCACCGTCGCGCTGATCGGACATATCCTGCGCGAGGTCGGCAGGGAGGCTTATGTGGGCGGTAATATTGGCGAGGCGGCGTTGTCTTTGCCGGCGCCGGAAAAGAATACGATTTATGTGCTGGAGCTGTCCTCGTTCCAGCTCGACCTCACCTTCGCTCTGCGCGCTAACACGGCGGTGTTTTTAAACCTGACGCCGGACCATATCGACCGCCACGGTACGGTTGAGGCGTATCTTGCGGCCAAGAAGCGGATTTTCCTTAATCAGACTAAGGACGATATTGCGGTTATCGGCGTTGATGATGATTACGGCCAGGTGATTTGCACGGCGATGATGGCCAATGGCGGCGCGCGTGTTGTGCCGATATCAGCGCGCGGAACGCTCGGGCGCGGCGCTTATGTGCTGGGCGGCGATCTGTTTTATAATTTTGACGGCAAGACAACCAAAGCCGGCGATCTGACACGCGCGCGGGGCTTGCGCGGCGCGCACAACCATCAAAATGCAGCGGCTGCGCTTGCCGTTTGCGTCTCGCTCGGGGTTCCGGCGGCGCTGGTTGTCAAGGCGGCGGAGCGGTTTACCGGCCTGGCGCACCGGATGGAAGAGGTGGCGCGGCTCGGCAAAGTTGTCTTCATCAACGATTCCAAAGCCACCAATGCTGATGCGGCGATGCGCGCGCTCGCGACGTTTGAGGATATTTTCTGGATTGCCGGCGGCAAGGCGAAAGATGGCGGCGCGGCGGCCTTGAAAGGCAAGCTTGGCGCGGTGCGGCGCGCATATTTTTACGGCGAGGCGGCGGCCTTGTTTAACAAGCAGCTCGGCGAAGAGATCGATTGCCTGATCTTTTCCGATTTGGCGGAAGCCACAGCAGCGGCTTATGGCGATGCGACGGCAAGCGCGGCGCCGGCGCCGAACATTGTGCTGTCGCCGGCTTGCGCATCATTCGATCAATACAAAAATTTTATCGACCGCGGCGGCGCTTTTCGTGCGCTCGTCAATGAGCTGGCCTCGGCCAATGGAGAGGCCGCATGAGACAGGCATCGCGCGCAGATGTTTCGGTATTAGGCCGCTGGTGGTGGTCGGTCGACCACACCTTGCTGGCGGTGCTGGCGCCGATTATGTTGATCGGCATGATTGTCCTGATGGCGGCGGGACCGGCGGCGTCGGCGCGGCTTAACATCTCCAATGACTTTCACTTTCCAATCCGCCAGTCGGTTTTCATGATCCCGGCAATCGCCGCGATCTTTGGCGTATCGTTCCTGTCGCCACTCCAGGCGCGCCGCCTTGGCGTTGTCGTATTTGTCGGCGGCCTCGTCCTGATGGCGGCGACATTGTTGTTCGCCAGCGCCGTCAACGGATCGACGCGGTGGATAGACCTTGGCGTGATGACTTTGCAACCGTCGGAATTTGCCAAGCCCGGCTTCGTTATCGCCGCCGCCTGGATGCTGGCGGAAGGCGCGCGCGACCCGCGCTTTCCGGGCGGCGCTATCGCCATGGGACTATACGCGGTCTTTGCCGCACTGTTGTTAATGCAGCCGGATTTCGGGCAATGGGCGCTGGTGACGGCGGTGTGGGCGGTGATGTTTTTCATCGCCGGCTGGAGCTGGATGTGGATTGTGCTGCTCGCGGGCGTCGGCTCCGCCGCGCTCACTGCCGGCTATTTCCTCTCCGACCATGTGGCCAAACGCATTGACGGGTTTTTAAACCCCGGCACGACGGAAACCTATCAGGCGGACGCCGCCATCGACACCATCGTCAATGGCGGGTTAATCGGGCGCGGCGATGCGTTGCCGGTGAAGGGCGCGCTCCCTGATGCGCATACGGATTTTATTTTCGCCGCCGCAACAGAAGAATATGGCCTCGCTATCGGGATATTGATTATCGTCCTGTTTGCAATTTTTGTGGCGCGCGCCTTTGCGGTGGCCGCGACCCGGCGCGGGATATTTGCGCAATGCGCGGTCTGCGGCCTGTCGGCGATGATCGGCTTTCAGGCGATTATCAATATCGGCGTTTCTTTGCGCGCGCTGCCGACCAAGGGCATGACGCTGCCGTTCTTTTCCTATGGCGGCTCGTCGCTGCTGGCGACCGGGCTTGCGGTCGGCCTCATCATCGCCTTGACGCGCACCCATCAGGGGATTTGGCGGCGCAAGGATATTATGCCGTGAGCGTGGCCGACGATAACCGGCCGATTGCGCTCGCCGCCGGCGGCACTGGCGGGCATATGTTCCCGGCTGAGGCCCTGGCGCAGGAGTTAAAACGCCGTGGCCGGCAAGTGTTGCTGGTGAGCGATGCGCGCGGCGCGCGCTATGCGGAAGGCTTTCCCGCTGATGAGAAGTTTCAGATTTCCGCCGCCACTGTATCCGCTGGCGGGCTGGCGGCGAAAGGGCTGGCGGCGATATCCGTCGCGCAGGGCATCGTCACTGCACTGGGCAAGTTTCGAAAACTGAAACCGGCCGCCGCCATCGGCTTTGGCGGTTACCCGTCTTTCCCGGCGATGAAAGCCGCATCGCTCTCCGGCATTCCTTATGGCGTACACGAACAAAACGGTGTTCTCGGGCGCGCCAACCGGATGCTGGTGAGGCGCGCAGCGTTTACCGCCCATGCGTTTCCGGTGCTTGAAAAGGCGCCCGCCGGCATTCACGCGGTTGAGGTCGGCAATCCGGTGCGCGATGCGGTGGCGGCGTTGAGCGATGCGGCCTTTGCGCCGATTAGCGCGGACGGCGATATCAACCTGTTGATTTTCGGCGGCAGCCAGGGCGCCAGTATTTTTTCCGCCGCGCCGGTCAAGGCGATGGCCGGTCTGGCGGAGGATATGCGCCGGCGTCTCGTGGTCGTGCACCAGGTGCGCGAGGACGATATTGAGGAGGTCCGGGCCGGTTATGCGGCGGCGGGCGTGCGCGCGGAAATCGCGCCGTTTTTTACAGACCTGCCCGCCCGCATGGCGGCGGCGCACTTAATTGTCTCGCGCGCCGGCGCCTCAACCGTTACTGAGCTTTCAGCGATAGGGCGCGGCGCTATCCTCGTGCCTCTGGCGATCGCCATGGATGACCACCAGAGCGGCAACGCCGAGGTTCTGGCGCGTGACATTTCCGGGGCAAACGCCGCCATTGTCTTGCCGGAAAGCGGGTTTAATGAAATCTCCTTAAGACAGGCGCTGGAAGGCTTGTTTGCCGAGCCGGCGCGGTTGCAATTGATGGCCGAAGCGGCAAAAGGCAGGGTGCGGTCCGGCGCGGCGGCGGCGCTTGCCGACCTGGTTGAAGGCTTATGTGAGGGCGGCCCAATGAGACAAAGCGGGGCGGTGTGAGAGTGTTATGACGAAGACGGATAAATTTTCGAAGCTCGACCCGCCAAAGATTAAAATCCGGCTGCCCTTTGGCGTCGGCGTGGTGCATTTTGTCGGCATTGGCGGCATCGGCATGAGCGGCATTGCCGAGGTGATGCACAATCTCGGCTATGAGGTGCGCGGCAGCGATGTCGCCGACAGCGCCAATGTTCAGCGCTTGCGCGAAAAAGGCATCAAGATTGAAATCGGCCATTCGCCGGACCATGTGAAGGGCGCGGGCGCCGTCGTCATCTCAACCGCTATCCGTCGCGACAACCCGGAAGCCGCCGCTGCGCGCGCGCGTCACATTCCGGTGGTGCGCCGCGCTGACATGCTGGCGGAATTGATGCGCCTTAAATGGACCGTCTCGGTCGCCGGCACCCATGGCAAGACCACCACCACAAGCATGATTGCTGCGCTGCTGGATGAAGCCAAGCTTGACCCGACGGTCATCAATGGCGGGATTATCAACGCCTATGGCGCCAATGCCCGCCTTGGCGAGGGCGACTGGATGATTGTGGAGGCCGATGAATCCGATGGCACCTTCATCCGCCTGCCGACGACTATCGCCGTGGTCACCAATATCGACCCGGAACATCTCGACCATTGGGGCGGGTTTGAAAATCTCCGCGATGCGTTCGACACGTTTATCGAGAACACGCCGTTTTATGGGTTCGGCGTCGTCTGCCTCGACCATCCGGAAGTTCAGGCGCTGGTCGGGCGCGTCACGGACCGCCGGCTGATTACTTATGGCGCCAATCCGCAAGCCGATGTGCGCGCGGAGAATATTAGTTTCAAAGAAAACGCTTCCATCTACGATATTGTTTTCCGCGAGCGCGGTAAGGAAATTGGCCGGATCGAGCAAGCGGTCCTGCCGATGCTCGGCGTTCATAATGTTTTGAACTCTCTGCCGGCGGCAATCATCGCCAAGCGCCTCGGCGCCAGCGACGCCATCATCAAGTCGGGCTTTGCAGGCTTTGCCGGCGTCAAGCGGCGCTTCACCCATGCGGGCGAATGGAACGGCGTTAAAATTATCGACGATTACGGCCACCACCCGGTGGAGATCGCCGCTGTGTTGCGCGCCGCGCGCGAGGTGGCGAGCGGCAAAGTCATCGCCGTCGTCCAGCCGCACCGCTATTCGCGGCTCTCAGATCTGTTTGATGATTTTTGCGGTTGCCTCAACGAGGCGGATATTGCTCTGATTACGGATGTTTACGCCGCCGGGGAAACGCCGATTGAAGGCGTTGACCGCGACGCGCTGGTCGCCGGGCTAAAAGCCCATGGCCACCGCGACGCGCGCGCGCTGGCAAAGTTTAAGGATTTGCCAAAGCTAGTCGCAGAGATTGCCGAGCCTGGCGATTATGTCATTTGCCTTGGCGCCGGGGATATTACCAAGCACGCCAATGCGCTGGCGGGTGCGTTGGCGAAGTTGGATGCGTAGTATGGTCCTCCGCCTACACCCCACCCCCCTCATCCTGAGGTGCTCGGCCTCCCGCACGCGAAGGCGTGCAAAAAAAATGGGGCCGAGCCTCGAAGGATCTGACACAAGCGCAGCGCCTGCCGCTATCCTTCGAGGCTTTTGCTTTGCAAAAGCACCTCAGGATGAGGGGTGTGATGGCGGATAAAAAAGTAACACCCTCGGACCTCCCCGCCGTGCGCGGTAAATATGTCGAGAACGCCGACATGGCGTCGCTTACCTGGTTGCGGGTTGGCGGGCCGGCGGATGTTTTGTTCTCGCCGGCGGATGAGGAAGACCTTAGCGATTTTTTAAAAGCTCTCGATGCGGATATTCCAGCCTATCCGGTGGGCGTCGGCTCTAACCTTCTGGTGCGCGATGGCGGTTTGCGCGGCGTGGTGGTCCGTCTTGGCGCGGCGTTTGGCAAGATTGAAACTGACGGCGTGCAGGTGCGCGCCGGCGCCGGCGCGCTTGACGCGCAGGTTGCAAAACGCGCCGGCGCGGCGGGGATTGCCGGTCTTGAATTTTATCGCGGGGTTCCGGGAACCATTGGCGGCGCGCTGGCGATGAATGCCGGCGCTTATGGCGGAGAGACCAAAGATATTCTGGTGGAGGCGACGGCCTATGACCGAACGGGCGTGCGTCATGTCCTGTCCGCCGCCGACATGAAGTTTTCCTATCGTCATTGCGGCGCTAGTGATGGACTGATTTTTACCAGCGCATTGTTTGAAGGCCGTACTGACGCCCCCGCCGCCATCGAGGCGCGCATGGCCGACATTATGGCGCGGCGCGAAGCCACCCAGCCAATCCGCGAGCGCACTGGCGGTTCAACCTTCGCCAATCCTGACCTCAGCCTTTCGGGCGGGCGCAAATCATGGCAGCTCATCGATGAAATAGGCGGCCGCGGCCGCATCGTCGGCGATGCGCAGGTTTCCGAGCAGCATTGCAATTTTATGATCAACCGCGGCAAGGCGAGCGCTAAAGATTTGGAAGTGTTGATCGAGTCGCTGCGTAAGGATGTTTTAACGAAGACGGGCGTTGAGTTGCGTTGGGAAATTAGAAGAGTAGGCGAGGCGGCAGAAGCGAATGAGTAAAAAGTATAATCGAATCGCCGTCCTCAAAGGCGGCTGGTCTCCCGAGCGGGAAGTCTCGCTTAACTCCGGCGCCGAGGCCGCCAAGGCGCTCACGGAGGCCGGTTACGAAGCGATTGAAATCGATGTCGGGCGCGATCTTGCGGCGCGTCTCCGGGAAGCAAAACCCGATGCCGTCTTTAATGCGCTGCATGGCCAATGGGGCGAGGATGGTTGCGTTCAGGGCCTGCTTGAGGTGCTCGGCATCCCTTACACGCATTCCGGTGTGCTCGCCTCGGCTCTGGCGATGGACAAGCAGCGCGCCAAGGCGGTGTTTGAAGACAGCGGCATTCCTTCGCCGCCGGGACGCATTGTTGCGCGCGCGGAGGCGGCCGGCGGTCATGTGATGGAACCGCCTTATGTGATTAAGCCGAACGCGCAAGGCTCTTCGGTCGGGGTTTATATTGTCCACGCCGGCGATAATCGTCCGCCTGCGGAGCTGACGGCCAAAGAATGGACGCTGGGCGATGATGTGCTGGTCGAGAAATTCATTCCCGGCCGCGAATTGACCGTCGCGGTGCTGGGCGATCGCGCGCTTTGCGTTACGGAGATTACCACCTCGCTGGTTTTTTATGACTATGAAGCCAAATATGCCGATGGCGGCTCGAAACATGTGCTGCCGGCGGACTTGCCCGATGCGGTGACCAAACGTTGCCTTGACCTTGCCTTGCGGGCGCATCAGTCGCTCGGATGCCGGGGGTTGTCGCGCGCGGACTTCCGCTATGACGAGACCGCAGATGGCGAGCAGTTGTTCTGCCTTGAGGTGAATACGCAGCCGGGTCTCACCGCAACCTCGCTGGCGCCGGAGCAGGCGGCGACGCAGGGTATTTCATTTCCCGAGCTTTGCGCCTGGATGACGGAGGACGCCTCATGCCCAAGGTAAAGAAAAAAGCCGCGCGCCCGCGCAAGCGAAAAGCAACAAAAGCCAAAACTAAGGCCAAAGCCAAGGCAAGCCTGGCGTCGCGGATTTATGAGCGGGCCGGCGATCTGCTCTCGCGCTACACGATTGCCGCCGCCGCCGGGCTGACGGTTGTCGGCTTGATCGGCGCGGCGATGTTGTGGTCCGGCGGTTATGTCGGGCTGATGGGCGAGCGCATTGGCGCGCAGGTTGACCGCGCCACAATCGCGGCCGGTTTTGAGGTGCGCCGCATCACCGCGAAGGGGTTTGAAAACGCTAATGAAGCGGAAATCCTAACCGCGCTCGGCCCGGTGATCGGTTCGTCACTCTTACAGTTCGACCCCTATGCGGCGCGCGCGCGCGTGGAAGAGCTGGGCTGGGTGCGTACAGCGGCGGTGTCGCGTCTGTGGCCGGACACAGTCCATGTCTCGGTGCGCGAGCGCGAGGCGGCGGCGGTGTGGCAACTGGCCGGCGCGATGCATCTGATTGACGAGGACGGCGCGGTTATTCGCGAAGTTGACGCTTATGAATATTCTAACCTGCCGCTGATTGTCGGCGCCGGCGCGCCAGCCTCTGCGGCGGGGATGTTGCGGGCGTTGCGCGGCGAGGCGGTGTTGTGGGGACGCGCAGCGGCGTTGATCCGCGTTGGCGACCGGCGATGGAATATGCGGTTGAAGTCTGGCGCCGACATTAAATTTCCCGAAGCCGGTTATGAGGCGGCGGTGCGCGATTTGGCGGTGCTGCAAAACGCCTACGGATTGCTTGACCTGTCGCTCGACTATATCGATCTGCGCGATCCGGACCGGCTGGTCTATCGCGAGAACGACGCCACTGAGCGGCCGTTGCCGGGGGAAGACCCGCTGTAACGACAGTTGAATAAAAGAAAGACTTTGTAACGCCCATGGCACACCGTCGCCGTAAAGATCACTACACCATTGCCGCGCTTGATATTGGCGCGTCAAAAATCGCCTGCTTCATCGCCCGCGTTGCGCATGAGCCGGACTTGCCGCCGCATGCGGAAATTATCGGCGTTGGCTGTCATGGCGCGCCCGTCAAACAGCGCGAGGCCGCGTGCCCGGAACAGCTTGAGACGAATATCCGAAAAGCCGTCGCCGCCGCTGAACGCATGGCGAATATGCGCATCGACCGGGTGCTGGTGGCGGTGCCCGGCAAGGCGCTGCACACGCGGCGTATCGGCGTCGATCTCGATATTGCCGACGGCGTGGTGACCCAGGAAGATATTGAAGATTGCCTGCATGAAGGCGCGCGGCTTACCGCGCCGCCGGAATGCAGAGCGCTGCATGCGGTCGCAACCTCATATCGGCTCGATGGCGAGGAAATTTTCAACCATCCCGTCGGACTTAACGGCGCGATGTTGTCAACGGAAATGCTCGGCGTCGCCGCGCCGCAGACCACGCTCGACAATCTTTCAACCCTGGTCGAGCGGTGCAGCCTGGCGCCGGACGAGTTTGTCGCCGGCCCGGCGGCGGCGGCGGAAGCCACGTTGATAGAAGACGAAAAAGACCTCGGCGTTATCCTGATTGATATTGGCGGCCAGTCGACCGGCTATGCGGTCTATGACAATGGCGCGCTGGTCGATTGCGGCGGCGTTGGCGTCGGCGGCGGTCACATCACCAAAGACATCGCGCAGATTTTTAACACGCCCATGGCGCAGGCCGAACGCATCAAGACGTTGTTTGGCGCGGCGCTGATCGGCCCTGGCGATGAACACCGTCTGGTTGATTTCCCGCAGCTCGGACCGGGAAGCGATCATGCGCGCGCCTCTCGCGCCGATCTTTGCGAGGTGATTATTCCGCGTATGGAAGAAATTTTCGAGCTGGTGCTGGCGCGCCAATCGAGCGATCCGTTGCATCGCAGCGGCCTGCG
Organism: Alphaproteobacteria bacterium; assembly: GCA_013151255.1. Lineage (GTDB taxonomy): Bacteria > Pseudomonadota > Alphaproteobacteria > Caulobacterales > Parvularculaceae > Hyphococcus. The sequence continues at coordinate 17,043 of JAADIQ010000028.1, forward strand.
CCGCGCCGTCGTCACCGGCGGCGGCAGCCTGTTGGTGGGCGCGCGCGAGATTGCCGAAAAAGTCCTGTCGATGAAAACCCGCCTTGGGCGCCCCATCGCCATTCCCGGTGCGCCTGATGCAGCCGCCGCGCCCGGCTTTGCGGTTTGCGCCGGCGTCATTCAAACTTACATAAATTCTGCCGGCGGCGACCAGTTTGCGCTTGGCGTCGCGCGCCAATCACCTCATGGATTATCCCAAGCAGCATTTTTTGGCGGCGTCGAAGCGTGGCTCCGTCAAAAATTTTAGCGTCGTTAATAAGACGTTAATCATTTGGTAAGGGTTCTGAACGAATCTTTAACGATGGGGTAACCATGAGGGCGGGCCCCAATCCATTGTTATAGTGCAGGATCACATTTTTCGTAAAATCAGATCCTGCCCTAAATTGTTTGTGGTCGCGTGATCAGTAAAACCGGCAGCCGCTTTTCCTGATCACGCTCTAAACCGGAGCAGCCGATGCCGTTAAATCTAAGCGTGCCTGAACTTACAGAGTTAAAACCCCGGATTTCAGTGATTGGCGTCGGCGGCGCTGGCGGCAATGCGGTCAATAACATGATCGAGAGCCAGCTTGAGGGCGTTGAATTTGTGGTCGCCAACACCGATGCGCAAGCGGTGGGCCTGACCAAGGCGGAAAAGAAAATTCAGCTCGGCGTGAAGACGACGCAAGGGCTGGGCGCGGGTTCGGTTCCCGATATTGGCCGCGCGGCGGCGGAAGAATCCCTCGACGAAATTCTTGAGCATGTCGGCAATGCGCATATGATTTTCGTTACCGCCGGGATGGGCGGCGGCACTGGCACGGGCGCTGCACCGGTGATCGCCAAAGCGGCCAAAGAACGCGACATCCTCACCGTTGGCGTTGTCACCAAACCGTTTCACTTTGAAGGCGCGCGGCGCATGCGCATCGCTAATGCCGGCATTGAAGAGCTGCAAAAGCATGTCGACACGCTGCTGATCATTCCCAACCAGAATTTGTTTTCGATCGCCAATGATCGCACCACCTTTCACGAAGCCTTCGCGATGGCTGACCAGGTGCTCCATTCCGGCGTGCGCGGCATTACCGATCTGATGGTGATGCCGGGCCTCATCAATCTCGACTTTGCCGATGTTCGCACCGTGATGAGCGAGATGGGCAAGGCGATGATGGGCACTGGCGAGGCGGAAGGCGAAAAACGCGCAATATCAGCCGCGGAAGCGGCGATCTCCAACCCGTTGCTTGACGAGCAGTCCATGAAGGGCGCGCGCGGCGTGCTGATCAACATCACCGGCTCGATGGATATGACGCTGTTTGAAGTTGATGAAGCGGCCAACCGCATCCGCGCCGAGGTCGACCCCGACGCCAATATCATTGTCGGCTCGACCTTCAATCAGGATTTGGAAGGGCGCGTGCGCGTTTCGGTGGTCGCTACCGGCATCGACGTTGAAGAAAACGAAATCCGCCCGCAAGTGAAAATTAACACCGGCGCGATCGCCAAACCATGGCGCGAGCCGCTGGTGGTGAGCTCAGCCCAGGTCGCAACGCCAGCTGTTAATGTTGGGCGGCCGCCAGTTCTGACCAGCCGTCCCGTCCAACCGGCGCAGCAACCAATTGTCGGCGCGCCGCAGGTCAATCCGGTGGGCGATGTCCATGAGCGCATCCGGCGGATGCTGATTGAGGGCTCGCCAGCCAGCGGGTCGCCGCTATTGCGCTCCACAGGGCCCTCGGTTCCAGTGCCACAGCGCAGCGGTCAACACCCGCCGGCAGAGTCCCGGCCCGTATTGCGCTCCGCACAACAACACGCCAAACCGGCGGCAAACCCGTTCCGAGGCGCGCAACAGCTGGGCAAGCACTCGCTGGAGATCGCTGTGGATATGTTCAAGTCGCTTGGCGGCGGCGGCCATGACGAGCGCCGTGATGCACCGCCGCCGCGAGCGCCAGAAGCAGCCAAACCAGCCTCACGCGTGCGCGGCGATCTGTTCGATGATCAAGAAGACGCCGATCTGGAAATTCCGTCGTTCCTCAGAAAGAAGAAGTCGGGCTAGGGCCTTTCCCAGCCAAGCGGCCGCCGGCTTGGGCGTAGGAAATGCGCCCGCACTAAGAGTTCAGAGCGAACAACCCGATCATGTTGATCGGGTTGCGCTGGTTTTTGCCACCCAAGCGTACGCCTAAGCATTTGTTTCTATTGTGGTGAAACACAGTGAAACAAAGCTTGACTGCATTCTCTCACGCAAGTTTACCAAATCGATGTAGTAGGGAGATAGTCGAGGGTGAAATTCTTTCATTCTAAGTGAAGCGAGTAACGCCAATATGGGGGCAGTGACGCAAACGACCGTCAAGGCGCCGGCCCATTTTGCGGGCGTTGGGCTGCATAGCGGCAGCCAATGCCGTATTTCTGTCCTTCCAGCTCCGGCCGGCTCGGGCATTGTCTTCCGGCGCTGTGATATTGACCCCGGCGGGGCAGATAACCGGCTTTCCACGCTCATCCATGCAACGCCTGAAAATGTCGTCGGGTCCGATCACGGCACCAGGCTGGCCAACGGCTATGGCGCGTCGGTATCGACGGTTGAACATTTAATGGCGGCGTTCGCATTGTTGTCGATCGACAACGTCATTATTGACGTTGACGGCCCTGAGATCCCGATTTTTGATGGCAGCGCCGAGCATCTGGTCGCCGGCCTGAAGCAGGCGGGCGTCAAACCCCAGGGCGCCGAGCGGCTCCCGATTGTTATCGACGAGCCAATCCGTGTTGCCGATGGCGACCGGCTGATTGAGTTTACGCCAAGCGAGCGAGGCGTCATCGACATCGATATTGATTTTGGCGATTGCCTGATCGGGCGCCAGTCTCTGTCCGTCGACCTCGAAAACCCCGCAGATCGCGACCGTCTGGCGGTATCGCGGACTTTTTGCCGGCTGTATGAGGTCGATGGATTGCGGCGCGCGGGTCTTATTCGCGGCGGCTCACTTGAAAATTCGCTGGTGGTGGACGGCCATGACCTGTTGAATGACCAACCTTTGCGCGATCCGCAGGAATTTGCCCTCCACAAGGCGCTCGACCTTATCGGCGATCTCTATCTTCTGGGCCGGCCGATTTGCGGCGCTATACGTGCTGTCAAACCTGGCCATGACCTGAATGTGCGGGCTGCTCTTGCGGTCGCCCGGAGCATCAGCGCAGGCGCCCAAGAGGCGAGGCCGTTGGCCGCGACGGCTTAGTTTCACCCCCCAAAGCCCGGTTTGACGCCCTGAGCGCCCCGCATTAGAAAGATGGCGCGGGGTAGGTACACATAAGGCGTCATTCATCGTGGTTATTCGTTTTGCGTTTCTCTTCAAATTGTTAGGCGTCATTGCTCTGAGCGGTGTGGTTAGCGCCTGTGGCGGCGGAAAAAAAGAAAAATTCGCCTATGTCGAGCGGCCGGTCGAGCAGCTCTACGCCAACGCCAAAACTCAGCTTGAAAAGCGGCGCTACGATACGGCGATTACTTTTTTTGAAGAAGTAGAGCGCCAGCACCCTTATTCATCATGGGCGCGGCGGTCGATGCTGATGAAGGCCTTCGCCTATTATCAGGGCAATGATTATGAAGAAGCGATTACCGCGCTCGATCAGTTTATCTCGCTGCACCCCGGCAACAAGGATGCGGCATACGCCTATTATCTCAAAGCGATGTGTTTTTATGAGCGCATCCGCGATGTCGGGCGCGATCAGGAATTTACCAATAACGCCGTTGCCGCATTGACCGACGTGGTCCGTCGTTATCCGGATTCGGAATATGCGCGCGACGCACGCCTCAAGCTGGACCTCACCTTTGACCATCTTGCCGGCAAGGAAATGTATGTTGGCCGGTTTTATCTGAGAAAGAACAAACACATTGCGGCGATTAACCGATTTAAGACCGTGGTTGAGAAATATCAGACCACGAACCATGCGGCCGAAGCGCTGCACCGATTGGTTGAGGCTTACCTTGAACTCGGCATCATCGACGAAGCGCGCTCCGCTGCTGCGGTGCTGGGCTTTAATTATCCCGGCAGCCGCTGGTATGAAGATACCTATAAGTTGTTTGCCAAACGCGATATCTTGATCTCTGATGTGCGCAAAGATTTGCGCGTGGCTGAGGCGGAGGAGGCGGCCGAAGACCCAAACAAGGTTTTGCAGGATATTGACCTTAACGAGGTGCATGGCGTTGATCGGGTGACCGCTCAAGACCTTGATGCGCTGACGCCGCCCAGCGACAATCTTGGCGACGATGTCGGCCCGCCGGTGTTTGAATCCGATAATCATTAGCCGTTCGGCCTTGTGCGAACGGGCTTGGCTTCCGGCGCGGCTCGAACTGCTGTAAGAGGGCGGTTATGCGCAACGATACGGGCCGGTAATGCTGACCGCTCTCACTATTCGCGATTTTATCCTTATTGACCGGGCGCAACTGACGCTGGCCCACGGGCTTGCGGCGCTGACCGGCGAGACCGGGGCCGGCAAATCTATCCTGCTGGATGCGCTTGGGCTTGCGGTTGGCGGCCGCGCGACACGCGGCGGCGTGCGCCAGGGGGCCGCCCAAGGCGTGGTCGCGGCGACGTTTGAGGTCGATGGCGACCATCCGGTCTGGCGGTTGCTGGAAGACAATGGGCTTGCTGGTGAAAACGGGGCCGGTGAAGATGGGCAGATCATCCTGCGCCGGGTTCAAAACGCCGATGGCCGCAGCCGCGGCTTTGTCAACGATCAGCCGGTGTCGATCGGCATGCTGCGCGATGTTGGCGAGGCGCTGTTGGAAATCCATGGCCAGCATGATGGGCGCGGATTTTTGTCGGCGTCTGCGCATCGCGGCATGCTTGATGAGTTTGGCGGGTTGCAGAAAAAAGCCAAGAAAGTGACGAGCCTTTGGCGGGCCTGGCGCGAGGCGCAGTCCGCGCTTGAAGAACGCCGCCGCGAACAGGACGCCGCCGCGCGCGAAGCGGAATATTTGCGACATGTCTATGACGTCCTGCAAAAGCTAGGCCCGCGGCCGGGCGAGGAGACCGCGCTCGCGGAACGTCGCGCGGTGTTGATGGCGGCGGAGAAAGTCTCCGAACAGTTGCACGCGACCGCTGCGGCGATCGACGACGGCCGGGTGGAGCACAACCTGGCGACCGGCCTCGGCCATGTTGAGCGCGCCGCGGCGCTGTTGCCGGAAGCGCAATCGCTGAAAGAGGCGGCCGCGCGCTTTAGCGCCGCACTGAGCGAAGCGGCCGATGGGCGCGCTGCGATTGATCGTGCAATTTCAGAATTTGGCGCCGACCCGGATGAGGTTGACCGCACCGAGGAGCGGTTGTTTGAACTGCGCGGCGAAGCGCGCAAGCACGGCGTCGCGCCGGACGCGCTTTGCCAATTCCTGCAAAAAATTACCAAAGCGCTCGACGATGTTGAGGCCGGAACGGCGGCGTTTGCTGATTTGGAGCGCGCTGCCGCGGCGGCGAAGTCGGAATTTGCGGGCGCTGCGGCGGCGCTGTCAAAGGACCGCGCCAAAGCCGCGAAAAAGCTTGATGCAGCGGTGGCCAAAGAGCTCGCGCCGCTAAAGCTCGGCAAGGCGCATTTTGAAACACAAGTGATTAGCGACCCCGACAATCCGACATCGGACGGTTATGACCGGGCCGAGTTCATGGTGACGACCAATCCGGGCGCGCCGGCGGGGCCGTTAAAGACCATTGCTTCGGGCGGCGAGCTGTCTCGGTTTGTGCTGGCGATGAAGGCGGCGCTGGCGGCGAAAGAAAACCGCACCGTCATCATCTTCGATGAGGTGGACGCCGGCGTCGGCGGCGCGGTCGCCGATGCAGTGGGCGAGCGATTGGCGCGATTGGCGCAAGACGCGCAAGTTTTGGTGGTGACCCACTCACCCCAGGTCGCGGCGCGCGCGCAAAGCCATTGGCGCATCGAAAAGAGCCAGACCAAAAACCGGACCACAACTTCCGTGACATTGCTGGACGCCGATGGCCGGGTAGAGGAAATCGCGCGGATGCTGTCGGGCGCAAAAGTCACCAATGAGGCCCGCGCCGCCGCGCGGCAATTGCTGGGCGGGGCGACGAAAAAACCAACCGCCAAAAAGCCGGCGCGTAAAAAGCTGGCAAAAGCCAGCTAAGGCGAATACCACCACGCCATGAACAAATACGCCTCCAATCTTGACGCCATTCCCGTCGGCAAGCTGGCGCCTGACGAGGCGGCGGAGGAGCTTGCGCGCCTGGCCGCTGAGATTGCCGACGCGGACGCTGCCTATTACAATGATGACGCGCCGGACATCACCGATGCGCAATATGATGCGCTGCGCCGGCGCAATCTCCTGATTGAAAAGCGCTTTCCAAAACTGAAGCGCGCGGATTCGCCGTCCGATAAGGTTGGCGCATCCCCCTCGGCAGGATTTGAAAAGGCAAAGCATGCCGTCCCGATGCTATCGCTCGACAACGCTTTCGGTGACGAGGATGTCGCCGAATTCGACAAGCGCGTGCGCAAGTTTTTAGGCTTGGCGGAGGAGAGTGAGCTTGCCTTTACGGCTGAACCAAAAATCGACGGGCTGTCGCTCAGCCTGCGCTATGAAAAAGGCGTTCTGGTTCTCGCCGCGACGCGCGGCGACGGCGAGACCGGCGAGAACGTCACCATTAATGCGTTGACCATCGCCGATATACCGGAACGACTGAAAGCGGCGCCCGATATTTTAGAAGTGCGCGGCGAAGTCTTTATGTCTCACGAAGAATTCGAAGCGCTCAATACACGGCTGACGCGGGAAGCGGAGGCGGAGGAAAAGGAGCCGAAACTCTTCGCCAATCCGCGCAACGCAGCGGCGGGCTCCTTGCGCCAGCTTGATGCGGCGATCACCGCATCGCGGCCTTTGCATTTTTTCGCCTATGCCTGGGGCGAAGTCAGCGAGGCATTGGGCGAGACGCAGTGGGATGCGCTGCAACGGTTCAAAAAGCTTGGCTTTAAAATCAACCCGCTGACCAAGCGCTGCAAGGACGTCGCCCGGATGCTGGCGCAATACGCCGAGATTGAACGCAAACGCGCCGCGCTCGACTATGACATTGACGGCGTTGTCTACAAAGTCGACCGGCTCGATTATCAGGCGCGGCTCGGTTTCGTATCGCGCCATCCGCGCTGGGCGATTGCGCATAAGTTTCCGGCGGAAAAAGCGACGACAGTGCTGGAAGACATCGAGATACAAGTCGGCCGCACCGGCAAGCTGACGCCGGTGGCGCGGCTGAAACCGGTAACGGTTGGCGGCGTGGTTGTCGCTAATGCAACACTGCATAACGCCGATGAGATTGAGCGAAAAGATGTGCGTATCGGCGATTGGGTCGTCATCCAGCGCGCCGGCGACGTTATCCCGCAAGTCGTCGAAGTGGTGCTGGAAAAACGCAAGAAAGGCGCGCGGAAATTTAAGTTTCCAGAGCGTTGCCCGGTCTGCGGCAGCCATGCGGTGAACGAGGTCAACCCGCTGACCGGCAAAGCCGATGTTGACCGGCGCTGCACTGGCGGGCTGGTCTGTCCGGCGCAGGCGGTGGAGCGCTTGAAACATTTCGTCTCGCGCCGCGCGTTCGATATTGAAGGCCTCGGCGAGAAACAGATTACTTCATTCTTTGAACAGGAAATCATAAAAGAACCCGCCGATATTTTCACCCTCCGACAACGCCAGGAAGCCGGCGAGATTAGTCTTTACACCTATAAAAACAAAGCCGATGGCGACCTCTATCTGGATAAAGAGGGCAAGCCGGTTGCGACCAATTTAAAATCGATTGAAAATCTGTTTGACGGCATTGACGCCAAACGAGAAATTTCGTCGGCGCGGTTCATCAATGCGCTCGGCATTCGCCATGTGGGCGAGACCAATGCGCGGCTGTTCGCCAGCCATTATGGCGATGTCGCGGCGTTTTATGAGGCGGCAGTGATGGCGCGCGATGCGGAGGGCGAGGCCTATCAGGACATGCTGTCCATAGACGGGATCGGCGCGCTGGTGGCGCAAGGGGTGATTGATTTCTTCGACGAGGCGCATAATCGCGACGCTGTCGATCGGTTGCTGGCGGAGGTAACACCGCTTGCTGCGGAAGTTGCGAACACGCAAAGCCCGGTCGCCGGCAAAACCGTCGTCTTCACCGGCACGCTGGAGACCATGACCCGCGACGAAGCCAAGGCCCGCGCGCAAAGCCTCGGCGCGAAAGTTTCAGGCTCGATCTCGGCCAAGACCGATTATCTTGTGGCCGGCCCCGGCGCCGGCTCGAAGCTGAAAAAAGCTGAAGGCCTTGGCGTGGAAGTTCTGACGGAAGAACAATGGGCGATGCTCATCGGAAGCTGAAACGCCAGCGCATGTTGTAACGCCGCTAGCCCCCATCGCCCCTTCGGGGCACTTCCCCCGTAAACGGGGGAAGAAAAGACTGCGCCGTAAGCTCAACGTAATTCCTCCCCCGCCCGCGCGCGAAGGCGGTCGAATCATTATTTGTGCGCATTCGCGCGCGGGCGGGGGAGGTGTCACCGAAGGTGACGGTGGGGGCTCTGCGCCGGAGGGAGATCGAAACGCTGGAGCATAGGTAATCCCAGCGCCCGCAAAATTGTGCATGCATCACGTCTTTGCAGGGAAGAACAGAGTGGGGCGAACCAGTCGATTCTAATTTCGCGCTCGCACTTTGGAATAAACAGCACCCAATTTTTATGCTAAGCATCAAACCAAAATTGGCATAATCAACCTCACTACGCCGGTCTGAAAACCGCCCGCGCTCTTTTTCCCGAGTCTCATTTCCGGCCATTGCCACACCCGGCATCGGTGCATTACATGCTCCCCAACAGCGCACTCACTCTTCAAGAAGAATTCGAAAAAACAAGGGTTTCGCGCGGCGGATACGCGAACTCCAGCCCAGCCGGAGATGCCAATGAGCCCCGACAAACTAAACGGTGGAGACAAGGCGCTATCGCTTTATGTGCCGGAACCTGAGTTCCGCCCCGGCGACACGCCGAATTTCTCCGACGTTCCGATCCCCAAGGCCGGCGCCGCGCCGCGCCCGGACATCGACGTTGAGGCCGGCGATGTTCGCGATCTCGCCTACACCATCATTCGCGTCTTAAACCGCGACGGCAAAGCAGTGGGCCCGTGGGCGGGGTTGTTGAGCGACGATCAGCTGAAAGTCGGCCTTGAGGATATGTTGCGCGTGCGCGCGTTTGATGCGCGCATGTTGATGGCGCAGCGTCAGGGCAAGACCAGCTTTTACATGCAAGCGCTGGGCGAGGAGGCGATCGCCTGCGCATTTCAAAAAGCGTTGCAACCCGGCGACATGAATTTTCCAACCTATCGCCAGCAGGGTCTTCTTCTGTCTACGGACTATCCGGTTGTCGATATGATGAACCAGATATATTCGAACGCCGCCGACCCGTTATTGGGGCGACAATTGCCGATATTATACTCGTCGAAAGAAAACGGATTTTTCACCGTTTCCGGCAATCTCGCAACGCAATTCATTCAAGGCGTCGGCTGGGCGATGGCGTCGGCGATCAAAGGCGACACCAAGATTGCAGCAAGCTGGATTGGAGACGGCTCGACGGCGGAATCAGACTTTCACTCGGCGCTGGTCTTCGCCTCGACTTACCGTGCGCCAGTGGTGATGAACATCGTCAACAATCAATGGGCGATTTCGACCTTTCAGGGGATTGCCCGCGGCAAGGCGGCGACCTTCGCATCGCGCGGGTTAGGGTTCGGCATTCCGGCGCTGCGTGTTGACGGCAATGACTATCTCGCCGTTTACGCGGTTTCCAAATGGGCGGTGGACCGCGCCAGGGCCGGGCACGGGCCGACGCTGATCGAGCATGTCACCTATCGCGTCGGCGGGCACTCAACCTCGGACGACCCATCCGTCTACAGACCAAAGGAAGAATCCAGCGCCTGGCCGCTCGGCGATCCTATTGAGCGGCTGAAAAACCACCTCATCGCCAATGGCGTGTGGTCGCAGGCGCAGCATGTTCAGGCGCGCGAGCGCATTGAGATAGACATCGCCGAAGCGCAAAAGCTCGCCGAAAAGAACGGCACCCTCCATGACGGGCCGCATTCAACGCCGGCCTCGATGTTTGACGATGTCTATAAGGAAATGCCGCTGCATCTGCGCCGGCAACGCCAGGAAGCGGGGGTCTGACCATGGCGCGCATGACCATGATACAGGCGATACGCAGCGCCATGGAAAACGCCATGGAGCGCGACGATAATGTTGTCGTCTTCGGCGAGGATGTCGGGTTTTTTGGCGGCGTCTTCCGGTGTACCCAAGGCCTTCAGGAAAAATTCGGACCCCAGCGTTGCTTTGATAGCCCGATTAACGAAAGCGGTATCGTTGGCGCGGCGGTCGGCATGGCGGCTTATGGCCTACGCCCTTGCGTCGAAATTCAGTTTGCGGACTATGTTTACCCTGGCTATGACCAGATAGCCTCGGAAGCCTCGCGCATTCGCTATCGCTCCAGGAATGATTTTACCGTACCGATGGTGGTGCGGATGCCGAGCGGAGGCGGTATCTTTGGCGGCCAGACCCATTCGCAAAGTCCCGAAGCGTTATTCGCGCATATTTCCGGCATTAAAACCGTCATTCCGTCGAACCCTTATGACGCTAAGGGCATGTTGATTGCATCGATTGAGGATGATGATCCGGTGATGTTTTTAGAACCCAAGCGGCTCTATAACGGCCCGTTTGACGGCCATCATGACCGCCCGGTGACGCCGTGGTCAAAGCATGAATTGGGCGAGGTTCCGGACGCGCATTACACCGTGCCGCTCGGCAAGGCGGCGGTGCGGCGCGAGGGCGCGGACGTCACCATCCTCGCTTATGGCACGATGGTCTATGTCGCCGAGGCGGCGGTGAAAGAGACCGGAATTGACGCGGAAATTATTGACCTGCGAACGATTTTACCGCTCGACATGGAAACGATTGAAGCCTCGGTCGCCAAGACCGGGCGTTGCGTCATCGTTCATGAGGCGACCAAGACTTGCGGGTTTGGCGCCGAGTTAATGGCGGTGGTGATGGAGGGATGTTTTTATCACCTCCAGGCGCCGGTGATCCGCGTCACGGGGTATGATACGCCATACCCGCATGCGCATGAGTGGGAATATTTCCCGGGGCCCAAACGCGTCGGCGATGCGCTGCGCAAAGTCATGGAGGCTGCATAATGGGCGAACACATTATCAAGCTGCCCGATGTCGGCGAAGGCGTCGCTGAGGCGGAACTGGTGGAGTGGATGGCCGCGATTGGCGCCAATGTCCGCGAAGATGAGGTTCTGGCCGCGGTGATGACCGACAAGGCGACGGTTGAAATTCCCTCGCCGGTGGAAGGTAAAGTGATCTGGCAGGCGGCTAAGGTCGGCGATATTTTGGCGGTCGGCTCGCCGCTTATTCGCCTTGAGGTCGACGGGCCGGGCAATGTTAAGCCGGGGGAAGTGGTTGAGGCGGCGCCTGCCGCTGCCGCGCCTGTTAAGACAAAACCGAAACCAAAAGATGCGCCAAAGCCGGCGGCGAAAAAACCAAAAACCAACGGCGCCGCCGCAGCGCCCGCGAGCGCCAGTGTTAGCGCCACGCCTTCCGGTGCTCCGCGTGCGGAGGGTGACAAACCCGTGGCATCGCCAGCCGTGCGCAAGCGCGCGGCCGATGCGGGGATAGATTTGCGCCGCGTTCATGGCACGGGCCCGGCGGGGAGGATTTCCAACGCCGATCTCGACGCTTATATCGAGAGTGGCGGCGAGCCCCAAGCCCGTAGCGGCGGTTTAATTCGCAAGACCAGCATTACTGACGTGCCGATGGTTGGCTTGCGCCGCAAGATTGCCGAGAAAATGACCATCGCGAAATCGCGCATCGCCCACATCACCTATGTCGAGGAAATCGACATGACCGCGCTGGAAGCGTTGCGCAAGCAGCTGAATGAGACGCGCAAAGAAGGCCGCGCGAAGCTGACGTTGTTACCATTTTTGATGCGCGCCATCGTTAAGGCGGTCGCCGACCAGCCGCAGATCAACGCCATTTATGATGATGAAGCCGGCGTCGTTCACCAGCATGGCGGCGTGCATATCGGCGTCGCCGCGCAAACCCCGGGCGGGTTGATGGTGCCGGTGGCCCATCATGTGGAAGCGCGCGACCTTTGGGATTGCGCCGCAGAAGTTGCGCGGCTTTCAGAGGCCGCACGCACCGGCAAGGCGACGCGCGAGGAGCTGTCGGGTTCCACCATCACCATCACCTCGCTCGGCGCCATGGGCGGCATCGTCACGACGCCGGTCATCAACCATCCGGAAGTCGCCATTGTCGGCGTCAACAAGATGCAAGTGCTGGCGAAATGGGACGGGCAGGAGTTCCGTCCGCGCAAATGCATGAACCTGTCGTCAAGCTTCGACCACCGCGTCATCGACGGCTGGGACGCGGCGGTGTTCGTCCAGCGCCTCAAGGAGCTGCTGGAAAATCCTGCGATGATTTTTATAGAAGGCTAAGAAATTAAAACTTGGATGCCGTATATCTAATAGCCTTACTGGCCACTATAGCGGCAATCATGATCTTTGTCCGGATCACGTATCCATCGTCGTACTGTAAAAATTGTGGGCATTCTTTCAGTGTTCAAAGGACAATAAAGAAAAAGATCCCTTATCCGCTGCGGTGTGAACAATGTGGACACAGTATCTACAAGCGTGTGCGAAAGCGCAAAAAAAGTTAACTGGAAAATCGATATGCCCATCATCGACTGCAAAGTTCTTGTCATTGGCGCCGGGCCGGGCGGTTATGTTGCGGCTATCCGCGCCGGACAGCTCGGGCTCGATACGGTGATCGTCGAGGCGTGCGCCCATGGCGGGACGTGTCTCAATGTCGGTTGCATCCCGTCCAAGGCGATCATTCATGTGGCTGATGAATTTGAAAAGGCAACGCATTTCGCCAGCGACTCGCCGATTGGCGTTAAAGTTTCAAAACCTGAAATTGACCTCAAAAAATCAGTCGTGTGGAAGGACGCTATCGTCAAACGCCTCACTGGCGGCGTCAGCGGTCTCCTCAAGAAGAGCAAAGTCCGCACCATTGCCGGCTGGGCGACGTTTGTCGACGGCCGGACGGTTGAGGTGAAAACCGATGACGGCGTTCAAACCATCCGTGCAGAAAACATCATCATCGCAACCGGCTCCGCGCCGGTGGAGTTGCCGTTTTTGCCGTTTGGCGGCAATGTTATTTCTTCAACAGAGGCGCTAGACCTTAAAGCGCCGCCGAAGGCCCTCGCCATTGTCGGGGCCGGCTATATCGGCCTTGAGCTTGGGATTGCGTTTGCCAAACTCGGCTCAAAGGTGACGGTGGTGGAAGCGCTGGACCGGATTTTGCCGCTCTATGACAAGGCGTTGACCCGGCCGGTGGCCAAGAAGATGAAGGCGCTTGGCATCGATGTCGTGCTCGGCGCGAAAGCCAAGGGCGCCGGTAAGGCCGGTCTCCAGATTGAAACCGCCGACGGCAAGGCGGCGAGCGTCAAAGCCGACAAGATTTTGGTGACGGTCGGGCGTGCGCCGCTCACCGAGGGCTGGGGCCGCGATAACCTCGTCCTCGATATGGATGGGCGGTTCATTAAAATTGACGAGCAATGCCGCACTTCGATGAGCGGGATTTACGCCATCGGCGACGTCACCGGCGAGCCGATGCTGGCCCATCGCGCCATGGCGCAGGGCGAAATGGTTGCGGAAATTATCGCCGGCGAGAACCGGGTGTGGGACAAGGTTGCGATTGCGGCGGTGTGTTTCACCGACCCGGAGATTGTCTCAGCCGGGCTATTGCCGGATGAGGCGAGCGCGGCGGGCTATGAAATCATCACACAGAGCTTTCCGTTCGCCGCCAATGGCCGGGCGATGACGATGGAATCTGAGGACGGCTTCGTGCGGATTGTTGCGCGCAAGGACAATCACCTGGTGCTCGGCATTCAGGCGGTTGGCGGCGGCGTTTCAGAACTGGCGGCCGCTTTCGGGCTGGCGCTGGAAATGGGCGCCGCGCTCGAAGATATCGCCGGCACTATCCACGCGCATCCGACCCAAGGCGAAGCCTTCCAGGAAGCTGCGCTCAGAACGCTTGGGCAAGCACTGCATATTTAGTTTTTAGATATTATGTTCCGCAAACGCCGGTCCATGCTACATCAATGAATTCACACCCTAGTATGGCAGGCGAATATGCAACGAAAAGTCATTATTGATTGCGATCCGGGCCAGGATGATGCGCTGATGTTGTTTTTGGCGTTCGCGGCGCCGAAGGAATTAGACATTCTTGGCGTTTGCGCCGTGGCGGGGAATGTGCCTTTGGCTAAAACCCAACGCAACATTTGTATTTTGAGCGATATTGTCGGCAACGAAAATGTTCCGATGTTTGCAGGATGTGACAAGCCGTTGACGAATGTCGGCCTGACGGCGGAGCATGTGCACGGGCGCGAGGGCATTGACGGTATAGATATTTTCAGCCCGAAAACAAAATTGCAGCCCAAAGGCGCCGTCGATTTTATTGTTGATACGCTGCTGTCAGCTGCCGACGATGAAATTACGCTTGTTGTGACCGGGCCTTTCACAAATGTCGCATCTGCTATTTTGCGTGAACCAGCGATATTGCCAAAAATTCGCGAACTTGTCTTGATGGGCGGCGCCATGAGAGAGGGGGGAAATATTACGCCTTCGGCAGAGTTTAATATCTATGTTGACCCGCATGCGGCCAAAATTGTGTTTGAGTGCGGCCGGCCGATTGCCGCCTTTGGGTTGGATGTAACCCATCAAGTGTTCACTTCGCCCAGCGTGCTGGAGCGTGTTGCAATGCTGGACAACCGCGTTGCAAAAGCATCCCACGGCATGCTGTCATTTTTCGGACGCTACGATGCACAAAAATATCGAGCGCAAGGCGCGCCATTGCACGACCCGTGCACGATTGCTTATTTGCTACAGCCGGAGTTGTTTGAACTGAAGTCCTGTAATATCCGTGTAGAAATCGATTCTGAACTGACGATGGGCCATACGGCCGTAGATTTTTGGGGCGTTACCGGGCTGCCCGCCAATGCGGAATGGGCCCATAGCGTCCAGGCCCATAGCGTCCATCGAGACGGGTTTTTTGATCTGCTAATTGAGCGCTTGTCTCGATATTAGAGCCCCCTTCGACCGCTTCGCGGCCACTTCCCCGTAAACGGGGGAAGAAAAGAGCTTCTCCTCATGCTCGACCTTTTTCCTCCCCCGTTTACGGGGGAGGTGTCCCGAAGGGACGGAGGGGGTTCTTGCATCAATAACCAACACTGACAAAACCGCATAAAACCGCACAACCCCCACACGAATCGATTCTTCGATTTTACAACCTTGAGAGGGTAGTCTTCCATAAATCCTATATTTGGTGAAAAGTTATCCTCACCGATTCCAGCGGTCCTATGATGCCTTTCGAGTAATTTTTTGACTTGAAAGGAGTGCTACAGAAGAAATGTTATTAGCCGCGATAAATTCCGCTCATTCCGGTGAAAACCGGAATCCAGACGGCGTTGAATTTTCTGATTGCGTTAGTGTAGGGCGCCAAATCTTTAGGCGGCGTCTTTGCCAGCAAGCTGGTTTTCAGCGGGCCGGAATTTTTTTAGCAGATCCGACATTGTCGCAAAGGGGTTTTCGGCAGGCGCCGGCGCGTCTTCTTCGTCGCTCGCGCCGTCGAGATCGTGTGCAATCACGGTTTCATTATTGGCGCCGAGCACGATAAGATGTTCCGCATCGTCACATTTGATAATCGCAATACGTCGCCGGCCATCCAGCGCCAGGGTTTCCACCACGCGCAGCCGGCGTTTGCGGACAAAACCGCCCGACGCGGTGGCGAGGCCTGCCTTTTTGGCGGCGAAGGCGGCGATGCCGATCATGCCGATCACGGCGGCCAGACCGAACAGGATGCGGGCGAAATCCTCGAAAATCATGAGCCGATGTCCTTTAGGCGAAGATACGGGACGAAAATTACAAGGCTTATGCTTAACGGGGTGTTAAGCGCGGCGGTTTTGCCCCGGGGCCTTATAAAGCGCGGCGATATCGTCGAGCGCGATGATGTCGCCGCCAATGGAGCCGCGAAACCAGGCGAGATAGCGCCGCGTAGTGTCGAGAATTTTCGCAACAGCGGCGGCGTCTTTCGCGTAGGCGTTGGCGCCAATGCTTAAGCTTGTTGAATGAAGGGTAAATGTGATGACAGGGATTTTGTCGGCGACCAGCCGGTTGGTGAGGGCTTTGAGGTCGCTGAGCCGCGCGCCTTCCGGCGACAGCCGCATCGGCACGGTGCGGCGCGAGGGTTTGGACGCAGCGTTTACAAAGCCGGGCGCGGCATTTTCCTGGCTCAGGAAAACCCGGCTTCGGCGCAAGGCGCGCGCGCCGCTGACCGGGGTGACAAAGACTTGCCGCCCGGCGGAATCGACTGTGAACGGACGGTTGGACATGCGCCGGAAATCTGGCCCGCCGGCGGTGGTAAAATCAAACCCGGTGCTGGGGCTGAAATCAAACCGCACGCCAGCCGCGCCAAGCAGGTCGTAATCAGGCGCGGCGACGCCATAGCGCCCGGCGCGATGGGCGCAGGCGCGCGCGCCAAAGGCGGCCTCATAAGCGTTCGCCAAAACATCCAGCTTGGCGCGATAGACATCGCGCGGCAGGTTGTTTTGAAACGAGAAATAGGCGCCCGAAAAATTCGCCCCCGGCGGCGTCACCCATTGATGGAGATGCAAGCCGCAATCGGCGCTGCCGCCGTCTTTGAGGGTGCGAAAATAGTCGGTGGTGTTTTGGTTTTTCAACAGTGGATAGGTGAGGAGATAGAGCGGTTTGGCGCCAGCCTCGGCGCAGACAGACTGGAAGTGGTCAATATCGGCTGCGGCGCAAATGCGGTGCGTGTCCGGGCGGAAAGCGGACCAGTCGAACTGTTCTTCCGTGTCCACCGTAACCAGCAGCTTGGGCCGATAGGCGCCTTGCGCGGGCGCCATCGGAGTTATGACGGTGGCCGCCGCCGCGCGCGATTTCGCCGTCAGTTCCGCGGCGATAGTCGCCATCGCATCGGCGGTTTCGTCCCAGGAATGGCGTTCCGCATAGGCGCGGGTTTGCGCAGCGCCCGGCGGATGGGCGAGGAGGGCGTTGATTTCACGCGCAATCGCCTCCGGCGTCCGCTCGACGACAATGCGACCGGCGGCGGGTTCGCGAATGACTTCCGCCACGCCGCCAACATCGCTCGCAACGCAGGGCGCGCCGCAAGCCATCGCCTCGAGCAATACATTCGGCCAGCCCTCGCGCGAAGAGGCGAGCGCCAGAATATCGGCGGCGCGATAAATCTCTGGCATTTTTTCCGGCGCGACGGGGCCGAGGAAACGCACGCGAGAGCCAAGCCCCGCGCTTTTCGCCTGGCGCTCAAGGCGTGCGCGCTCCGCGCCATCGCCAACAATCAACAGCGTCGCATTCGGAATTTGCCCGAGCGCATCAATGACGAGGCCATGGCCTTTGCGGGCGATAAGATGGCCGGCCGAGACAATCACCGGGCCGCGAACGCCCAACGCCGCGCGCGCAGCTTCGCGGTCGCCGGGGGTGAAAGCCTCCAGGTCGACGCCATTGCGCAGGACATGAATTTTTTGCGCCGGCGCGCCAAGCGCCGCCAACTCATTCTTGAGCGACGCCGCAACGGTGATGATGGCGTCGGCGCCGAGCGCTGCTTTGAGGATTTGCGCCCTCGGCCGCTTGTGTTTTGCAAGCAGCGTAATGTCCGAGCCGCGCGCGGTAATCACCAGCGGCTTGCCGATTTCCTTTGCCACAGCCGCCGCCGCAACGCCGTCGGGGTAGAAATAATGCGCGTCGATAAAGTCGAAATCCCAGCCGTCTTGCGTCACATCTTCAATGGCGGCGCGAAAACACCGCGCCAGCGCCTGCGGCGCGGAATGCATGCCGATTTTTGGCGGGATGAGATAGCGCGGATGGAAAATCTCAATCCCATGGCGGGTCTCGCGATGGGGCGTTCGCGCCCAGCGGGCGTATTTGCCAAACACCTTACCACCGAACGGAAACCACGGGACCGGCGCAATCACGCGGATGTCGTCCCCCCGGACGTCGGCGTCATGGCGCTGCAAAAAGGCGCGCAACCGGTTCTCGACGAAAATACCGTGGGCGGGCATTTGCGCATTTGGATAGAGCGTTGTGAAAACCAGAAAGCGCATCGCTCTCGCATTAAAACAGGCAAACCGACCCAAGCGCCGGAATGGAACACCTCATCCATTCATATATCGCGCCGTTTAAGGAATGCCCCGCGCACTGTTCTGCGGTTGCCCCGCCAGAACATTAACGAACCGTTAGGCACGTTTACTGCTTCGTTTCGGGCGTTGTTCCAAACTGAAACAGCCGGCAACCGAAGCGCTGTTCCAGCTTGCAACCAACATCGCGGCGTTGGAGGCGTTGGGGAGATGGTCATAATTTACGGCATCGCGGCGGGCCTGTTGGCGGCGTTGATTGCGATTCGCTCCGGCCCATGGCTGGTGAAGATGGCGTATGACGATCCCGCGGCGCCATTGACGCGCGCGCCGGTATTGTTGCGGCAATCCCACGGCGCGCCTGTTGGCGCCAGCGCAAACGCCGGCGCGTTGGACCTCGACACGGTGGATATGCGCGCTGTCAATCGCGCTGCTGCGGCGATGACCGGTCATGATATTTCGCAGTTCAAGCGCGTCCTTGATGTGGTTTTAAGCCTCGGTCTGATTGTGTCGCTCGCGCCGCTGCTGGTGTTGACGGCGCTGGCCATTAAGCTCGACAGCCACGGGCCAGTGCTCTACCGGCAACGCCGCGTCGGCAAGGACGGCAAGCTGTTCGAGGTGTATAAATTCCGCTCGATGCGCATGGATGCGGAAAAAGACGGGCCGCAATATGCGCGCATTAACGATGATCGGGTCACCCGCATCGGCCGGTTGATCCGCAAGACCCGGATCGATGAAATCCCGCAGGCGATGAATGTGCTACGCGGTGAGATGAGCTTTGTCGGCCCGCGGCCCGAGCGCCCGGAATTCGTCGCTGAGCTCGAACGCGCCATCCCGCATTATCGTTCGCGCCAGCTCGTCAAGCCCGGCATTACCGGCTGGGCGCAGGTGAAATATGAATATGCCGCGACCGTTGAGGGCGCCAGCGAGAAGCTGCGCTATGACCTTTACTATATCCGAAACTTCACCCCGCTGTTCGACATTATCATCATCGTGATGACCATCCGGGTGGCGGTGTTCGGCATTGGCAGCCGCTAAATCTGTTGCTGGTGAAACCATGGCAAGCGTTCTGATTCGGCGATTGCGCAGCGCCATTTGGCGCCATTATGGCGGGTAATCGCTTGAAGCTAAGAAAACCGGGCTGCGGCAATTATCCCGCATCCCGCGATTAACACCGCAACTCACTGAATCTATTGAGATTCAGAGCTACTCCGAAAGCTTTCCGCAACCGCGCGTTGCGCCATGGCAAAGAATTTGCGGAGACACTAAGCTAAGCGCGTAATTTTGACGTGCCCGCCGACAAAGGGCGGCATTCTGGAAAGCCTGAGGGAAGGAACCATGACAAATATTTACCAAATCTGCCGCATCGCAATTATAGGCGCCGCTGCTGCGCTGATCGCCGGCTGCGCGGGGCTTGGCGGCGGAGAAAAACTGCAAGCCGCCCCGGCATTGGCGATCGACGTCACCGGCTCATCACCGGAATACATAATTGGGCCGCTCGACAGGCTCGAAATCTTCGTTTGGCGCGCGCCGGAGCTTTCAACCAATGTCACCGTCCGTCCGGACGGGCGCATTTCAACCCCGCTGGTCGAGGACATGGTCGCTTCCGGCAAGACGCCGACGCAGCTGGCCGCAGACCTTGAAACCTCTTTGAAGCGGTTTGTGAAAGCGCCGGAAGTGACAATCATCGTCAGCGATTTCTCGTCAACCTTTGACCAGCAGGTGCGGGTTCTGGGCGAAGCGCAACAGCCGATTGCGTTGCCGTATCAGGCGGGGATGACGGTGCTGGATGTGATGGTCGCAGTTGGCGGGCTGACGGAGTTCGCCGCCGGCAATCGCGCGGTGCTGATCCGCGGCAAGGGCGCGGATCGCAATTCTTACCGCCTGCGCCTCGATGATTTGCTGCGCAAGGGCAACATCTCCGCGAATGTGCCGATGTTGCCAGGCGATGTTGTGTTAATTCCCGAAAGCATTTTTTAAAGACGTAGCTTTTGGGTGGAAAAGGACGCGTAGTGTTTGAGTTCTCAGATCTGCCACGGCCGATCATCCGGCATTTAAACGGCCTCTGGCGCCGGCGATGGACTGTCATCGCCGTCGCCTGGGTGGTTGCGCTTGCCGGTTGGTTCGCCGTCTGGATGGTTCCGGACAAATATGAATCGCGCGCGCATGTTTTCGTTCAGACCGAGACCATATTGGAGCCGGTGCTGAACGGCTTTACGGCGCGCCCGGACTATTCGCGCCGGGTTGAGGTGATGCGGCTGCAACTGTTGACGCGGCCGAATGTCGAAGAGGTGATTTTGCGCGCCGGCATGGACCGGACCATAGAGGCGCGCTCCGATATTGAGCGCCGCACCAAGATGGAAGCGCTGATCAACGAGCTGTCGCAAAAAATTAAAATCGACAGCCCGCGCGCGATGTATTTTGTCATCACCTATAAGAACGCGAACCCTGAAATGGCCCGGGCGGTGGTTGATGCGGTCCTCAATATGCTGATCGAACAGGACCTTGGCGCCACCTTGTCGGAAAGCGAGGCGGCGGTGCGCCGTCTCAATCTTCAGATTGAAGCGTTTGAAGAAAAACTTACCGCCAATGAACGCGCCGTCGCCAATTATCGCCGCGCCAATGCGAGCGAGCTGGCCGGCACGCTGGGCGCGACGCGCCGTCGCGAACAGAAAGAACAGGAACTGGCCCGCGCCAGCGACGAGCTTGAGCGCACCGAGGGGCGGATTTTTACCTTGAAGAATTTGATGTCGACGACATCACGGACAACTTCCGGCGGCGAGCTCGATAAGCTCAACGTCGAACTTGCTGACTTGCGCAGCCGGTATAAAGAAACCCATCCCGATATTCGTGGCGTGGCAGCGCGCATTGAACAGCTTGAGGCGGGCGGCGCTGCTCTGTCGTCTAACCCCGATTATGTGCGGTTGCGTTCTGAATTACAGCTGGCGCAAAACGCGGTCGGCATTCTCAGCGCGCGCGAGCAACGCCTACGCCGTGAGCTTGAAGCGCTGGATCTCACCGCCGGGCTGGCGCCGGCGGCCGAAGCGGGCTTGCAGCAAATCATCCGCGAATATGAGCAGACGCAAAAAACCTATGGCGAGTTGCTGTCGCGGCGCGACCGGCTTGCGCTCACCAGAAATCTCGGCGCCGCCGGGCGCGGGGTTGATTACCAAGTGTTTGAGCGCCCCGAGGCGGCCTTGGCGCCAACCGATCCGCCGCGGATGCTGCTGATCATCGGTGTTTTTGGAATTGCCGCTGGCGCCGGCGCTGGCGCCGCCTGGTTGTTGACCATGCTTGATAAAAGCTACACCCAGCTCAGCGAATTGCAGGATGCGTTTGGCCTTCCGGTGCTTGGCGCGCTTAGCGAGGTTCCATCGCCCGCCGTTGTCGCGGCGCGTTATGTCGATCTCAGAAAGCTCGGCGCTTTCGCCGCCAGCCTGATGCTTGTCGGCGCCGCCTATTCGTATTTTACAGTGCTAAAACTGCCATCCGATACGTCCGTCGTCGAGATTTCGGCATCAGCAAATTATGGGGAGGCGTTGTGATGGGCGTCATCGAAAAGGCTGGCGGCACAGTCCACAACATTGCGGCCAAGCGCGCCAAGAAACGCAACAAGAAAGCCGAACCGCGCCTTGCCACGGAGCAGGCTTTCGAACTCGACTACGCCATGCTCGCCGAGGCCGGTTATTATCATCCGGACGCGAAAGCCACCCAGCTGGCGCTGGAGCTGCGCGCGGTCAAGCGGCGATTATTGCGGCGCATCGGTTTCATGCGCGCCAGCGGCGAGCGCCAGTCGCATCGCATGCCCGGGCGCCAGCGCAACCTGATCATGGTGACATCGGCGCGGGCCGGCGAGGGCAAAACCTTCAGCGCCGTCAATCTCGCCTTGAGCCTTGCGCTCGAAGACCAGATTGAAACCCTGTTAGTTGACGCCGATGTGCCGCGCCCACGCGTGCGCGAAAGGTTTGGCCTCGCCGCCGGGCCGGGGCTGACCGACAAACTGCTCGATCCCTCGCTCAATATCCGGTCGCTGCAGCACCGCGCCAGCCAGGCGCCGCTGTCGGTGCTCGCCGAGGGCGCCCGAATTGAACGGGCGTCTGAGCTGTTCGCCAATGAGGACTGCCAGCGCCTGTTGACCGAATTATCGACGCAAACGCCGGACCGGCTCATCATCCTCGATGCGCCGCCGGTCCTGGCGACGACCGAGGCGGTGGTTTTGGCTAAATATGTCGATGAAATCGTCTTTGTGGTGGAGGCCAACGCCACGCCTGAACCTGCGGTTGCATCAGCCATTGACGAACTCCTCGACATTAACCCCAATCTCAGCTTGATGTTAAATCGGTGTTTGATCGGGGCGGGCGGATCGCATTATGGATCATATGAATATTACGGGCCGGGCGGCGATGCGAAAAGCGCTATGCCGCCGCGCGCGGAGGGGGTTTCCAATGGAACAGTATAAAATCGGCAGAAACACGATGCAGGGTATCAAGGGCGCGCTTTTAGCAGGCGTCTGCGCCAGCGTTTTGGGCGGGACGGCTTTCGCGCAGGTTGGCGGACCGGAAGCGCCGCTGAAAATGAAATCCGATTATCTCGGTTATTCAGCGGCGGTCTCGACGCGGTTTACCTATTCGGACAATCTGGACCTGCGACGCGATGGGCTGAAGGATGATGAATATATCCTGTCAACAATTCTGACAGGCGGGGCGATCATCAGTACAAAACGCTTAACGGCGTTGGTGCTGGGCGATCTCGATTTCTCCTATCTGATCGATCGCAGTGATTTCTTGGTCAATCAGAATATTGGCGCCACCGCGACGGCGACGGTTGCAGAAAACCTCGCTTATGTAGATGTGTCCGCACAGACGTCGCGCCAACTGGTTGGCGACAATGCGCGGTTTTCCCGTAGCTTGAACAATGCGCGCAATCAGCAAGCCAATGTCAATTCCTTCTCCGCAAGTCCTTATATCTACCACCAGATGGCGGACCAATCGTCGGTGGAAGTGCGTTACCGGTTCTCTCAAGTTTTTATCGATGATTCCAGAACAGCGGCGAATACGTTTCGCCGTAGTTTTCTGAATGACTCCATGACACATGAGGCGTTTGCGAGTTATCAAACCGGCTCCGCGCTTGAACGGGTTCGTATTCGCGCATCCGCTTACGCCAACAGTACAAAAGAAACCGGGTCAGGTAATTTGCCGAACTTTGAATATCAACAAGGCTCGCTCTACACCGATATGCGGTTTGCGATTGACGATAAGTTTTCGCTAAGCGGGGCGGTCGGCTATGATGAAGTCGACACGGATGCGGCCGCGGCGTTATTTTTTAATGATGACGCGCTTTCCGGAGTGTTCTGGCGCGCCGGCTTTACGGTGCGGCCGAACCGGCGCGGCAGCGCGCGGATTGAATATGGCGAGCGCTACGGTGGTGACTTCATTGATGCAGATATAAAATATCAACTCACAAGACGTCTGGTGTTTTCAGCAAACGCCGGTCGAACTTTCCAGACGCGCGCGCAAGGGGTGAATTCGCAATTCAAAAGCGTACAGACGCAAACGCTGGATTTTGCCGACCGTTTGCGTGACGGTGGAGAAAGTTCGCCGCGCAATGTCATCAATGCGGCCAACAGATTTTCGCGCGCCTTGTCGGGGCGCTCGGCCCAAACCGTTGGCGTTAGCATAACGGACCGCGCGAGCGCGTCGATTTCGGCGGTTTATGACCGCACAGATGTGACGTTAAGCGTTTATGGCGCCGATAGCGACTTCGGGTTTCGCCAAATCAAAACCTATGGCGTTGCGTTAAGTGCAAAGCATCGTCTTTCGCGCCGTCTCACCGGCTATGGGAATTTCCGGTACCGCCGCTCAGATACGACGATCGACACTGCAATATGTGAGGCGAACCCAGTTTTATTTGGCCTCGACACGATGGATATTCTTTTTGACCCAGTCGTTGATTGTGCGGCTGTCGTCGCCAACAACGGGTTGACTAACACAGTCATCGGCCGCGTCGGCGGTTCCTACCGGCTTTACAAAAATGTTTCGGCATATACAGAAGCATCGTATACGAAGCGATTTTCTCCAATCCCCGCGCTCGAATATGATGAGACCTCCATTTTGGTGGGAGCCACGCTGGAATTTTAAACTATGTATGAAGAGTATTTTCAGCTGTCGAGCGCGCCTTTCAAGCTCAATCCGGACCCGCGGTATTTCTTCGGCAGCCGCAGCCATAACAAGGCGATGGCTTATCTTCACTATGGCCTGAAACAGGCTGAAGGGTTCATTGTCATTACCGGTCCCGTCGGCGCCGGGAAAACCATGTTAATCGGGCATTTGCTGGACCAGCTCAACCGCTCCAATATCGTTGCCGCGCAGCTCTTAACCTCCAATGTCAGTCCGGACGAACTGCTCGGGCATATTCTTTCGGCGTTTCGCATCGCGCCCGAAGGCGAGGGGCGGACCGGTCAGCTGGAAGCGTTTGAAGATTACCTGTTTGA
>JAADIQ010000037.1 GCA_013151255.1 Alphaproteobacteria bacterium
GGGAAAGCGTCCTTTTCGACTGGGAAGGCCGCGCGAGGTCCCGCGCCGGCCCGCCAATATCTATGCCTCTAATTAGGACTGCGCGAGGCCCTGCGCAATGGCCCGCCGCAGCCCCTCGTAGAGGTATTAGAAAGTCAATCCTAATTCGGCCTCCACAACCGATGACAGCGCCGAAGAAAAGCAGTAAGCGGGCGGGGTCGTTAATTTTTTATGAGGCGAGCCAGTGGCGCAGGCCATTTCCCTCGATGATATGCGCGGCCTTATCCGCGATCATTATCTGATTGATGAGGCGGTCCTGACGGGCCGGCTAATGCTGATCGCCGATCTTGAGCCGCCGGTCCGCAGCCGCGCCCAACAAAAAGCCGCCGATTTTGTCCGCCTGGCGCGCGATAGCGCTGAACGCTCCGGCCTGATCGACAAGTTCCTGCAAGAATATGGGCTTTCCACCGCCGAGGGCGTGACGTTGATGCGGCTGGCAGAAGCACTGTTGCGCACCCCCGATGCGGCGACGGCGAATGCGCTGATCGAAGACAAAATCGAGGCCGGCGACTGGCGCGCGCATAAGGGCGCAAGTCCCTTCCCGCTGGTCAATTTCTCCACCCGCGCGCTGATGCTCACCGCCGCCTGGCTCGATGATATTGAAGCCAAAGACCCGTTGCGCCGAATGGCGGCGGCGACCAAGGCGGCGTTTGACCGCCTCGGCGAGCCGGTGATCCGCGCATCAGTGGCGCAGGCGATGCGCATTATGGGCGAACATTTCGTTCTCGGCCAAACCATTGACGCGGCGATGAAGCGCGGACGTCAATATACTGCCAAGGGTTACCTCTTCTCTTTCGACATGCTTGGCGAGGCCGCCCACACCGCCGCTGATGCTGATCGATATTACCGCGACTATGAAAACGCCATCGCCGCGATTTCAAACCACTGCCCGGCCAAGCGCGCCGCCGACAATCCCGGTATATCCGTCAAGCTGTCGGCGTTGCATCCGCGCTATGAATATGGCCAGAAGGCCCGTGTACTGACGGAACTAGGCGAGAAAGTCCGTACGCTGGCGCTTGCCGCAAAAACCGCGAATATGGGCTTTACAATCGACGCCGAAGAAGTCGACCGCCTCGATCTTTCCCTCGACCTTATCGAAATGCTGATGCGCGACCCGGCGCTTGCCGACTGGCAGGGCTTCGGCGTCGTCATCCAGGCCTATCAGCGCCGCGCAACCTATGTGCTCGACTGGCTGGCGGCGCTGGCGCGCGAAACCGATCGCCGGGTTATGGTGCGGCTGGTCAAGGGCGCCTATTGGGACAGCGAGATTAAACGCGCGCAGGTGATGGGGCTGGAGAGCTACCCGGTCTTCACCCGCAAAGTGTTGACCGATCTCAGCTACATCGCCTGCGCGCGGAGGCTGTTTGCGGCGAGCGATGTGTTTTACCCGCAATTTGCGACCCACAATGCGCTTACCGCAACGACGGTGCAGGCGATGGCGGAAGGCTCTGAAGACTACGAGCTACAACGCCTGCACGGCATGGGCGAGGCGCTGCACGACAACCTCATCGACCAGGGCGCACGCTCGCGCATCTATGCGCCGGTCGGCGGCCATAAGGAGCTCCTGCCCTATCTGGTGCGGCGATTGCTGGAAAACGGCGCCAATTCTTCCTTCGTCAACCAACTGATCGACCCGGATTTATCCGTAGACGATGTTGTCGCCGACCCGCTGGATGAAGTCGCCGCGCTTGATGTTATCGCCAATCCGAACATCCCCGCGCCGCGCGATCATTTGAATGGCGAACGCCTCGCGGCAAAAGGCTGGGATGAAACCCATCCGCCGACCGCGGAAGCGTTGGCGTATGCTGCGCGCGAGCCGATGCAGCCAATCGCCGCCAAAGCGATCATTAAAGGAAAGATGCAAGGCGGCGATGCGGCGCCGATTGTCAATCCTGCAAACACCGCGCATGTGATCGGCTCGATTGAAACGGCGTCAGCCGACGATATCGCTAAAGCCTGCGCCAGCGCGGCTGGCTACGCTGAAAGCTGGGCGAAAACGCCTGCGACGACACGCGCGGACGCGCTGCGTCGCGCCGCCGACCTGCTTGAGGAGCGCGGCCTTCATTTTATGACGCTTGCGGTCTTCGAGGCGGGAAAGACCTGGCCCGACGCGATTGCCGAATTGCGCGAAGCGGTGGATTTCTTACGGTATTATGCGCGCCAAGCAGAACAATTACACGGCGCACCCCTCGGCGTCGTTGCCTGCATTTCTCCATGGAATTTCCCGTTGGCGATTTTCCTCGGCCAGGTGAGCGCGGCGCTCGCCGCCGGCAATTGCGTGATCGCCAAGCCGGCCGAACAAACCCCGCTGATTGCATTTGAGGCGGTAAAACTGTTGCGCAAAGCGGGCATTCCCGCAGCCGCCTTGCATTTTCTTCCGGGCGACGGCGCCAGTGTGGGCGCGCCGCTGGTCGCCCATCCCAGCGTCAATGGCATCATCTTTACGGGCTCGACGGCGGTCGCGAGACAGATCAACCAAAGCCTCGTTGCCAACGGCAAATATGACGATGCGCTGATCGCCGAGACCGGCGGCGTGAATGTGATGATTGTCGATTCCACCGCGCTCCTGGAACAAGCCGTCGCCGACACGCTTGCCTCCGCATTTCAAAGCGCCGGACAACGCTGTTCGGCCTGCCGCGTGGTTTGCGTACAAGACGACATTGCCGAGCGCTTTAACGAGATGCTCGCCGGGGCCATGGCCGAGCTTCGTCTCAGCGATCCGTGCGATCTTTCAACCGATGTCGGGCCGGTGATTGACGAGGACGCGCGCGCCACCATCGAAGGCCACATTGCGCGGCTTGAAAAATCCGCAAAGCTTATCGCGCGGGCGCCAAAAGCTGAGACGCAAGATGACGGCATCTTTGTGCGGCCGGCCGCGTTTGCGGTAGCGTCGCTAGATGAAATAAAGGACGAGATTTTCGGACCGGTGCTTCATGTCATCACTTTCAAGGCGGAAAAACTCAGCGCCCTCATCGACCAGATCAATGCGCTTGGATATGGCCTCACGCTCGGCATCCATACGCGCATCGACGAGACCATGCACAACATCGCCGCGCGGGCGCGGGTCGGCAATATTTATGTTAACCGCAATCAGATCGGCGCCGTTGTCGGGGTTCAGGCGGCGAAGGCCTGTCGGGCACCGGGCCAAAGGCCGGCGGCCCGCATTATTTAAAAGCGCTGCAAAAGCGGCGAGCGCCGGCGGGCGGTACGAAAATTACCATCGCCAAACGCGCCTATTGCGATACGGAGGCAGACAAGGCGCCGGCGGCGCATGCGGCGTTTGAACAATGGCGCGGATGCACCGATCGCGGCGCGGTGTTTAAGCAAGCGCTCGACACCATCGCCCAACGGGCCGCCGGCGCCCTCTCCAGCGCGCTCAACATCTATTACGACGAGTTTTCCGGGCCGGTTCTGCTTCCCGGCCCTACCGGCGAGTCCAACACTTTGCGACTGCGCCCACGCGGCGTCGTTCTGTGTCTCGGCGGCGGTGATATGGACAGCTATGACCGGCAAATCGCGCTTGCGCTCGCAGCCGGAAACGCAATCATCTGTACTGACCGTATGGCGCAACTCCTACGCATCGCGCTGGAGCCGGCCGGTGCGCCGGGGGCGCTGGCGACCGGGTTTGGCGGTGGCGCGGAAGTCCCAACATCTTTGCTGGCGGACCGGCTTGTTCGCGCTGTCGTCTTTGACGGCGACGCACGCGCGCGCCGCGAGATTTTGAACTGCCTCGCCAATCGCGCCGGCGCCATCACGCCCTTGCTCACCAGCAAGGATGCGCCATGGCGATATGCAGTTGAACGCACCTTAACCATCAACACCACAGCCGCCGGCGGCGACGTACGGCTTTTGTCGCTCGGCGAATAGGGTTAAGCTAATTGAATTCAGGTGTTTGTCGCGGCACAAGGGCCGTTGGCCGCATCCGTTCTTGCATTGCAGCACAAGGCAGCCTTCATAGAATGACCAAACATGAGCCTGAATTGATGACAACCGCCAATATTAGCGCCGCTGAGACCGGTCCGTTTCTGGTCGCGCCCGGCCGCACCCGGCAATGGATGAACTGGCTGTTCGTCGATAAAGCCCGGATGTTCTGGGTATTGCAAATCGCCGGCTGGCTCGGCTTCTTCATGTTGCATGTGTTGAGCGTGTCGACCTTTGTCGCCGGCCGGTCGTCGGACGCCCTGCTCTATTCCGTCGCCTCATCGCTGATCGGGTTTTTAACCACCAGCATTCTCGCGCGCCCGATCTATCGTTTTGCGCGCCGCCAGGGCCCGGTGCTGCTCTTAGGGATCGCCCTGCCCTCAACCATCCTGATGGCGTTTGTCGGCGATGAAAGCGCAAACCTTCGGCATCTTATTCGGCAATGCATGGATGGGACTGCGCGGCGAAGCCATTGGCACATCCAATTTCCTGTTATTGCTAATCCCCGATGTTCCCGTGAACCTGTTCTTGCTCGGCTCATGGGCGGGATTTTATTTCGGCATCAACTATTATCTCAATTTAAGAAATGAGACCGAGCGCGCTATCCTCTCAGCCCGGCTTGCCGATCAGGCGCAATTAAAAATGCTGCGCTATCAACTCAATCCGCATTTTCTGTTTAACACGCTGAACGCGATTTCAACGCTGGTGCTTGAGCAGGATGGCAAACAAGCCAACAAAATGTTGACGCAGCTATCATCGTTTTTGCGCTATTCCCTCGATAGCGAT
Organism: Alphaproteobacteria bacterium; assembly: GCA_013151255.1. GTDB lineage: Bacteria > Pseudomonadota > Alphaproteobacteria > Caulobacterales > Parvularculaceae > Hyphococcus. Next base: position 4,747 of record JAADIQ010000037.1, read on the forward strand.
CCGTTGCAAAAAACTTCGCTTGCCGAAGAAATTCGCGCATTAGAATTGTATCTCGAAATTGAAAAGACCCGTTTTGCCGATCGGCTGAAAGTCACCTTCGACATTGACGCAGAAGCGCTTAGCGCGCGCGTGCCGTCGCTGATATTGCAGCCCGCCATCGAAAACGCCATCAAATACGCCATCGCCAAGATGGAGGCCGGCGGCGAAGTCACCATTGTCGCTAAACGCGAGCGCAACAAGCTGCATATGCAGGTGTGCGACAATGGACCTGATGCACCCGATAATCCGTCCGATCTGTTACGCAACGCGACAACCGGCGTCGGCCTGGTGAATATGCGCGACCGTCTGGCGCATCTTTATCAGGACGATTGCACTTTCAAATTAAGCAGGCTCGAACCGCAGGGACTTTGCGTGCGCCTGACCATACCTTTCGAAACAAGGGGCTGACCAATGAACGATGATAAAATGCGGGTAATCCTTGTCGATGACGAACCTCTGGCGTTGCGCGGTCTAAAGCTGCGGCTTGAGGAATTTCCCGAAGTGGAAATCATCGCTGAATGCGCAAACGGGCGTGAGGCGGTCAAGGCAATCAAGGCGCACACGCCCGATCTGGTTTTTCTCGATATTCAAATGCCCGGCCTTGACGGCTTCGGCGTGGTGCGCGCGCTGATCGGCGGCCCGGCGCCGTTGTTTGTGTTCGTCACCGCTTACGACAAATTCGCGATTGACGCGTTTGAAGCCAACGCGCTCGACTATATCGTCAAGCCGGTCGATGAGGAGCGCCTTAAAGACGCATTGCACCGCGCCCGCGAAGCGAAAAAATCTGCCGCCGCACTCGGCCGCGAAAGCCAGCTGGTCGAATTGCTCGCATCGCTTTCCGAAGACGAACGCGACCGCATCAAGGAACTGATCAACGACCCGGCCTGGACCGAAAAGCAGCGCTTTTCTGAACGGCTGTCCTTTAAAGACGGTTCAAAAGTGGTTGTTCTCGGGGCCGATGAAATTGAGTGGATTGATGCGGCGGGCGATTATATGTGCATCCACGCCGGCGGGAAAACCCATATTATCCGCGAGACCATGAAAGCGTTGCAGCAACGCCTCGATCCATCGCGCTTCCAACGCGTGCATCGCTCCGCCATCGTTAATGTCGGACGGGTCAAGGAGCTGCACCCGCATTCCAACGGCGAATATTTCTTGATCCTCGACAACGGTCAGGAGCTGAAACTGTCGCGCTCCTATAAGGAAGTTGTCGCGCGGTTTATTTAGATCTGACACTTCGGAAAAGTCTCTATTCGCTGCTAAGCGGGGAGAATAAAACCGCTCAGTTTTGTTATCGGTCACCGCAACATCATCCTTACCCCAAATTTTAGCAGATTGTTGCACTACCGCACACCATCGCGATGTGCGTTAAATTGTTATCGCGTAACTTAGTCGTCTCACCGATTCTGGATGCTTCAGACATGGAACTGCATCACCCAAGTCGCCATTGCTTTCAGCCGGCCACGTGAAGCCGGGCGTTTCGGCGAGGATGAAAGAGCCTACCTCGCAAAACTATTGCCCCATGTGCGAAGAGCGGCGCGCATTGCGCAAAAACTCAGCGCGCCCGGCGGTTTCGGGCACGCCAGCCTGAAAGGCGGCCTCACTTCGGCGCGCATGGCGTCTTATCTCGTTGACAGTAATGGGACAGTCAGATGGATGAATGCCGCCGGTGAAAACTTGCTGTCGTGCTCAAACATTCTGACCGTAAAGGACGGGCGCTTGACAGTGCGCCATCGCGAAAAGGACCGCGATCTGGTGCGCTTGATTGCAAGCGCGGTAGACAAACGCCTTGCAACAACGCCGGCTAGGCTCTTGCGCGTTCCAGGCGACGGCGACACGCTGGAAATTGAAGTCTTGCCGGCGACGGTTCCGGCAGGGGCGCTCATCGAAACCACCGCTCTTGCAATCGTCATGGCGCGGCCAATCGGCCTCACGCCGGCGGTCATTGGCCTATTAAAACAACAATACCGCCTCACCGAGGCTGAGGGCCGGTTGGCGCTGGCGCTCGCCGACGGCGCCTCGATTGAACAGGCGGCAAAAGCCGGCGGCGTCAGCCTTCATACTGTGCGAACCCAGCTTAGAAGCATCTTTGCTAAAACCGGCGTTAAACGCCAATCCGCGCTGGCGGCGTTGATCTGGAAGTCTGCCTGAGCAGGATTAATTCACCCGCCTTGCAGAGGCGCTGGTTCTAACCCTTATCGTTCGTGTAGAAATTAACCCTAATTGTGGATTGCCGCGCAAATGCGAGCGTCTCCAATGCAAACCGGCGCCGCGCCGCACCAGATGGCCGCAAACATGGTGTAGCCGCGGCGCAGTGCGCAAATCACCACCGCTAGCGCCGCCATCGCCCGCTACTGCATCCAGCTCAAGCGATACTGTCAGATGATCAAGCAAGGCGCTGCGGCCTTTACGCAAGCGCGCTGTGTTCAGGCGCTTCAGGTCGCTTGCCTGATATCGCAAAGCGCCGCGCGCCGACAGCACCAGGCAGAACGCGGCGATAAACGGCAGGTCGCCAGAGATGCTGCAAAGGCTGCGATGGACCGTATCTTTAAACTCTGCTGGCGTGTTCGCATTGCGCTGGTAATAGGCGCGCCACGGCTCCATCAACCGATAGCGTGTACAATTAAATAACGCCTGAAGCGGGCTGGGCTCATTCAGCTGGAGGCCGCGCACGAATAGGTTTTTATCCTGGCGCTTATTGAAGTGTGGGTCGTCGAAATCAAATTCGATCAAAAACGGCGCCAGGTCCGGTGCGCCGTCTGCATTTTCCCAGAAGATCGCAATCTCTCCGCGGCGCCCGCTCTCATCGGCTTTGACAAAGGCGCCAGCGCGCCCGAGCATAGACGTGTCGCGCATTGAATCCATAAGGTCAAATTTCTTCATATACTTAGCGCGCCCTTGCTCGCTCCATTCCATCCAAAAAGCAGTGGACGGGAAGCGAAGAAGGTCCAGCGATGCGCATAGCATATTCTTTTCTGCAAACGCGGTCATCGTAACCAGCGCCGCAGACGCATCATCGAGCACATAACGAACCGGCGCAGCGTTCAGTTCTCGAACAAAATCGGCGGCGCCCGGAAGTCGGTGAATTTCTCCATCCACAGATTGAATAAAAAACGGGTCGGCCAGGTTGACCGCATCTTGGAGCCTCATGCACATCCCCACACTCTGATAGCCGCCCGTCGTGGGTGTGAGGATTGTCGATTCGCCGCGCTTCGGCATACCGCATATGAGGTATGCCGGCGGCGGATAGACATTTGATTTTATTCAGATATCGTCCGACGCGCGTTTTCTTGCGCGCAGCGCCTGGAATGATGTTGTCCATCGCTCGGCGATACTATTGCCGCATCCGGTCCTGCGCCTCCAGCCCTACTCCAAAACCGTCACCACATTGGCGCCCTCATCAACCAGCTCCTGGCCGGTCTTCCAGACATCGCCGCCTTGCCAGTCGCGCTCCAGTTTTGCGCGCCAGTCCGGGTCCATTTCGGAATGGACGAAATAGCGGTTGAAGAAACGCCGAGCAGTCATCCGGGTTTCAAATGCCGGTTCGTTGACTTTCTCATCGGTGAAAAAGTCGCGCGTTGTCGGCTGGTGAAACATCCAGCGCGAAGACGGGGCGGCAACGCGCCGGGCGCCGCGCAGGTAAATCGGCACGCACATCGACAGGCAAACGCTGCCCGCGCCAACGCGGGTCTCGACTTCATGTGTGCGTTTCATCTTCTCGATCACATCAACAACGCGTCCGCCTTCGCTCAAACTCCCGCCGGGAGAATTCAGCTCAATCACGATGCGGCCGGTCTTGCCTTTCCATTGGTCAAAGGCTTCCTCAAACCGGCGCGCCATCGGCACGTCGATACCGCTGTTCCATGTAAAAATCACCGCATCGCGATCGCTCGGATCCGGCCTGACGGCGAGCCGCCCCTGGTCCTGAAAAATCCGCTGGTCGTTCTGCCAGAACAGAAAGATGATTGCGGCGAACATCACCGCTGTGGCTAAAAGAGTAGTTTTGTTTCGCATGTTGCTCCGACGGGTGCTGTAGCGGCGAGGTGATGATCGCCCTCGACACTCGGTATAGTCAATGCGAGAAACAAAATTATGAATGTCACCGACGCAATTCAGTCACGCATTTCAACGCGGGGCTTTCTCGACCGGCCGGTCTGTGAGGAGAAGGTGCGCGAAGTCCTCAAGGTTGCGCGCTGGGCGCCGTCGGGCGGTAATCTTCAGCCCTGGAAGGTGCATGTAGTCATGGGCGCCGGTCGGGCGCGCCTGATTGCAACGGTGACGAAAGCGATTGGCGATAATCCGTTTGCCGACGAGGCTGAGCTTGCGATTTATCCGCCAAAGCTCGGCGAGCCATGGCGCTCGCGCCGCTTTGCGGTTGGCGAGGAAATGTATGCGCTGCTCGCCATTGCGCGCGACGACAAGCCGGCGCGGCTGCAATGGCTGCTCAAAAACTACCAGTTTTTTGGCGCCCCGGTCGGTCTGTTCTTTTCACTCCCGCGCCAATTCGACAAAGGCCAATGGGCGCATCTGGGCATGTTTATGCAGTCCCTCGTGCTTGCCGCCGCCGACAAGGGACTTGCCACCTGCATGCAGGAAGCCTGGGCGGCGCGCGCGAAAACCGTATCGGCGTTTTTGGGCCTTAGCGATGACGAGCAACTTTATTGCGGCATGGCGCTCGGCTATGCTGACCCGGATGCGCCGGTGAATAAGCTGCGCTCGTCGCGGGAGGAAGTGGATGCGTTTGCGACTTTTATAAGGAAATAGAATACCCAATGACATCAAAACCGATCCAAACCTCCGCCGCCATCACCGTCAATGCGCCCCTGGCGCATGTGTTCCAAACCGCAGCGGCGATGGACCCTTGCGCGCTGATCCGCGACCACGGTCCCCTGCCCGGCATTGTCAATTGCCAGGGGCACACCGCGCCATGGTCAGCCATCGGCCAGCAGCGCAAACACACCCTGTCGGACAAATCATCCGTCGACGAAGAATTGACCGCATTTAGCCAGGACGAACACTATGCCTATCGCGTGACAAAGTTCACCGGCCCGTTTGCAAAGCTCGTCGATGAGGCGAGCGGCGTATGGCGCTTTACGTCCGTGGCCCCCGAGACCACAAGCGTCGTGTGGACCTATTCATTCACGCCCAAGCGCGCGCTCGCCACGCCGGTCTTATGGTTGATTGTCAAACTGCTGTGGCCCGGCTATCTGGGGAGCGCTCTGGCCCGTGTCAAACAGAAAGCTGAAGATGAAAATAGCCACCTTTAACGTCAATTCGATCAACGCCCGCCTGCCGCGCATTCTTGAATGGTTTGACGCCGCCAAACCCGATGTCGCGGTGTTGCAGGAGATTAAATGCGTCGACGAAAAATTTCCGTCGCTAGAATTTGAAGACCGCGGCTATAATGTCGAAGTCCACGGACAGAAAACCTATAATGGCGTGGCGTTGCTTTCAAAATTCCCGCTCGACGATGTCATGCGCGGCCTGCCTTTGCTTGATGGCGATGAGGAAGACGAACAGGCGCGTTATATTGAGGCGTTGGTGATGCCCGATAACGCCGAGCCGGTGCGCGTCGGCGGGCTTTACCTGCCCAATGGCAACCCGGCCCCCGGTCCCAAATATGACTACAAGCTCGCCTGGATGAAGCGGCTGAAAAAACACGCCGAAGACCTCCTGAAAAATGAGGAAGCCTTCGTGTTGGCCGGCGATTATAATGTCATTGCGCAGGCAGAAGACGCCTATGACGCCGCCGCCTGGGCCGATGACGCGCTGTTCCTGCCGCAAACCCGTGCGGCGTTCCGGGAGATCGTCAATCTCGGCCTCACCGACGCTTTGCGCCAGGCCGACCCCAATGGCGTTCGTTACACATTTTGGGACTATCAGCGCGGCTCATGGCAAAAAGACCATGGCATCCGCATCGATCATTTACTGCTATCGCCGCAAGCCGCCGACCGCTTCAAAGACGCGGGCGTCGACCGTTCTGAACGCGGCAAAGAAAAACCATCCGACCACGTACCGGTTTGGGTGGAGCTCGGCTGACGCTTCTGAGATGCGCCTCCCCCAGCTTCGCATGATGCAAGCTGGAGGAGCGCAAGGGCGATTGGCGCGAGCATTATTTCACTTCGCGATTGAGAAAGTCGACGATTTCATCGGCGATCAATGCGCCGTGGCTTTCAAGCGCGAAATGGCCGCCATCGAGCAGGTGGAATTCCACATTGTTGAGGTCGCGGCGATAGGGATAGGCGCCGTCGGCCGGGAAAATAGTGTCGTTTTTACCCCAGACAATCAGCGTCGGCGTCTGGTGCTTGCGAAACAGCGCCTGCCATGTGGCGTATTTCTCGACATTGGTGCGGTAATCATAAAACAGATCAAGCTGGATTTCTTTGTTGCCCGGGCGGTCGAGAAGATACTGGTCCGTATGCCATGTATCAGGGCTGATTAGCTCTGGCTTGGGCTGGCCATGGGTATATTGCCATTGCGTCGCTTCAATGGTGAGGAACTGCCGCAGCGCGTCGCGTTGTTCTTTGGCGCCGGTCTTCCAATAGGCTTTGATGGGCTCCCAAAACTCTTTAAGGCCCTCTTCATAAGCGTTGCCGTTTTGAATGATGAAGCCGGAAACGCGGCCAGGATTTTTCTCAAACAGCCGAAAGCCGACCGGTGCGCCGTAATCCATCAGATAGACTGAGAATTTATCAACGCCTTTCTTGTCGATAAATTTTTCCACGATGTCGGCATAGTTTGCGAAAGTATAGTCAAACTCATCGCGCGCCGGCGCATCGCTCGCGCCATAACCCGGATAATCCGGCGCCAGCACATGATATTTTTCGGCAAGCACGGGGATCAGATTGCGAAACATTTGCGAAGATGTTGGAAATCCGTGCAACAGCAACACCGTCGGCTTGGACGCATCACCCGCCTCGCGATAGAACACCGAGACCCCGTCGATGTCGATTGTGCGATGCGCCACAACGCCGCTCGGCGCCTCGGCGATGATGTCTGCATCAGCTGCGCCGGGCGCTGCGTTGGCGCCGCCAATCGCAAAGCTGGCAAGCCCGCCGGCAATAATCAGCGCCGCAGCGGCCATGCGCAGGTGGGACTTAAAGGCCTTCAAGTTGAGTTCATTAGTCATTTTGGTTCTCCGTTTTCTCATTTTCAAAGTGATAAATAATTCTGTACCGAACGTCCGGTACATATAATATCAAACCAGGAATAACAAGCAGGCGCAAGATCACAACCGCGTTAGCTGGGGCCATGCCCCTATTCGTAAGGGATTAGCGCGTGCGCTGTGGGGCAATACGTCTGTCCGGCCCCAATATTATGCCGCCATCACGAAGCTGACTTGGAATACCAGGCATGGATGAGAAGCGTCTGGAAGAACAATGTGGGTGCGTTAAAACCGCTCGAAGAAATCATCAGTTCAATCTCTTGAGGCGGCAGCACGGCAACATTGCGACCGAAAGAGTCGCGATTGACTGGCATATCCGCATATTTGTGCGCCCGAAGCCAAACGTCCAATAGGCTTTGGAAAGC
>JAADIQ010000073.1 GCA_013151255.1 Alphaproteobacteria bacterium
TGGTTCTGTCGCGACTGAACCAGCGCCGAGCCTTGCCACGGCGCTTATTTTCCCCCATAAGCCGCGCCAATCCCTGACCCTGCTGGACGGCGTCCCGGCGGGGCCGGAAATTTACACGACGCCGCGGAGAATAAAGCATGTCGATTACGGCTGGCCGTAAGGCTGAACTCATCAAAAAATTCGCGCAGAAAGCCGACGATACCGGCTCCCCCGAGGTGCAGGTCGCCATCCTCACCGAGCGCATCACCAACCTCACCGAGCACTTCAAAGAGCACAAGAAAGACAACCACTCGCGCCGCGGGCTCCTGAAAATGGTGTCCCAGCGCCGCCGTCTGCTCGACTATGTCAAGCGCGGCGACGAACCGCGCTACAAAAAGCTGATCGAAGCGCTTGGCATCCGCCGCTAAGACGGCGTCATCCCGGATGCGCTGCGATATGAAATATCGCCGCGCTGGTCCGGGATCGCTATCAACCAACGTCGCGCTCGCCGCAAAAGGTCCCGGGTCTGCGGCGCATCATCAAGATGCTGCGCCGCGCACGGGATGACGGACGAAGGACTAGAATATGAACCTTTCTGAAAAGTCTGCGATCATCACAGGCGGCGCCTCTGGCCTTGGCGCAGCGACCGCCGAAGCGCTCCATCAAGCCGGCGTCAAAGTTGCGCTGTGGGACCTTAACGCGGACAAAGGTGAGGCGCTGGCCGCTGAGCTCGGCGGGATATTTTGCTCCGTAGACGTCACAGATGAAGCAACCATCGCCGCCGCACTGGACAAGACTGTCGCCGCCCACGGCGCCCCGTCCATTTTAATCAACTGCGCCGGCATAGCGATTGGCGAGAAGACCATCGGCAAGAACGGCCCGCACCGGCAGACAAGTTTTAAAAAGGTTCTCGACATCAACTTGGCCGGGACTTTTAACTGCACGCGCCTCGTTGCTGTCGAGATGCAGAAACTGGAGCCCGGCGAGGATGGCGAGCGCGGGGTGATTATCAACACCGCATCGGTCGCCGCCTTTGAGGGCCAAATTGGCCAGGCTGCTTATGCCGCATCCAAGGCCGGCATCGTCGGTATGACGCTGCCGGTGGCGCGCGACCTCATGAATATTGGCGTTCGCGTCAACACCATCGCGCCCGGAATTTTCTGGACGCCGATGATGGCGGGCATGGACCAGAAGGTTCAAGACGCGCTCGCCGCCATGGTGCCGTTCCCCAAACGGCTTGGCAAACCCGAAGAATATGCATCGCTGGCATTGGAGATATGCCGCAACACAATGATTAACGGCGCCGTCTTTCGAATTGACGGCGCTATCCGAATGCAGCCGAGATAGGTGAGAACCAAGTTCCCCTTCTGACACGGCTACATAACCAGGGCGCCAGACGATCCGCGTAGGGCGCGATTCACGAGAGAGAAGAAAAATGTTTAACATCACGAAAAAATCAATCGAATGGGGCGGGCGCACGCTGACCCTTGAGACCGGGCGCATCGCGCGCCAAGCTGATGGCGCCGTGCTCGCCACCTATGGCGAGACCACTGTTCTCGCCGCTGTAACGGCCGCAAAGCAACCGAACCCGAATTTCGATTTCTTTCCGCTGACCGTTCACTATCAAGAACGCTATTATGCAGCAGGGCGCGTGCCCGGCGGCTATTTCAAACGCGAAGCGCGTCCGACTGAAAAAGAAACGCTGACCTCGCGCCTGATTGACCGGCCGATCCGCCCGTTGTTCGCCAAAGGTTTTAAAAACGAAGTTTTGGTCGTCGCGCAGGTGTTGTCGCACGATCTGGAAAACGACCCCGATATGGTGGCGATGATTGCCGTTTCCGCTGCGTTGACGGTTGCCGGGGTTCCGTTCCTCGGACCGATTGCAGCAGCGCGCGTAGGCTATATCAACGGCGAATATGTTTTGAACCCGCAGATCGACGAGATGGCCGAGACCAAGCTTGATCTGGTCATGGCCGGCACCAGCGAAGCGGTGATGATGGTTGAATCGGAAGCCAAAGAGCTGTCCGAAGAGGTGATGCTCGGCGCAGTTGGCTTCGGCCATAAAGCGGCGAAAGAAGTGATCGACCTCATCCTCGATTTCGCCGAAGACAGCGCCAAAGAACCTTGGGATTTTGTTGCGCCGGACCATTCCGAGCACGAAGGCAAAGTCCGCGCGCTGGTCGAGGCTGATGTTCGCGCCGCTTATAATGAGCAGGTCAAACAGGTGCGTCAGGAAAAACTTGGCGAGGCGAAAAACAAAGCGATTGCCGAATTCTGCAATGAAGAAGACGAAAACGCGCTGCCTAAAAGCGTTGTTGGCGGTCTCTTCAAAGCGATTGAATCCGACATTGTCCGCAATGGCATTCTCGACACCGGTGAGCGCATTGACGGCCGCGACACCAAAACCGTTCGCCCGATTGTCGCTCAAGCCGGCATCTTGCCGCGCACCCACGGATCGGCGCTGTTCACCCGCGGTGAAACGCAAGCGCTGGTTGTTGCAACGCTTGGCACGGGCGAAGATGAGCAATTCATCGATGCGCTGGCCGGCACCTATAAAGAACAGTTCCTCTTACATTATAACTTCCCGCCTTATTCGGTCGGCGAGGTTGGCCGCATGGGCTTTACCGGTCGCCGTGAAATCGGCCATGGCAAGCTTGCCTGGCGGGCAATGAAAGCGGTTATTCCGCCCCAGGAGGAATTTCCTTACGTTATCCGTCTGGTCTCGGAAATCACCGAGTCCAACGGCTCATCGTCAATGGCGACGGTTTGCGGCGCCTCTCTGGCGCTGATGGATGGCGGCGTGCCAATTAAGCGCCCGGTCGCCGGCATCGCCATGGGGCTTATCCTCGAAGGCGAGCGCTATGCGGTGCTGTCCGACATTCTTGGCGACGAGGACCATCTTGGCGATATGGATTTTAAAGTCGCCGGCACCGATGAGGGCATCACCTCGTTGCAGATGGACATCAAAATCGCCGGCATCACTGAGGAGATCATGAAAGTGGCGCTCGATCAGGCCAAAGACGGGCGCATGCATATTCTCGGTGAGATGAGCAAAGCCCTCGACACCTCCCGCGACGATCTTGGCGACTATGCGCCGCGCATTGAGACGATGCAGATCAACAAGGAAAAAATCCGCGACGTCATCGGCGCCGGCGGTAAAATTATCCGTCAAATCGTTGAAGAGACCGGCGCCAAAATCAACGTCAATGATGACGGCCTGATCAAAATCGCCTCCAACGACAAAGAAAAAATCGACGCCGCTTATAAGTGGATCCACTCGATTGTCGCCGAGCCGGAAGTTGGCGAAATCTACAAAGGCACGGTCGTCAAGACCATGGACTTTGGCGCCTTCATCAACTTCTTCGGCCCGCGCGACGGGCTGGTGCATATCTCGCAGCTGTCTGACGGCCGGCCGGAAAAAACCACCGATGTGGTCAAAGAGGGCGATGAAGTTTTCGTCAAACTTCTCGGCTTTGACGATCGCGGCAAGGTGCGCCTGTCGATGAAAATCGTCGATCAGGAAACCGGTAAGGAAATTTCTCAAGGCGACTGATTTTTCGCTATTAAGAAAACCAACGTAAATACGACCTAAGCCCTCGCATTCTTGCGGGGGCTTATCTTTTGGGGCCGAGTAGTTTTAAAAGACATAGGCGCAATTTGGGAATAAGCCCGCCATGACCTCTTCCGCAGAGCAGATGCGAGCCTATAAAGGCCCGGCGTTTTTCAGTTTCGGCTTTCGCCCGTTCTTCCTCGGCGGCGCGATCACCGCCGCGATTGCGCCGCTGGTGACAGTGGCGGCTTTGAGCGGTGTATTGGCGTTTAACCCGCCAAACGGCCTCATCGCCTGGCACGCCCATGAGATGGTCTATGGCTATCTCGCCGCCGTGATCGCCGGGTTCATTCTGACGGCGGTTCCCAATTGGACTGGGCGGTTGCCGATCAACGGGCTGCGCCTTGCGGGGTTGGCCGGGCTCTGGCTCGCCGGGCGGGCGGCAATTCTTTCCGCAGACTTTATCGGCGCGCCGCTGGCCATGGCAGTCGATTGCGCCTTTCTGATTGTCCTCGATTTGCTGTTATGGCGCGAGGTGATCACCGGTAAAAACTGGCGCAATGTTCCAATCTGTATACTGATTGGTTTGCTCGGGCTTGGCAATATCCTTTGGCATATGCAGCTGGCGCGAGGCGGGACGGGGACATTTGGCGTGCATTGGGGGCTGGGCGTTGTTGCTGTCTTGCTGGCGCTTATCGGCGGGCGCGTGACGCCGAGCTTTACGCGAAACTGGCTGGCGAAAACCGGCGCGGCGCCATTTGCGGCGCCGTTTGCCGCAATCGACAAAGTCGCCATCGCGGCGCTTGTCGCGGGGGTTTTGGGCTGGCTTTTTGCGCCAGGCGCGCCTGTCAGCGGCGCCATTTTGATGGCCGCCGGCGCGCTGCATTATATCCGGCTGATGCGTTGGCGCGGTTGGCGCACCATTGCCGAGCCGCTGGTTGTTATTCTGCATTTTGGGTATTTCTGGCTAGCCACAGCGCTCGTCTTGCTGGGGCTGTCATTATTGGCGCCGAGCCTCATCGCGCAGAGCGCGGCGTTGCATGCGCTGACCGCGGGCGCTGCCGGCGTGATGACGCTGGCGGTGATGACCCGCGCAACCCGCGGTCATGCAGGCCACGCGCTTGAGGCTGACCGGGCGACAATTGCAATCTACATATTGGTCAATATCGGTGCGGGATTGCGCGTCGCCGCGCCGTTGCTGCCGGTTTCCTACAATATCGCGATGGGTTTTGCCGCCCTGGTCTGGAGCAGCGCCTTCGCGGTGTTCGCGCTCGTCTATGGGCGCTATCTGGTGCAACCGCGCCGTCAATAGTTTGGCAATTGTCCAAACCACACAAAATGCTTTAGATTAGCCCGTTATTGGCCGACGACAGGCGAGGGAAAATAGCTATGAGCGCATACAAACTGACCTTATTCGCGGGCGCTGCGGCTCTTGCTGTTGCGCTTGCCGGCTGTGGCAAGAAAGACGACGCCGCTGAAACGTCCGCGGCGGATACGCAACCGCCGGTGGCTGAAGAGACCGTGATCGCCAACCCTGACGCGGCGCTACTGGAGATGGCGGCGGCGCATGCGGCGGAGGTTTTGAAAGCCGCGCCGGAATTCGCCACCATCCTCGGCGTCAGCGAGGAGATTGCCGGCGAGGGCTATAACGCCCGGCTCGGGAAATATGGCTTTGCCGCCAGCGACGAGGCGCGCCACATGAACGAGCGCTTCCTGCAGGATATTCGCGGGCTCGACCGCGACGCGCTGGGGACGCAGGCGCGCATCACCTATGATGTGTTGCGCGACGCCTATGAGACCGGCGCGCGGCGCAACCAGTTCGAATTTGGCGGCGCCACGCCGTGGGGCTCGGCCAGCCCTTATGTCATCACCCAACTCACCGGCGCGCATCTCTTCCTGCCGCGCCTGTTGCAGACCCAGCAACCGCTGGCGACGAAAGCTGATGCGGAGGCGTATCTTGCGCGGCTGGCTGAGTTTGGGCGGGTGTTTGACGAGGTGATCGAATCCCTCGGCGGTGACGCCGCGCTTGGCGTCGTGCCGCCCTATTTTGCGATTAACGGCGCGGTCGGGTCTATCAAGGGTTTCACATCCTCCGAACCGGGCGCCAATCCGCTGGCGACGACATTTGCAGCAAAGCTTGGCGAGATTGAAGAGCTTAGCGAAGACGAGCGCAACGCGTTAAACCAGCGCGCCGTGGAGGCTGTCGATACCGTGGTTTATCCCGCCTATGCGCGGCTGGCGGCGGCGCTGGAAAATCTCACCGAGCAGGCTGGCCGCGAAGCGGGCGTGTGGCGTCTCGGCGATGTCGGCGCGGAGTTTTATCAGCATGCGCTCGATGCTTATGGCGCCGGCGGGCGCACCGGCGATGACATTCACGCGCTCGGGCTGTCTGAGGTTGCCCGCATCACCGCGGAGATGGAGGCGATTTTTCAGGCCGAAGGCGTCACCGGCGGCTCGGTTGCGGAGCGCTTTGAGGCGATCGGCGCGCGCGCGGATATGCGTTATCCGAATACGGATGAAGGCCGCGCGGCGCTTCTCGCATCGCTCAAAGGCCAGGTCGAGGCGGTTATGGCTGTGGCGCCGCACTGGTTTGGAACCATCCCCAAACAGAGCATCGAGGTGCGCCGCATTCCGGTCTATGAACAAAATTCAGCGCCCGGCGGTTATTACACCAGCCCGGCGCTCGACGGTTCGCGCGGTGGCGTCTACTGGATCAACCTCAAAGACACCGCCGACTGGCCCAAGCACACGTTGAAAACGCTGACCTATCACGAGGCGGTTCCCGGCCACCATTTCCAGATATCACTGGAACAATCTGCCAGCCTGCCGCTGATCCGCAACATGCTCGGCTATTCAGAGTTTTCCGAGGGCTGGGCGCTATACGCCGAACAGGTCGCCGCAGAAATGGGGATGTATGAGGACGACCCGCTCGGCAATCTCAGCCGCCTGCAGTCAGAGCTGTTCCGCGCCGCGCGTCTGGTGGTCGATAGCGGTCTCCACCACAAACACTGGACCCGCGAGCAGTCGATTGATTACATGCAGTCCGTCACCGGCGACACCCGCGCCTCCGTCACCCGCGAGATTGAGCGCTACGCCGTGTGGCCCGGCCAGGCGACATCCTATAAGCTCGGCATGCTGAAGATTAATGAGCTGCGCAAAAAAGCCGAAGCAGAGCTCGGCGACAGTTTCGACATTCGCAAGTTCCACGACGAAATCCTGATGACCGGCTCGATGCCGCTGCCCGTCCTGGAGAAGAAGATCGACGGCTGGGTGGCGGCGAAGAAGAGCGAATAAGCCGCCTTCTGGCAAGAGAGATTCACCTCTCCTCAAGGGGGAGGTGGGTGTTGCTGCGGGGGCATGAGGAAGCTCAAACAAACCAATTTCCGCACAACCTGCACACGAATCGAATCTTCGAAAATGCAACCTCAGGAGGGTAGTCTTCAATAAAACCCATATCCGGTGAAAAGTTATCCTCACGAGATTTGACGGCCTTAAACTCATCTCAGCGTCGAGATGCGGCTTTTGAACCAAAGGCGGGCCGGCTCCTCATGGAAGGAGCGCCGCAACACCTCTCAGCCCTTTACGGCGTTCATGCGCGAGGAACATTGCTTGTTCGCTGGCGTGGGCTCTTTGACATTTTAATTTTGCGGGCGTTTCCCTGATTGGAAAAAATTGGGGAGGCCTGCCGGAAAAGCTGTGGAAAGATAGTTTTGTCTGTGATGCAAATCGCGGGATAATGGCGCGCTTTAATGCGACAGGAATGCAAAATGTCCGCAACAAAAATGCGCACGGACGACGAAATCACGGTTCATCTGGACGCCCGCGAGGACCTGGCCGCTGCGCCAGTGGTTCAGATTATGCGCCTGGCGCATGGCCGCGATCTCGCGCTGCCGCGTTACGAGACCGCGCTTGCCGCCGGCTGTGACGTGCGCGCGGCGATTGACCTGCCGCTGACGCTGGCGCCGCGCGAACGATTTATGGTCCCGACCGGCATCGCCATCGCCCTGCCGCCGGGCTGGGAGGCGCAAATGCGCCCGCGCTCCGGTTTGGCGGCGAAATATGGCATCGCCTGCGTCAACGCGCCGGGCACCATCGATGCTGATTATCGCGGTGAGTTGAAGGTGATCCTGATTAATCACGGGGGCGAGGACTTCACCATCAATCGCGGCGACCGCATCGGCCAGATGGTCATCGCCCCGGTATGGCAGGCGCGCTTTGAAGAGGTCGCGGAGCTAGACGAGACCGACCGCGGCGCCGGCGGGTTTGGCTCTACCGGGGTTTGACGGACAAAGCGCAGCGCTAGTGGCGTTGGCGATAACTATGCATTATTGATGGCGACGCGCAGCGGCGCAAGAGGCGATTGAATAATAGTCGTCGTGACTTGATGGCGCTGGGTACGGCAGCGACGGCTTTGACTCAACAAAGGCTCAGTTTAGGTCTTGTGAGATCAAACATGATGTTTTGGTGCTTTACGTATAACGGCCATAATTCATCGTAGTTAACGGCTGATGAGTTGTTTTTGCCACAAGATTGGCAAGCACTTGAATAAACCCCCAAAGCACAACTGTTCCCTGTCCAGCAGCGCCGTATTCGCCGCAGCCGACGTTTCCACGAAGAGAATCTAGGCAGAGCAATCCATCGCACTTTATCTCGTCGGCTTGTAATTCAGACCATTTCTCTTGAAACTTCGCGTGGTCCTTCCAGCCTTTAAAGCCTACAACGAAGGTGGGTATCGTCGTTTGGCTCGGCTTAAACTTTGACGCTCTGGACTTAGCAAACGTTACCATCTGGGCTCTATAATCGGCGCTTAGATGTTTGAGCTGTTCATCGTTTTCGGAAGAGGCATAGTATTCTGCTTCGCGTAGATCGTACTCCCTTTGGTATTGCCGTTTTAGGGACTTGATCTTTTTAACCTTAGAAAGAACTTGGCCCCACTGAGTTGTAAGATCGCTTTTCACCTCAATAACTGCCGCTACGCCCTCGGCGAAGAAAAGGCGAGGTCCTTCCGGGTGAGCTGGCAGGCTAAACAAAAAAGGTGACTCTAGGACTATATCAACTTGCCCGCTGTTTGTGCCTTTGAAGTCCGTGATATCACCGCTCGCAAAACGAAAATGAGGCGGAAAAACCTGAGATAAAAATGATTTGACAAAAAGCTCGCGTTCCTCGCCCTTGGTCGCGCTACTCATTTGCGATCCTGCTTCGAATTGTGCAAGCAGTAACTTTTGCATTCCCTCCAGCCTTGATTCGATTTTGTCGTGCATCAAAACTCACTTCCTTCCTGACTAGGTTGTTGAGCCTACACTCATCCGTTACTTCCCCCAAAGCCGGAAACTCAACGTCAGTATGGCGCTCGCGATAACCATCGTCGTGATCAGGAAATAGAAAGAAAACCCGTCGCGTTGGAGATGAAAATCGCCTGGCAGGCGGCCAATGCCGAGTTTCGACAGCACCGGCCACAAAATGCCGATGGCGAGGAACAAAAGCCCGATAATGATCAGGGTTTTCTGCATCGGGCGAGTTTAGATCGGAAACACCATAAATGAAAAGGAAACCGTCATCCCGTGCGCGATGCAGCGCGCAAGCGGTGCTTCGCAGACACGGGATCGCTCCCGATAAGCTCCAACCTGCTGAAAAAGATCCCGGACCAGCGCAGCAACACTGCGTGTTGCAACGCATCCGGGATGACGCCGGCGCGGTGTGGGTCTAAGCTGCGGGCATGAACCAGGAACAACGCGAACGCTACGCCCGCCATATCCTCCTTAAGGAAGTCGGCGGCCAGGGCCAGCAGCTACTTCTGGCTGCGCGCGTGCTGGTGGTTGGCGCTGGCGGGCTTGGTAGTCCGCTTATTCAATATCTCGCCGCCGCCGGGGTTGGGACCCTTGGCGTTGCCGATGACGATGCGGTTGCCTTGTCCAACCTCCAGCGCCAGACCATTCACGGTACGGAAGATATCGGCCGCACTAAGACCGCGAGCGCTGCCGATTTTGCTCACCGGCTTAATCCCGGCGTTGAAATCATCCCCCATGCGTTGCGCATCACTGATGACAATGCCGCGGAGATTATCGCCTCCTATGATGTCGTCGCTGAGGGCGTTGATAGTTTCCGGACCCGCTATGTGCTGAACCGCGCTTGCATGACGGCGAAAAAGCCGTTGGTCTCCGCCGCCGTCGGGCGGTTTGAAGGCCAGCTGGCGACGTTCAAACCCTATGCGGCGCCCGGCGTCCTGCCGTGCTATCGCTGCCTGGTGCGCGAGGCGCCGCCGCGCGCGAGCCAGGTGAATTGCGCCGAGGAAGGCGTTCTCGGCGCGGTCACCGGGGTGATGGGAACGCTCGCCGCCATGGAAGTGCTCAAGGAATTGTTATCGCTTGGCGACAGCCTTGCCGGCCGTTTGCTGATATATGACGGGCTGGCGGCGACGTTTCGCAATGTCGCCCTGCCGGCCGATCCCGCTTGCGCTGATTGCAGCGCGTACCATCTGGAGGCGTAAATGGTCTTGTCTGTTTCGTTAAAAGCTCTCGCCGCCGCCGCGCTATTGGCGTCCGCCGGTTGCGCTTCGGTGTTGGCGCCGGCGCTCAAACCCAATGTCAGCACTGAAGCGACGGCCCTGCGCGCGGGCGCCTATGAGCTCGACAAGGCCCACGCCGCGTTGTTGTTCGGCATCGACCATCTGGGGTTTTCAACCTTCACCGGCCGGTTTGAGCGTTTCGATGTCAGCCTTGATTTCGATGCGGACAATCCGCAAGCCGCGCGCATTGAGGCGGTCATCGACATGACCAGCCTCGATATCGCCAATGACGAATTTGCGGCCACATTAATGGGCCCGGACTGGTTCGACGCCGGCGCCTACCCCGAAGCGACGTTCCGCTCCACCGCGATCACGCTTGCCGGCGACAACACTGGCGAGATGACCGGCGATTTAACGCTGCACGGCGTCACTTTGCCGGTGACATTTGCGGTGACGTTTAACGGCGGCGGCCGGGACCGTTTGCGCGGCGCCTATATTGTCGGCTTTTCAGCGCATGCAGGGATTGACCGGACGGCGTTTGGCGTCAGCCGTTTCAGCGGGCTTATTACTGACGACGTCGAGATTACGATTGAAGCGGAGTTTATTCGGAAGTGAGGTTCACGCTAATCGTTGAGCGTGATCACCACAACGCTGCCGGGCTCGACGGTGACTTTGGCTTCGTCAAAGCGTGGCTTGCGCAGCTTGGCTTTGGCGCCGTTTGAAAACGCCACCGGCTCTTTCGGGCGGCCAAGAAACTTGCCGCGGTTGAGTTTGCCGTCGCCATTCAAGTCGAGATAAACCGCAAAGGCGTATTCGCCCGCCTCCAGCCCCGCCAATGGCAATATCGCCAGGCCGCGCGCATCGACCGGCGCCTGGTGCTTGGCTCGCGCGTTTTCTAAAAACGCTTCTTCACTGTCATAGACCGCAAGGCGGATAGCCTTGCCGGGGACGACGTCGAAGGTGGTTTGGATCGCCACCACCGGGATCGCCGGGTCGGCATAGACCGAGAACAGGTTGATGACTGTGCTGGCGGCTATGTCGTCTGCGGCAATCTCGCTGGCGATGATGTCATCTGCAATGGTTTCAACCGGCGCTGCTTCGGTCGCCGCCATATCGGCGGCCCAGGCTGGCGTTACGCCAAGCCCAGCGAGCAAAACCCCTATCCCCAACAAACCACGCACTTTACAGAAATCCCAACGACAGACAGCTAAATAACAAAGAGCGAGCGCTCCGGTGAGGCTATAAGATGCGCTTAGAAGCTTGTGATACAACTAAAATCGGCGCCCGATCACGACGTTGCGATGCGATGTTACCGCGAAGCCACGCCAGCGCTGACATATCCGGCGATTTTCGGTGCGCCGCGGATATATCCGGCCTCGATCTTATCAATCTGGAAACCTGCGTTACGGATCAGTGAATCCGGCTGGCGGTTGAGATTGCAGCCGCCGCCGATGGCGCCCCATACCCCGTTCAGGCGATCTTGCCAGGCGCGCACCCGTTTGTCGGGCGCGGCCCCATGTTCCAGGAACACCAGTCTGCCGCTGGGTTTGAGGACACGGCGCATGCCCGTAAGCGCTTTTTCAACGCCGGCAATGGTGCACAGAGAGAACGTCACCAGCACCGTGTCGACACTTTCATCGGCCAGCGGAATTTCCTCACCCGGCAAATCCAGCCATTCAACCGGGAACGGAAGATCGTTGACGCGCTTGGCGCCGAGCTTGCGCATGCCCGCATTCGGCTCCAGCGCATAAAGATGGCTGATCTTGCCCGGGTCATAGAACGGCGCATTGTGGCCGGAGCCAAAGCCAATTTCGAGCACGCTTCCGCGCGCCTCGGGAACAATTTTCGCTCGCTCTCTAGTGATCGCTTTCATCCCGCAAGCAGCGGACACCAGCCTCGGTTCGATATGGTTTGAATAAAACCCCATGGGCGCGTCTTTCTTTAAACTCTAATCCGTGTTCGGCGCCCGGCCTTGATTGAGGCCCAAAATCACCCGGTCGGGCGGTTTGTGGCCGTCGGCGAACATCTTGATGTTGATGATCACCCGCTCGCCCATTTCAATCCGGCTTTCCACCGTCGCCGAGGCCATATGCGGCAGCAACACGACATTGGGGGCGCTTAGCAGTTTCTCATTCGGCTTGCCATGTTCAAACACATCAAGCCCGGCGCCGGCGATGCGCCCTGCGGTGATGAGATCAGCCAGCGCCGCCTCATCGACAATTTCGCCGCGCGAGACATTGACTACATAAGCATGCGGCTGGAGCAGTTCCAGTCGGCGGCGCGACAATAGGTGAAATGTCGCTGGGGTATGCGGGCAATTGACCGAGATGATGTCGGTGTGGGCCAGCATCTGGTCGAGACTGTCCCAGTAGCGCGCGCCAAGCGCTTCTTCGATATGCGGATTAATCCGGGTGCGGTTATGGTAATGAATGGAAAGCCCGAAGGCTTGCGCGCGCCGGGCAATCGCCTCGCCGACGCGGCCGAGCCCGATAATGCCGAGCTTTTTGCCGCGCACCCGGCGGCCCAGCATCCAGGTCGGCGACCAGCCGTGAAACTTGCCCTCGCGCAGCGCCGTGACGCCCTCCACCAGCCGGCGCGGCACCGCAACAATAAGCGCCATCGCCATATCGGCGGCGTCTTCGGTCAGCACCGACGGGGTGTTGGTGACGGTGACGCCATGGGCGTTGGCGGCCGCAACATCGATATGGTCAACGCCGGCGCCAAAATTTGCAACCAGCTTCATGCGCTTGCCGACGGCGTTAAAAAATTCCGCATCAAGCTGGTCGCCAAGCGTTGGCGCCAGAACGTCTGCGTCGTTTGCGCGCGCAATCAGCGCCGCGCGTGAGAGTGGCGCATCGCTCTCATTCAGCGTGGTGTCGAACAAATCGCAAAGCCGCGCTTCCACATCCTGGGGCAGCTTTCGGGTCACCGCGACTTTGGGTTTGGCGCCGCTCATGGGCGCGCGCCTTTTATTGGCTCAAACAGCGCAAATTTCGGCGTAGTTAACCTTGCATTAACGCCTATGAGTTCTGTTAAGCCTTTATTCATCTTTGTTGTTGTTTTCCGTTTCCCATGATGATGGCGCGCATAGTTTTATTGCTAATCGTATTGACGAGCGCCCTCGCGGCCGCCGCGCAGACCACTATGGCCGCGCCCGACGGTGCTTCGCAAGACCAGAAATCCGCCCCAGAGACCGGGCCCGAGGGCTGGCCTGAAACCCGGCTCGATACGCCGTCTGGCCAGCCGGTGCCGCGTTTTGTGTCGCTCAAAGCCAAACAGACTTTCTGCCGGTCAGGCCCGACCTTCGGCCACCCAGTGCGCATCACCTTCATGCGCCGCGGCCTGCCGGTGATGGTGGTGGCCGAAACCACCGATCATTGGCGCAAAGTCCGCGATGTTGACGCCGATGAATGCTGGATCCACAAAGCCAAGCTGTCCAACGCCAAAACCGCGCTGGTCACCATTGATGGCCTGACTTTATACGCCCGCCCAGACGCTGCGGCGCCGCAAAAAGCCCGGCTTGGGCGCGGCGTAATCGCCCGGGTTGAGGCTGTGGAAAATGGCTGGCTTCGGGTCTCGGTCGATGGCCGCAAGGGCTGGGCGCCGCAAACCGGGTTCTGGGGCGTCATTGCTGCAACGCAACCGGCAGCGCCGCGCGATTGACCGCTCGCGTCCGCGCGGTTACCAAACGGCAACCAGAAGCAGCGGCGTAAATTATGTTAGAAAAGAAAAGCTCCTATTCGCGTGAGGAATTGCTGGAATGCGGCCAGCACGGATTTGCCGGGCCAGGCACGGCGCAATTGCC
>JAADIQ010000010.1 GCA_013151255.1 Alphaproteobacteria bacterium
CGCGGTCGGCAAATTTTTGTTCACTAGTCATATCGCCAGCATAGCAGCCCGGCCGTACGATCCCAGCCCGATGCGGGAATTTGTTGCGCCAAGTTTATTGCCTAAGCCGTGCAGCGGCGTTAGCTAATCTGAGACAGCTTGAGGCCGACCAATGGCGCTGACCCTTTATGACACGATGGCGCGTGAAAAGCGCGTGTTTGAACCGGCGGACCCGGCGCGGGTGACGTTTTACGCTTGCGGGCCGACGGTTTATAATTTCGCCCATATCGGCAATGCCCGCGCGTTTGTGGTGTTTGACCTTCTCTACCGGATGTTGCGCCGGCGTTATGGCGCCGAGCATGTGGTTTATGCGCGCAACATCACCGATATTGACGACAAAATCATCAAGGCGGCGCGTGAGACCGGCGAGCCGATCGCGGCGATTACCGAGAAGTATACCAAGCTGTTTCATGACGACATGGAAGCGCTCGGCGCCTTGCCGCCGGTAATCGAGCCAACCGCGACCGGTCATATCGCGAAGATGATTGCGATGATTGAAACGCTGATCGGCAAGGGCGCCGCCTATGAGGGCGACGGCCATGTGCTATTTGCGGTCGATAAATATGCCGACTACGGCAAGCTCTCCGGCGCCCAGCGCGATGAGATGATTGCCGGCGCCCGGGTGGAGGTTGCGCCTTACAAAAAAGACCCGGCCGACTTTGTGTTGTGGAAACCGTCAGGCGAAGATGAACCCGGCTGGGCCTCACCCTGGGGCCGCGGTCGTCCGGGTTGGCATCTGGAATGTTCAGCGATGATCGAAAGCGAGTTTGGGCCAACCATCGACATTCATGGCGGCGGCCAGGATTTGCGCTTTCCCCATCACGAAAACGAAATCGCCCAATCGGCTTGCGCCCATGACGGTGCGCCGCTGGCGCGGTACTGGGTGCATAACGGATTTCTCCGTATGGGGACGGACAAAATGTCGAAATCCCTCGGTAATGTGGTTCTGGCCCATGATTTGTTGGCGGACTGGCCCGGCGAGGCGATCCGCTGGGCGCTGCTGTCGGCGCATTACCGCCAGCCGCTGGAATGGACCGACGATGTTTTGCGCCAGGCAAAACGCCAACTCGACCGGTTCTATCGGTTGTTGGAGGAGGTTGAACTTTTCGATAACAACGCGCCCGCGCCCGACGGCGTTGTTACGGCGCTGGAAGACGACCTCAATACGCCCGAAGCCTTCGCCGCGCTCCACGCCCTACGCGATAGCGCCAGCCAGATGAAGGGCGCGGCCCGCGCTGAGGCGATAAAGCAACTGGCCAGCGCCGGGCGGCTGATGGGTTTTTTCAGCATGCGCCCGCAGGACTGGTTTAAGGGAGCAACAAGCGAAGGTCCGTCAGCGGAGGAAATCGATGCGCTGCTGGTCGAGCGGGCGAAAGCGCGCGCGGCAAAGGATTTTGCAAAATCCGATCAAATCCGCGATGATTTAGCCGCGCAAGGCGTCACGATTGAAGACGGCCCCGATGGCGCAACCTGGCGAAGGAGCTGACCCGTGGCGAATGCAAAACCCCGTCTGCCCGAATTCCCGGCGCCGCAAGGCGGTCGGTTGAACGCAGAGATGCGCACCGCTTTTGACGAAACGGGTGTCATCATCCTGCGCGGCTTTGTGGGGCGGGACGCCTGCAAAGCGCTGCAAGCCCGCACTAGCGAACTTGTCGATGCGTTCGACCCACAATCCGTGCGCAGCATCTTCTCAAGCAAGTCGAATGTGCAGCTCGGCGATGATTATTTCATCCGTTCCGGCGGCGATATCGGGTTCTTTTTTGAAGAGGACGCGTTTGATGCGGGCGGCGAATTAAAACAGGATAAGCGCCATTCCATCAACAAGATGGGCCACGCCATGCATGATATCGACCCGCTGTTCGATGGGTTTTCACGAACCCCGGAACTGGCGGCGATTGCCGCCTCTCTGGGCGTTGCAGAGCCATTGCTGGTGCAGTCGATGTATATCTTTAAGCCGCCGCGGATTGGCGGCGAGGTCGTGTGTCATCAAGATTCCACCTATCTTTATACCGAACCGGAAACTTGCATCGGTTTCTGGTTTGCGATTGACGATGCCGACGAGGGCAATGGCTGCATGCAGTTTGTGCCGGGCGGTCACAAAGCCCCCTTGCGGCGATTGAATTATCGAACGGAGGAAGGCGCGCTGGTGACCGACGTGATTGACGATGCGCCGCTCGAGGACCATCTGGCGGCGCCGGCCCCTGCCGCGTGCGGCGATCTGGTCATCTTCCATGGCCGCGCGCCGCATATGAGCGCGCCAAACCGTTCTGCACGGCCGCGCCATGCGTATACGGTGCATATTGTCGATGGCGCGGCTCTGTGGCCGGCGCAAAACTGGCTGCAACGCCCGGCGGACTTCCCGTTTCGCGGCTTTTGATTGCAACGCTTTTCACTTGGAGACGGCCCTGTCCCCGCAGGCCCATTCGTCAAGTCGTATCTGGCCGGTCAATACTATGGTCTGTTGGCTGAGGGGTCACGCTCATGACCTACACACCTGTTGGTGTCTCGAACCTGTGCCAAACATTTTCGGGTACAACCAAAAATTCGCCCGCCCTTAGCAAGTTCGCAACATCGCTGCCTCCAGTTAAAAGAATCAACGTAGTTTCCCCCTCCACGACCAGAACAATTTCATCTCCGTTCGGATGACGTTCCCATTCACTATTGCCAGCGTAGTGCGCGACAAAAACACCCCATCACGATACGCCGACAGAGTAGCAACTGCATCCTTGATTTCCTCATCCGTCGTTTCAGGTGTCCGCTTGCTTAGAAACTTCAGTCCTGAAAATGCATCTTTGATCGAAATTGATGTTGCCTTGGTCATAGACGGTTCCATTATAATATGTTTTGCATCCGTGCTACGACGCTAGCTCATTCGCCGCAAGTCGGGAGTATCGCCGAGTAAAGACGCTGGCTCATATTCAATGTCATTGTGATGGAGCCTCTTTAAAACGCGATCTCAAGCCCCATATAGTCTTCGAACTCTCCAACATTTTAAAGGAGGCTGCTCGTGATTACGATCCGCAAGGGCGTTGACCGGGGCCAGGCCAATCATGGCTGGCTCGATGCGCGCCACACATTTTCCTTCGCCAATTATCACCACCCGGAGCATATAAATTTCCGTGCATTGCGGGTGATGAATGAAGACCGCATCAATCCGGGCGCCGGTTTCCCGACGCATTCGCATCAGGACATGGAAATCATCACCTATGTGCTGGAGGGCGAGCTTGCGCATAAAGATTCCACCGGCGGCGGCGGGACCATTACCCCCGGTATGGTGCAATATATGAGCGCCGGGACCGGCGTCACCCACAGTGAATTTAACGCCTCTGACGAGAACATGCTGCATCTTTATCAGATATGGCTGTTGCCGGACGCAGCCGGTCACGCGCCGCAATATGAGGAGCGGCGCATCGGTTCCGCCCGCGAGGGCGGGCTGGCGCTGGTCGCCTCGGGCGACGGGCGCGAGGGGTCTATCAAAATTCACCAGGATGCGGCGCTTTACGCATCGGTGATCAAAGACGGCGAGACGCTGACGCACAAATTTGCGCCCGGCCGCTATGGCTGGCTGCAAGTGGCCAAAGGCGGGGTTGAGTTGCCCGAAGGCTCGATTATGCAGGCTGGCGACGGCGCCAAAATTGAAGGCCAGGAAGCGGTTTCATTCACGGCGCTGGCCGACAGTGAAATCCTGCTGTTTGATTTGGCGTGAGAGAGGCGCCAGAAAAGGATGCATGATTAGCGATCTTTATTCCGGCGGCATATTGGACGCGGCGGCGGCAATCCCGCCGGCGCGTCGGCTTGCCGCGCCGGATGCTTCGGCGAAAAAAATAAGCCGCGTGTGCGGCTCGGAAATTGAGGTCGATCTGACGCTTAAGGACGGAGCCGTCGCTGAGTTCGGCATGGCGGCGCGCGCCTGCGCCCTTGGCCAGGCTGCGGCCTCCATCGTTGCGCGCAATATTACCGGCGCATCTGTCGATGAGCTTTACCAATTGCGCGATGAAATGCGGGCGATGCTAAAAGAGGATGGGCCGCCGCCAACCGGCGCGCGATGGCGCGATCTCGCGCTCCTGGAGACCATCCGCGACTACCCGCAGCGCCACGCCTCGACCTTGCTGGTGTTTGAAGCGGTGTGCGATTGTCTTGACCAGTTGAGCGGCAAAAAAGCGGTTGCGACAACATAGCCCGAATACAGAAGATCACGTTTTCTTGAACACTTTTTGGACACGCCTCACCAAAAGGTAAAGTTTCAGCGCTTGAAACTCGCGCGACAAACGCCACTTGCCATTACGAAAGCGGTTGTTTCTCCTCCCCCCCGAAACCGCTTATCAGCGCCCGCGCTTGGCTTCCCCCCCAATCAAGCGCGGGCGCATTTCGTTTCAGACTTGCTTACGCCTCAGGCTGCCGCTTCGCGCAAGCCGGTTGCGTCAACGCTGGTTGCGACTTCGTTTTTAAGCCATGCGGCAAACGCTTTGACCGTCGGCGAGGAAGTCTTCGACGGCGGATGGACGATGTAATAGGCAAACTCCGTCGGCGTCGTCATGTCGAACGGAATGACCAGCCGCCCGGCTTCAAGGTCGGCCAGCGCCAGCGCCGCTTTGGCCAGCGCCACGCCCTTGCCCGCCACCGCCGCCTCAATCACCAGGCTCGACTGGTTGAATTTCAGACCGCGGTCGCCCTGCTTATGGCACACCCCGGCGGCCTTCAGCCACATCGGCCATGTTGGGCAGCTTTCATCCTTGTCGGTGCTGGAATCATGCAGCAGCGTGTGCGCGGTAAGGCCCTCCGGCGCCTTTAGCGGATTGTCGCCGGTCAGCAAATGCGGGCTGCACACCGGGACAATCTTTTCGGCCATCAGGTGATCGACGATCAGCCCCGGATAATGCCCGCTGCCATAACGGATCGCGACATCGACATCGTGGACCGCGAAATCAACCACATCCATGTCCGCCGACACCCAGACGTCAATTTCCGGGTGGTCGCTCTGAAACCGGTCGAGCCGCGGAACCAGCCATTTCGAGGCGAAGGACGGCGCCACCGAAACGGTGAGCCGGCCAGTGTCGGACTTGGCCGCGAGAATCTTTCCAGCCTCCGCCAGCTTGTCGAAGCCCTCGCGCAACACCGGCAGGCTCGCCTGCGCCTCGTCGGTCAACAGCAGCGAGCGCTTTTCGCGGCGAAACACCGGCGTCTGCAGAAAATCTTCAAGCGCCTTAATCTGCTGACTGACCGCGCCGGGGGTCACATGCAGTTCCTCCGCCGCCTTAGTAAAGCTTAAGTGGCGAGCAGCCGCTTCGAAGACGCGCAGAGCGTTGAGGGGAGGTATTTTCTTCATTTCAGCCTCATTTCCGATTTTCAAGCCGGGTATTTGCAATAGCTACCCTATATACCAATAAATCTATTTCGCAATCACAAGGAAGTGAAAATACATCAGAAATTCTAAAAGCTAAGAAAACCGGGGTTTTGGCGTGTAGTTTCAGAAAACCTATCAGAACCTTAAAAAATAATCGGTTGAGGCGACACCGTTGCAAAACTAGCTTTGCCTACACGTCCTGGGAGCAGGGTCCCGGTAATAATGCTTATAGAAAACCTATCATGAACAGATTTCCAGCCTTTATCGACCTTAACGCCCGCAAAACTGTCATTATTGGCGGCGGCGCGGCGGCCTTGGGCAAGGCGCGACTGGTTATTGCCGCCGGCGCTGAGCCGTTAGTGATCTGGCCGCAGATTGAGGCCGCGACCCGCAATGAACTGACCGAGAGCGCCCGGCTGATTGAGACCGCGCCGGTACGCGCGGATCTGGCTGGCGCGGCGCTGGTGTTTGTCGCGGTTGATGATGCGGCCACCGCCGAGCGCTGGGCCGAGGCCGCCCGCGCCGCTGGCGCCCTAGTCAATGTTGTGGACCGTCCCGAGCTTTGTGATTTTACCACCCCGTCAATCATTGATCGCGGCCGGCTCACCGTTGCGGTCTCGTCCGATGGCGCGGCGCCGGTTCTGGTCAAAAAATTGCGCGCCGACATTGAAGCGCTGTTGCCGGCAAATGCCGGCGCACTCGCCGAATTCGCCGGGCGCTATCGCAGCGCCGTCAAGGCGAAACTGGACGAGGCTCGCCGCCGTGGCTTTTGGGAGGCGTTTTTCAACGGCCCGATTGCAGCGCTGGTGTTGCAGGGCGACGAGCGCGCCGCCCATGAGGCGATGCTTGAAGTCATTAACCGTCCGCAAGCCGAACAAGAAGGCGTTGTCCATATTGTCGGCGCTGGCCCCGGCGATCCTGACCTTTTGACCATCAAGGCGTTGCGACTGTTGCAGAACGCCGACGTGATTTTATACGACCGCCTTGTCAGCGATGAGATTTTGTCATTGGCGCGGCGCGATGCGGAGCGGCTTTATGTCGGCAAGGCGAAGGCAGCTCATGCTGTCGCCCAGGCAGATATTGAAAAAACCATGATTGCGTTGGCCCGCGAAGGCAAAAATGTTGTCCGCCTTAAGGGCGGCGATCCGTTCGTGTTCGGACGTGGCGGAGAAGAGCTTGACGCGATGCGCGCCGCCGGGATTGCGGTGTTTGTAACGCCGGGCATCACCGCCGCGATCGGTTGCGCCGCCGCCGCCGGCATGGCGCTCACCCATCGCGACCATGCCCAGGCCGTCACTTTCGTTACCGGCCACGCCAAGGGCGACGCTGAGCCCGATCTCGATTGGGCGGCGCTTGCCGCGCTTAAAAATACGCTTGTCGTCTATATGGGCGTTACGACTGCAGAGAAAATTTCCAGCCAGCTAATCGCCCATGGGCGCGGCCCGGAGACACCGGTAGCGATCATCGAAAATGGCGCGCGCGCCAACCAGAAAATCATCAAAGGCGCGCTTAGCGATATCGGTGCGCTGATTGAGGCGGGCGACATCACCGGCCCGGCGCTGCTGGTTATCGGCGAGGTTGCAGCGCTTGCCGATGGCGAAACACTATTGGGGCTTGCTGCGGAACAAAGGAGGGTTGCATGAAAGCGATTACAGGAAACCGTCTCAGCGACGGCGCGGTGGTTTATCTTCGTGACGATGATCAGTGGACGACGCAACGCAGCGAAGCGGCGCGGTTTGACGATGATGATATTGCTCCGGTGCTTAGCGCCGCGCAGTTGCGGGTCCGGGAAATCGCCGACGCCTACATCATCGATGTCAGCGCAGATGGCGCGCCGGCCGGTCGCACCATCATCCGCGAGACCATTCGCGGTGCGGGCCCAACCGTGCGCGGCGATCTCGGTCTGCAGGCGGAGTGCTGCGCATGAGCGACAAGCTTAAACTCTATGGCGACCCGATCAGCGGCAATTGTCTGAAGACAAAATGGACAGCCGACTATCTTGGGCTCGATTACGAATGGGTAGCGCTTGATATTAGAAAAGGCGAGACTCGCACGGATGAATTTTTGGCGATCAATCCGTTCGGACAAGTCCCGACAGCGGTGCTCGCCGATGGGCGCATCCTGACGCAGTCCAATGCGATCATGGTCTATCTGGTCGAGGCCCATGACGGTGACTTGCTGCCCCGCGATCCTTATGATCGTGCGCAGGTTTTCAAATGGTTGTTCTGGGAGCAAAATTCGCACGAGCCTTATATTGCCGGGCGGCGTTTCCGCAAAGCCTATCTCGGTCATGCGGATGAAAAAATCGACGCTGAGTGGTTGCCGCGCGGCGAGGCAGCGCTGGGGTTGATGGAGTGTACTCTTCAGGACACAGACTATATCGCGGGCGCCCGCCTTACCCTCGCCGATATCGCGCTCGTTGCTTATACCCGCGTCGCCCATGAGGGCGGGTTCGATCTTTCCGGCTTTCCTTCTGTGCGCGCCTGGATTGCGCGGGTTGAAAAAGCTTTGTCGATTGACCCTCACCCGGAGGCCGGCTGATGTATCGTTATGATGAGTTTGACGCGACGCTGGTTGGCGAACGGGTCGCGCAATTTCGCGGCCAGGTCGAGCGTCGGCTTTCCGGCGAGCTGAGCGAAGATCAGTTCAAGCCGTTGCGGTTGATGAACGGGCTCTATCTCCAGCTTCACGCCTATATGCTGCGCGTTGCTATCCCCTATGGCACATTATCGTCGCTTCAAATGCGCAAGCTAGCTCATGTCGCGCGCAAATATGACAAAGGCTATGGCCATTTTACGACCCGCCAGAACATTCAATATAACTGGCCGGCGCTGGTTGATGTGCCGGATATTCTCGATGATCTTGCCGAAGCTGAAATGCACGCCATTCAGACCTCGGGCAACTGCATCCGCAATGTGACATCGGACCAATTTGCCGGGGCTGCGGCTGACGAGGTCGAGGACCCGCGCATCTGGTGCGAGGTTATTCGCCAATGGTCGACGTTTCACCCGGAATTCACATTCCTGCCGCGCAAGTTCAAAATCGCCGTCACCGCCTCGCAAAATGACCGTGCCGCAATTCGGCTGCATGACATTGGCCTGCGCATTTATACAAATGACGCCGGCGAGGTTGGTTTTGAAGTGATTGTCGGCGGCGGCCTCGGGCGCACGCCCTATATCGGCCACACCATCCGCGAATTTCTGCCGAAGAAGCATTTGCTGTCTTATCTGGAGGCGGTGTTGCGGGTTTATAATCTCGAAGGCCGCCGCGATAATCTCTATAAAGCGCGCATCAAAATTTTAGTGAATGCCGGCGGCGTTGAAAAATTCACCGATATGGTGGAAGCGGAATGGGCGGCGATCCGCAAGTCGGAGATTGATCTTCCAGCGGAAGAAATCGAGCGCATCCGTGCCTATTTTGCGCCGCCGGATTTTGAAGCCCTGCCGGCTGAGAGCGCGGCGCTGGAGCAAAAGCGTAAAGGCGACGTTGCGTTTGCCCGCTGGCTTCGGGTCAATACCGTCGCCCATAAAGCGTCCGGTTACGCCATCGTCAATATCTCGCTGAAGCCGGTCGGCGGCATTCCCGGCGATATATCCGATGTGCAGATGGAGGCGGTCGCGGATTTAGCCGCGCAATATTCGCAAGATGAAATCCGCGCCACGCATGAGCAAAATCTGGTGCTGCCGCATGTCAAAAAAGACGACCTCTATGCGGTGTGGCAAGCGCTTGCGGCGCAAGACTTGGCGACCCCCAATATTAGCCTGGTCAGCGACATCATCGCTTGTCCCGGCCTCGACTATTGCACGCTCGCCAACACCCGTTCCATCCCCATCGCACAACGCATTTCAGAGCGGTTTGCAGACCTTGAACAGCAGGAAGATATTGGCGAGTTAAAAATAAAAATTTCCGGCTGCATCAACGCTTGCGGCCATCACCATGTCGGCCATATCGGCATTCTTGGCGTCGATAAAAAGGGCGAGGAATTCTACCAGATCACGCTTGGCGGTTCGGGCGCAGAAGATGCCTCGCTCGGCGAGATTGTCGGGCGCGGGCTGTCGTCCGGCGATGCGGTGAGCGCGGTTGAAAAACTGGTCGATTACTACCGTGAAAACCGTCAGGACAATGAGCGATTTATCGATACTTACCGGCGCCTCGGCGCAGACCCCTTCAAGGAGGCGCTTTATGCCGCTGCTTAAATTATTCGGATCCGACTTTGCGCCCGCGTTGGAAGAGCCATTGCAGGAAGTCAGCCTTGAAGACTGGTGCGATAACCCGCAAGCTCATGCTGACGCGACGGCGCTGGTCATCGAAAATGACATCGGCGTCGAGCATTTTGCCGAAGACCTCTCCAGCTTCAGGATTATTATTTTAAATTTTCCGACCTTCAAGGATGGGCGCGCCTATTCACAGGCGCGACTGTTGCGCGAACGGTTTGGGTATACTGGTGAGATTAGAGCGCGCGGCGATGTGTTGCGCGATCAGGCCCTGTTCATGGTGCGTTGTGGTTTTGATGCGTTTGAATTTGCCGATGAAGATGCAGCCGCTGCAACCGCAGCGCTGGCGGAATTCTCCTTCGCCTACCAGCCCGCCGCCGACCGCGCTGAGCCGGTTTGGCGCCGCCGTCTTGACCGCCCCGCCGCAGCGTAACGGATTTTTTGACATGACCATCAATCTAGCAACGCTGGCGCCGGCTGAAACGCGTCCGGAAACTGAACTCGACTTGCGCGCGCGCCGGCTGGCGATGCAATATTCCTGTTCGGATGCGCAAGAGATATTGCGTCACGCGATTGAGACAGAGTTTCCGGGCCGCATAGCGCTGGTGTCGTCCTTTGGCGCTGAATCGGCGGCGCTGTTGCATCTTGTGTCAGAAATCGACAAATCGGTTCCGGTGATATTTCTCGAAACCGGCAAGCATTTTGCGCAAACGCTGAGCTATCGCCGCAAGCTCGCCAATCAGCTTGGCCTTACCGACGTTCGCGATATTCGTCCGAAGACGGAAGATATAGAAACCCACGATGCCGATGGCGGTTTATGGAAGCGTGATGCGGACGCCTGCTGCACGTTGCGCAAGGTCGAACCGCTGGCCGGAGCGCTGGACGGTTTTGACGCTTGGATAACGGGCCGCAAACAATTTCATGGCGCGGGCCGCATCAACCTGCCGGCTTTTGAGGCCGGCGGCGCGCATATCAAGGTCAATCCGTTGATCCGCTGGTCGAGTGAAGCGGTCGCCGATTATGTTGCGGCGAATAATTTGCCGGCGCATCCGCTGGTCGCGCAAGACTATCCATCGATTGGTTGCTGGCCATGCACCCATCCGGTCGCCGCCGGTGAGGATGTGCGGGCCGGGCGCTGGCGCGGGTCGGCGAAAACCGAATGTGGTATTCATGGCGCCGCCGGCTGAATGCGGCCCGCGTCAGTCGATTTCCATGAGGAACTTATCAAGCGCCGCCCAGGCGACCGGCTCGGTCATCATCGGCGCATGGCCGATGCGCGGAACTTCCGTATAGTCGAAGCCTGGATGAACTTCGCGCATTTTGTCGACGATTTCTGGCGACAGTAAATCGCTTAAGCCGCCGCGAAGCACCAGGGTCGGGGTTGCTTTAAGGCTTGCAAACGCCGGCCACAGATCCGGCGCGGCGCCGAGCTCCACAAGCGCACGGGCGATATTGGGGTCGTAATCTAAAACCCACTCGCCAGCGGCGGCCTCGTGGAAGGTGCGCCGGGCGAACACCAGCCAGTCAGCGTCGCTGGCATCCGGAAAGGCAACCTCGTTGACCGCCCGGATGCGCTGAGCAGCCTCTTCAAGCGAGGCCGCCGGCCCGGCGCCCGCGCCCGCGCCGACATAACCGGCGATGCGGGCCATCCCCTCCGGCGCCAGTTCCGGACCGATATCGTTGAGCACTGCGGCCTTAACGCGCTCCGGCGCAGAGCCGTGCGTCGCCATCGCCACAATTCCACCAAGCGATGTGCCGACAAAAATCGCCTGCCGGACGCCAAGTTCGTCCAGCACCGTCAGAACATCATCGCGGTATATCTCCGGGTGGTAGTTGAGATAGTCCGGGTCCCAGTCCGAGCGCCCGCGCCCGCGCAGACTGACCGTAATAACGTCGCGGCCAGTGGCGGCAATTTTGGGCGCGAGATCATCAAAATCGCTGGCGTTGCGGGTCAGCCCCGGAATGCACAGTTTTCGCGCCGCCGTCATATTTTTGCACGGCAATGTTCAACTCGCCTGCAACACTGATTAACCGGCTATCATATTGTTTCATACCGTATTCCCGCATTGTGAGGCCGATTTTGAATGCTCTGCATTCGTTGTGGGCTTTACCACCCTTTGTGAGCACAAAGGCTGGTTCGTCTCATGTTGCGTTGCAACATAGATTCACCTTAATATTCTTTTAACCAAGATTTCCAACTCGTTACCGATAGCCGAAAATGCTGTTGCCATTTTGGCACGCTTTGCTTTCAAAGCACTACGGCTGGCGATCTTTTGTTGACCCTACTCAAATATCGCCGTTAGGTTCGCGCCAGGCGGGGGGCGCTTCCGCCGATATATTTGTGAATACTGGCTTACTTGATGTGACGCGCATCGATTTTGTCACCAGCAGATATGTCGGACAAGCTTCCCACGCAAAACCGGAGGGATGTAGTTGAACAAGTCTGTAAAGACGGGCGCTCGCTCGCTTGCTGTTTCCACATGCCTCCGAACCAACCGGAGGGATA
The DNA here is from genome assembly GCA_013151255.1 of Alphaproteobacteria bacterium. Taxonomy (GTDB): domain Bacteria; phylum Pseudomonadota; class Alphaproteobacteria; order Caulobacterales; family Parvularculaceae; genus Hyphococcus. Next base: position 12,104 of record JAADIQ010000010.1, read on the forward strand.
ATAAATGACAAGATCTATACGCTCACGCGCCTTGATGGGTGCGGCCGTTGCGGCGCTTGCGCCAGCGGCTCTTGTGGCGACGTCGGCTTTCGCGCCGGCTTTCGCGCAAGACTTCACGTCAGGGGGCCTCGACGGCAACGTGGCGGACGCTTCTGGCGCCGCTGTCGGCGGCGCTTCCGTTTCGGTGACGTCCAATGCTCAGGGCTTCACGCGGACGACCACTTCGAGCTCAGGCGGCACGTTCCGTCTTTCTGGCTTGCCACAGGGCTCCTACACCGTAGTTGTTACGTCGAGTGCGGGCACATCCACGCTTGATAATGTGCGCGTTATCGCGGGTACATCGACGAACTATACGTTCGTTGTTGGCGCCGTGGGCGATGAAATCGTTGTTTCCGGCACCCGCCAGAATCTTGATTTCGCCAACACCACTGTCGGCGTAACCATTGACCTCGAAGAGTTGGTCAAGACTGTGCCGATCGCGCGTAACATTACAGCCGTTACACTGCTTGCCCCGGGCACAGTGCTTGGCGATAGCGCATTTTCAACTCTGGCCAATGGCGGTCAGAACCTGCCGGCGATCGGCGGATCTTCTGTTGGTGAGAACGTTTATTACATCAACGGGTTGAACCTGACCAATTTTGACAATGGCCTCGGCGGTTCGGTTGTTCCGTTTGAGTTCTATAGCTCTGTCGAAGTTAAAACCGGCGGGTATCCGGCTGAATTTGGTCGCGCCACGGGCGGTATCATCAACGCGGTTACCAAATCTGGTACGAACGACTGGAAAGCCTCCGTCCACGTTAACTGGTCGCCGGACGCGCTTCGTTCAGACTCGCCAGATACAATCCTTCAAGCGAACCGCGCTGATGAACGCGAATTGTTCAGCACAATCCTTGAAGTTGGCGGTCCGCTGATTAAAGACCGTCTGTTTGTTTACGGCCTTATGCAGCTCAACGACAACAAGGCGATTAATGCACGCAATGCATCGCCTTTCGCGACTGTGGACAAGTCGAGTGATCCATTCTGGGGGTTCAAGGTTGACGGCTATCTTACAGATGAACATCACCTTGAGTTCACCTATTTCGACACCAGCCGCAAGACGACCCGGGACAACGTGTTTTTTGACAATGACAACGGAAACGTAGTCGATGATTCCTTCGGCACGGCGACCGCAACCACATTGTTTGAAAATGGCGGCGCAAGCTTTGTGGGTAAATATACCGGCTCCCTTACAGACTGGCTGACTTTGTCAGTCGCCTATGGTCAAAACGACGACAAGGGCGAGCAGATCCCAGGGTCTGCACTTTCCCGCGTCCGGGACCGGCGCACAGGTACGACACTTGAGCTCAGCCCGAACACCACGACCAGCGTTACTCGGCCGCGGACAACGGATCGTGAGTTTATCCGTGCTGATATCGACGTTCTGTTCGAAGCCTTTGGCGATCACCACTTGCGATTTGGGTTTGATAAAGAAAACCTCCTGTTCAACCGTACAACGGTCCGCAACGGACCGGCGAATGGTCAATTTGGTGGTCTATTCCCAGTGATGCCAACCGGCAGCTTGTTCCTTTCTTTTGAGCAGGCTACTGCGGCGTCGCCGCAGCTTGGCGGCACGTCTATATTGTTTTCTGGTGATGATTATGTTGAGCTGAACTACTTCAACTCGGGCGGTTCGTTTGAAGCTGAAAACACGGCTTTCTACATTCAGGACGAATGGGATGTGACGGACCGGTTGACGTTGAACCTTGGTGTTCGCCTTGATCAGTTTAGTAACTTTACCGCTGATGGCTCTCAGTTCATCGACTTCAACAAGGAAATCGGGCCACGTCTCGGGTTCTCTTATGATGTTTTTGGCGACGGGCGCGGCAAGTTCTTCGGCAATTACGGGGTCTATTATCTTCCCGTTGCCTCGAACACGGCCTTCCGTCAAGGCGCACAGGAGTTCTTTTTCCGTGAATTCTGGACTTTTGATCCTACTATTGGTGCCAATGGCATCCCAGTGCTTGACACCCAGATCCAAGGGTTCCCAACCCAAGTGTCATGCCCGTTCAATTTGACCGGCGCTAGCTCTGGTACGGGTTGTTTGGTTTCTGGCGACGGTTCCGTTCAGGACCCAACAGCGTCAATTTCCGGCAATCTTGAAGCCACCAAGGAAACTGAATTCCTTGTCGGTTACGAGCAACAGCTCAACGATCTGTGGACTGTTGGCGTTACCTATCTTAACCGCCGTCTGAATACGACGGCTGAAGACATCGCGGTTGACGATTACATCAACAACTATTGCGACGATCCAGCCAACGGCGTTGATGAAAGTGTTACGGATTGCTCGTCGATCTGGTCTGGCTTCCACCAGTACACGATCATCAATCCGGGTAACGATTCAACGATCACTTTCAGTGAATTGTTGCCGGGTGAAACGTCTCTTCGCACCGTGACCTTCACTGCGGCGCAGATTGGCCTGGATAAAGCTGAACGCAAATATGATTCGATCCAGTTCTCGTTCAACCGTGCCTTTGATGGGGTGTGGAGTGTTCGCGGGTCTTACACATGGTCAAACAGCCGTGGCAACACGGAAGGCTTTGTTCAGTCTGACTTTGGTCAGACCGATGCCGGCCTGACGCAAGACTATGATAAAACTGGCTTTCAGGACGGTTCATTCGGCAAGTTGCCGAACCACCGGGCGCATGAGTTCAAAGTCTGGGGCGGTTATAAGGTCACCGAGGAGTTGAGTTTTGGTACAAACATCTCGGTGCGGTCGCCGCGTAAGTTTGGTTGTTTCGGCCTACACCCAGATGCAATTGGCTTAAGCGCGTTCGATCCGGCTCTTCGTTCGCCAAACGGTCCAGGCGTTGGCCTGAACCTTTACGGCGCTGCGTCGCACTTCTGTAACCTCACGGGTACGCCGGGCGGAAGTGTTGCCGTTCCACGTGGTACTGGGCCAGAAAGCGACTGGATTGCTAATGTTGACATGTCGGCGCGTTACGATGTCGAGTTGCCGACAGGCACAGTGATGACGCTTCGTGCGGATGTATTCAACATCTTCAACTTCGATGGCGTGAGCATCGTTGATGAGTTTGGCGAAACGGGTAGTGGTTTGCCGCGCCCAGCTTTCGGTACGCCGTTGAGATACCAAGCACCTCGCTCGGTTCGGTTTGGCCTGGACATTAACTTCTAAAGTCCAACGAACTGACAATTTTGGAAAAGGCGGCCTTTGGGCCGCCTTTTCTTTTTTGCCTAAAAAAGTGTAATTCCCTACCGGTCGGGAGGCGGCTACCAAGTGAATATTACCGGACCACAACTTCTGTGAGTGCGCCTTAGCCCTGATAAGCTTGTCGGAATTCATCCAGATACGCATCATAGGCCTTGGCGCCGCCAACTTGTGCAGTTGAAATCGGCTGGCGCACCTGCTCGACGCTTGCGGTTAATACAGGTCTGGATTGTTGTTTGTGCGGCTCAAAAACGGCGTCCTCTTCACGCAACCCTATGTGGGAAAGTATTTTGGATATCCATTGTTTTGGTTCGCTAACAAGCTCTTCATAGGGAACGGTTAGTATTCGGTCAGGAAAAATATTCGTCCAATGCGTGTATAGCATATCATCAAGGCGAAAATAGCGACCAATATCGTCGAGTGACCAGGACCAGACAACATCTGCCGAGAAATAGTTTCGAAACACCGAAATGGCATTGTCTTCAGGGTTTCTTCTTAGCCAGATAACCTTCGCGTCAGGCATGGAGTGCAGTAACAGCCCCATAAACCTTGCGTGAGACAGGGTCTTGTCAACAATACGCCCATAGGGGCCAAATCGTTGGTCGAGCATTGTCAAATAGTCTTGCGCCACCTCTCCCCAAGGGTCTGTGTCGGTGCTGCGCTGCTGATAGGCGAGTGCGCCCTGGAAGGAATAATTGCCTGCCGGGTGTAGCGCCGCCTTGAAAAGATTGAGCTCAGCCCCGTTTGTAACCTGTGAATGGCTGGTCAGAACTTGTTCCACAAGCGTCGTGCCGGAACGTGGTTTGCCGGTGACAAAGATAGGGCGGTCGCTATTGCAAAATGATGGCGTGAGCTTGGAGATATTCTCTGGGGTATAAAACTCAATAAGGTTTTTTGTAGATTTGGCGACCTCTTCGGCATTAAAAGCTCTTTCGTTCCGTCGGATCTCAGCGCCTTCGCTATAAGCCTGAAACGCGCGATCATAGTCTTGCGTGTCATGATAGGCTTTGCCCAGCGCATAAAAAAAAGTCGCCTGAGAAATTGGTGGCGCTTCGGAATATTTCGGGCGGATTTTTTCCATCCGCTTAAGGTCCGGATCGTCAGCGCTGAATTTTTTTATCATCGCCAGAGAAAGCCAGTTCTGACCCGTCAGCTCGGCCCTGTCTATGGTCTGGCGGATCAGCGGTTCGGCTTCATCGAAGTTGCCGAACTGTGTCGCCAGCGTGCCGCGCAAATGTAATATCGCGGTGTTTCCATCTTGTACGTCTTTGGGCAATCCATTGATTGCCGCAACAGCTTCATCAGCACGCCCGCGCTTGGCTAATTCACTACAATAAGCCAGAAGGCGATCTAGCGTCAGGGGCGGTGTCTGCGCGTAGCGACGCATCGCCTCAACGGAAAGGTCAATTTCACCGATCTTGTCGCATAGCTTGGCGACGTTCCGCCAGCTATCCCCCGGCTCCGTATTTTCGCTCATGTAGCGGCGAATAAGTGCGACGGCAGGTCGTCTTTCGTGCTGTCGTAACAAATCGACCGCGTCATGAATTAAAGTCCGCTGAACCACCCACTCTAACCTATTTTATTTTTCAAGAAAACGCGCCAGCGTCTTATTTGAGTCTCTCAACAACGATTGTAACATTCGGTTTGGAAAGTTCCATTCGATAGTCGGAAAATATCTCGCGACGGACGGTGACCTCTGGCGTATCGCCGCCTCTGAGCCGAACTTTCTGTCGATCGCTAGAGCGCTGTGACCAGACCTGGCCATTAGTCTAAAACAAGAATCAAGCGACCGGTTTTGGTGCTGGCAGCCTCGCGGCAGTGCTCAATCGGGTCCGCTTGCGCCATCGCGTTGGTGGAAACTGAAAGTACTGTAGCGCAAGCCGGCAGAGCGAGCATGAATTTTAAATTGTTAGGGTTGGAAGACATAGCAATAGGACCTCATCCAAAAATCACGCGCCACCATAGGCGCCGGCGGCGCCATGCGCCAGTCTTGTTAGAGACTACAGTGTTTTGACGGTGGTGAGAATCTTTGAAATTGACTAAATAGATTTAAATACTATATGAAATCGGTTATACCGATTTCACTTCTGCTCGAAAACTAATAAGGGCGCCCTGATGACACCTATGCCGACGCTAAGGCAATTACAGTTTTTTATGGCGCTGGTTCGCCGTCAGTCGTTTTCCAAGGCGGCTGAGGAATGTTTTGTTTCCCAGTCGACCTTGTCGTCGGCAATCAAGGAAATGGAGGCGTTGCTGGGCCAGCAACTGGTGGACCGGTCGACCCGGGCCTTTGCGCTGACGCCGGCGGGCGAGGAGGTTGCTGCGCGCGCGCCGGGCATCCTTGCGGGGACGGAAGATCTGGCGCGCGCGGCCAGTGCGCGCCGCCCGCTTGAGGGGGCGTTTCACCTCGGCGTCATTCCGACGGTGGCGCCATTTGTTCTGCCGCGCGTCGCCACGCGCCTTCACGAAGCATACCCGAAGCTACAGCTGTTCTTGCGCGAAGACCTGACGGCGGCGCTTGCAGAAAGGCTGGCGGCGGGGCTGATTGATGCAGCGCTTTTGGCGCTGCCATATGATTTACCGGGTACGGAGATTATCGAGATCGGCGACGACCCGTTCTGGTTTGCCTGCAATGCGGAACATCGTTTTGCCAAGCGGCGCAAGCTTGCCAAGGAAGATCTCAAAGATTGCGCACTGTTATTGCTGGAGGACGGGCACTGTCTGCGCGAACACGCGCTTGATGCGTGCGCTCTTTCCGAGCGCGGCGGTAATGCCAGCTTTGACGGCACCAGCCTGTTCACCCTGGCGCAGATGACCCGCTCGGGCCTTGGCGCCACCCTGTTGCCGGATATGGCCGTCAAGCAAGGGCTGGCCGAGGCGGCGGGGCTTGTCGCCATCCCGTTCGCCAAACCGGCGCCGTCGCGAAAAATCGGCCTTGCCTGGCGCAAAGGGTCCGGACGCGGCGATGAAGCGCGCGCGATTGTCGACGTCATCAAAGAAGTTTTTAACGCCTAGCCACTAGCGGCCGGGCCGTTATGCCGGGTGTTTGATGTCGGATATCTTGCCGTCATCGGACAGCATGATCGCAATCGGCCGCGTCGATTTAAACTGCGTTAAAACAATCATCACGGTGACGGTAATCGGTACACTGAGAAGCAGGCCGGCAAAGCCCCAAAGCGTTCCCCATACGCTTAAGGAAAAGAGGATAACCAGCGGGCTTAAATTGAGCGTCCGTCCGACAAGGCGCGGCTCAATCCCGTTGCTCATCAGCTGGTCAACGCTAATGAGGCTGACCAATGTAATCACCGCCAGACGCAGGCCGCCGCCATCGGGTTGCACTAGCGCCAGCATCACCGGCAGGGTCATGGCTGAGGCCGCGCCGAAGATCGGGATGTAATTCAACACAAAAATCAACAGCGCCCAAAACCCGGCAAACTGAATGCCGATAAACAGCATGATCGCGTAACTAAGGCCGGCGGTGATTAAATTGCTCATGGTTTTAACAGTAATATATTGCCGGACCATGGCGGCGATATCGGCGAGCGTTTCATTGATAACGCGGCGTTGACGTTCATCGGCGCCGAGGAGGTTGATTTTCTTGAAGATGCGCCCACGCTCTATCAGCATAAAGACAAGGTAGAGAAATATCGTGATGAAAGTCACGAAATTAGAAGTCAGGCCGCTGAGGCTGCCGGCAACCTGCGCCAGGAGCGGGCGAATGAGACTAACCGCCGATTGCTGTAACTGTTCAACGCCGCCGATAACCTCACGCGGAAGAAAATCTGTAGAGCGGATATAGGCAAGGGCGTTGTTAAAAATTGCGATCAATCGCATTTCGTAATTTTGCCATTCGGCCAGCAATGTCTCGACATTGGATTTTATAATTTCAACAAACAACATCGCGCCCGCGCCGATCAGGATGAAGGCGATTAGAAATCCGCACCAGTTGGGAATATATTTTCCAACGAAAGGCGCGCGGCGGACATTTTCCTTAAGCGTGTAAATCAGGAAACATAAAAAACCGGCGACTACCAGCGGGATCAGAATACCGCGACCAATATAAGCGACAAAGCCGATCAGGACGGCGATGGTAAGGCCGTAAAATGTACGCGCCATACCTGCGTTTTCAGCGGTGTCGGCCATTTCTTTCTCCCGGTCGTTATGGGGGTGTCGATAAGGGGGTTCGCGCGGCGCCGCCAGTCAAGAAAGTGTGGGAATTCACTTTTCATCACCGCTCGCGCGCATTACCTACTAGCCCCATGATCTGCTCGGAAATCGATTGGCGATGCCCTTATGCTGCGTTTGCGCCGCTGGCGGGCGAGGCGCATGCGCATCTTCTCAGCGCTGGCGACGTTGCGCGCCGCGGCTGGTCGGTGCTGGTTGCATTCCCGACGCAAATCATTGTGGCCGAGCCAAATGACGGCGGCGCCTGGCTTAGCGCGGTGCAGGCAGTTATCGATGCGCGAGCGGTGGAGGCGCGCGCGGCGCCGACGCATGCGCCGTTTCATAGCGGCCTTGTCGGTTTCGTCGGCTATGAAGCGTTGAAGAGCATTGAGCCAAATCTTGATCTGCCGGCGAGCCCCTACGGTCTCCCCGATGCTGTGTTTGGCGTTTATGATGCGACGGCAGTATTCTCGCGCGAAGACCAGCGCGCCTTTGTGGTCGGACGCGATGAACCGGCATGCCACAAGCTTGCAAACGCACTTGGCGCGGAACCTGTTGCGGCGCCGGCCTTGCCGGGTTTTTCAGCGCCAACGTCGAATTTCTCACGGCACGATTATGAAGCGGCAGTTTCGTCGGTTATTGAGAAAATAAAATGCGGTGATTTTTATCAGGCGAATATTGCGCAAACCCTGCAGGCGGTAGGGGATAATGGATTCTCGCCGTTTGACCTCTATCGGGCGATTGCGCGCGAGAGCGATGCTGAGTTTGGCGCGATTTTGCAATACCGCCATGGCGCAGTGCTGTCGAATTCTCCGGAACGGTTTTTCAAAGTTGAGCCACGCAAGGGTGGGCGGCGTATAGTTGTCGAGCCGATTAAGGGAACACGGGGCCGGTCCGCCGACCGGGCTGCAGATACCGCGCTCGCCGAAGCCTTGGTAAACGATCCAAAAGATCGCGCCGAGAACATTATGATCGCCGATCTGATGCGCAATGATTTGTCTAAAATTTGCGCTGACGGCTCGATTGTAGAAGAGGCGATTTGCGCGCTGATGACACTGACAAAAGTGCGCCACCTGGTCTCGCGCATCAGCGGCGTGTTGCGCGATGATGTCTCAATAAGCGATGTCTTCCGCGCGCTTTTTCCGTCAGGCTCTATAACCGGCGCGCCAAAGATAGAGGCGATGGGCGCGATTGCCAGGGTTGAGAAGGCCGGGCGCGGGCCTTATTGCGGCGCGATTGGGTTTTTCGATGATGCCGGCGGGGCTGATTTTTCGGTTGCAATTCGGACGCTGATTATAAACGAGGCGGCGACCACTGTATTTGCGCCTGTCGGCGGCGGCGTCACTTTACGTTCTAATCCGCAGGCGGAATATGAAGAAACCTTGATTAAAGCAAAGAGCGCATTGGATGTGTTGGCGCCGCGGGCGCGGCCATGATCGTGATCATCGATAATTACGATTCCTTTGTGCATAATCTGGCGCGCTATTTCCGCGAATGCGGCGCGCAAACAAAAATCATCCGTAATGATGCAGTGACGGCCGGCGACTGTCTGGCGTTGGCGCCGCGTGCGATTGTGGTGTCGCCAGGCCCGAAGACGCCGGGCGAGGCGGGCGTGTCGCTGGAGCTGATTAAGGCGATGCCGCCGGATATGGCGTTTCTCGGCGTTTGCCTCGGCCATCAATGTCTGGTTGAGGCCTTTGGCGGCAAGACCGTGCGTGCAAAATATCCGCTGCATGGCGAGGCCAGCATGATCCGCCATATCGGAACCGGCATTTTTGAAGGCGTCGCCTCGCCGACGCCAGCGGGACGATATCATTCCCTGACGTCGCTATTATCGCCTGGCTCAGAATTGGAAGAAACTGCATGGAGTGAGGAGGGTGAGATTATGGCTGTCGCGCATAGTAAACGTCCATGGTTCGGCGTGCAGTTTCATCCCGAATCCTTGTTGACGCCGCAGGGGCGCGTCATGATCAATAACTTTTTACGCTATTGTTAGGGCGACACCGGCGATGATTTTCTGGCTTAACGGAGATTATAAAGAAAACCCGATGGCGATTGATATTGCGGATCGTGGTTTTCTGCTCGGCGACGGTGTTTTTGAGACGCTATTGGTTGAAGGGGGCGTTCCGGCGTTTTTGGATGCGCATCTTGAGCGATTGAAGAACAGTCTTATCGCGCTGTCGATCAACGTGGCGCCTCTTGACAATATCGGCGATGTTATCGCCGGGCTTGCCGAGAAAAACGGTCTTGGCAGTGTAATAGCCTCAGCACGTATTACCATCACAAGGGGACGATCTGATCGGGGATTGTTGTTTTCGGCCTCGGGCCCTGCAGCGCCGACATTGCTTGTTACGCTTATGCGGGCGTCAAACAACACTGAAGACAGCCCGATCATCCTTAAGCTGAGCCGGTCTGTCCGCTGTGAGGAGAGCATAGCCTCGCAGCATAAAACGACGAATTATCTCGACAATATCCTTGCCCGCAATGAAGCAGAAGCGGCGGGCGTCGATGAAGCGATCATGTTGAATAGTCGCGGCCGTGTCGCCTGCGCATCAAGCGCCAATATTTTTGTCATCAAAGAGAACGGCGATGTCTTGACCCCGCCTTGCGCTGATGGTGCGTTGAACGGGATTGTTCGCGGCTTGCTGCTAGGCTGCGTCGCGCAAACCGGCGTCGCCATCTCCGAAGCACCGGTTGACCTCGCGCTTTTGCAAAGAGGGGCGCCGTTTTTGACTAACAGCCTGACCGGCCTTCGACAGGCGCGGCTGAAAGATGACGGCCCCGCGCCGATAGCGCTGCAGGTGGAAATTTTTAATCAGTTAGAAACATGGTATCAAGACCGTCTGCATCGCAGCCTAACCGAAAGCGCGCCCGCCCCGTGAAATCCTTTCTCATAACCGAACAACAAATCGCACGGGTGATCGGCGGCGCTGCGGCGGATGAAGTCTCGCGCCGCTTCAATCGCCATTTCGATTTTCTTACCATTGCTTCCTGGACCGCCGAGACACCGCTTGGCGAAGGCGGGATTGCGCTTTCGGCGGAGGAAATAAAGGCTTGCGGTTGCCGCGCGGCGGAGTTTTTTGGGTTGGAGCGGAATTTCCTTGAAGACCAGCCCGCGACAACAATTGCCGACTGGGCGGCGGCAATCTCGTCTGCGATATCGCAAAAACTCGATAAGTTTACGTTCAAATCTGCAGTGCGCGACGAGAAAAATGCAGCGCGCGCGCACAAAGCGGAGGATGTCTTTCAGGATGCGGCGGCGGCGGCGAATATCCTTTATGGACGCCGCCGGATGTTGTCGTTTGTTGCGCCGCATAGCTTACTGGGTTTTGAACTGACGATTTTAACGCCGAACCTGCAACATATCGAAAGCCTTGATGCGCGCGGCAAGACGCCAGAGGAGCTGACCCAGACAATGGCTTATGGCGATGTCCTCGTCGCGACGCCAACCTTGTGGCGATATATGATGCGCGAGGAACTTGCCGCACCCGATAACACAATGGCGGTGTCATTTGGCGAGCCGATGACCCAGGAGCTTGCCGCGGAAATGCGCAAAGCCGGTTTTGGCGTCTTAAGAGAATTATATGGCTCCACCGAAACCGGCCTGATCGCGTGGCGCGATGCGCCGGGCGAGCCCTTTGTTCTGTTCGATCACTGGCGTTGTGACAAAGAACGTCTCCTGCGGCTCGCGCCAGACGGCGAGGAGCGTGAGGTTGAGGCGCCCGACTTTTTGCAATGGAAAAACGAGCGGTCCTTTGACCTTGCTGGAAGGCGCGACGGTGCAGTGCAGATTGGCGCGGTCAATGTTATTCCCGCTGATGTTGCTGCCCGGTTATGCGGTCATGCGCGTATTGCAGACTGCGCCATCAGCGTTGGGCGGCGCGGCGACGGCGTTGACCGTTTGATCGCCCATATTGTTCTCAAAAAAGGCGTTAAGCCGGATGAGCGCACCGCGCGCGAAATCGACGTTTGGTGTCGGGCGGAACTGCGCCAGCAAGAGCGTCCGAGGATTTTCCACTTTGAGTCAGAGATTGAGCGGCGATAAACGACGCTTGGAAACCCGCTAAAGGCCTAAATCAGTTGCCTTTTGTGGCATTTTCGGCCTGGGTGGCCTTCTTTTTCACCTGTGAGGAAATCTCGTCGAATAGATCAGGCTCGTCGCCAACTGTAATTACAGGCTCGCAACTTGACGTACAATTATATGTGGTGCGAAATACGCCTTTATGTACTGTCAGCATATCTGAATTTTGTGACCGTACACGAATGACTATATTTTCAATGACTTCGCCAGCATCGTCGAATACATAGATATTTGTCAGCCCGGGTGACTTTCCGAAAAGCAACAGATTTTGAGTGTCTTGTACAGTGACATCGGCAACCGCTGGATTACCGACGGCAATATCTAAGGCAGGCCTTTCGAGCTTATAGGGATGCACCTGATCCATCGTTAGCCACACCTGCCCAGCTTGAGCGCTAGTGGTCAGCGCAAACAGTGTCGCCAAAACAGAAAATAATGCACGCATGGACCTGTCCTCTCGGTTTTCGAGCTGGAGATTAGATCTGATCCGTCAATGATTAATTAAAAATTCCTCACAGATTAAGCGCTTCAGCGGATATTTAACAGTCCCGGTTTACCCCGCCTTAAACCGGCTTTGCTAGGAATGCTGTGTTGGAGAGTTCAGTAGCAATGATGTCAGCAACGGCGATCAGCGTATCTGCACCGAGCGACGACCCTGTGGAGTCGCTCGCAACGCTTCCTTTGTTTCATGACTTGTCCGACAAAATCTTAAGCGCCGTTCGCGAAAATGTTAATGTGCGGCGCTACGATGCGGGGCAAACGGTCTATGCTCTAGGCCAGTTCGATGGCAGCGAGTTTTTTGCCGTCATATCCGGACGTATGAAGGTCTCGATCATTGAGCCCGAAACCGGCGCCATGTTGATCGAAGAGATTGGCGAGGGCGCTATTTTCGCCATGGAACTTGCATTTGGGAGCGCTGCAAGCGAGGCGTTCCAGCAAGTCTCGGTGACCGCTGATGACGATCTTGTCGTTATTGCCATTGAAGCAGAGCCTTTTTTCCTACTTGCGAGCCAGCGTCCTACATTAATGCGCAACATCGCGGCGCATTTTGCCGTTGAGCTGGCCGCGCGTCGGTTTCGCAATATGGCGGCCGAAGCGGCGCCAGAACAACGGGTCCTGACTGTCCTGCTCCAATATGTCGAGCGTGATGCAATATCCGGTCACTGGCGCGTGCCGCTTATGCCCAAGCACCGTGCACTGGCAGAAGAGGCGGGCGTGGAAGAGGCAGTGTCCGCTGCGGCAATCGCAATGCTAATTCAGGAGGGGGTTGCCCGGCGGGACTACCCTGGTCTGGTTATCGACGACATGAGCCGCCTCAATGAATTGGCTAATTAGAGTTAACTTCTGTTTACTATAACATTAGTATACAGAACAAATTTTCTCTGAAAAATTCACCATTCATTTACGCATCACACATAAAATATAACGGCTGGAGGAAAAATCTTTCAGTAGTGCAAGTGTAGAGTTAGCAGGAGTCGAAAAATGAAAGATCTGATTAAACGTTTTAAGGCTGATGAAGATGGCGCGACCGCAATTGAATATGGTTTGATTGCTGCGCTTATTGCGGTTGCTATTATCGCTGCAGTTTCAGCTGTTGGTACGTCGTTGAGCAATACTTTTGGCAACGTCAATAGCGCATTACAGCCGTAGTCGCTTTGTTTGCGCGGCGTTTTCGTCGCGCGAATATAAATGTCAAAAAGGGGGCCTGACGGCCTCCTTTTTCTTTTGTGTCTAACGGAACATTAAGGGGACGCGCTTAGTTTCCTCGGTGGTGAAACGTGGAGGCCGCCGGTGATAGCCTATCTTATGCTAGCAGTATTTCCTGCAGCGCTGTTGGTCGCGGCCGCGAATGATATTTACGAATTTAAAATCCCGAACTGGGTTTCCATTATCCTCATCTGCGCGTTTCCAGTCGCCGGTGTTGCGGTTGGCGCCCCTCCGCGCGTCATCGCAGAGGGGTTTTTGATTGGCGCCGGCGTGCTGGCGCTTGGTTTTGGTCTGTATGCGGGCAAAATTATCGGCGGCGGTGATGCAAAACTTTTTGCAGCGGTTGCGCCATGGATTGGCGCCAATGCGCTTGATGTTTTTCTTGTTTATACTGCGTTGGCGGGGCTGGCTCTAGCAATTTTCTTGATGCTCTTCCGTAAACTTCCAATTTTACCGGTTTACGCTCATGCGCCGTGGTTAATTGAACTTCATGGGCGAAAAAACGATTTGCCATACGCAGTTGCGATCGCGGCGGGCGGATTTCTTAGTTTTTCACAAACAGCGTTCTTTCAATTGATGTTCGGCGGTTAATAAGATCAGTTAACGTAGTATTGAGGAGTTTCGCACACCATGAGGCTGCCTATTTCTGCTTCTCAGTAGCGTAAAAATCAGGTTGGTTTGAGATGAATGTAAGTCGTATAGCTATTCTCGGTATAGCGCTCGTTGCGGGCGCGGCCGCATTTTTTCTGATGATGGGGAATTCAACTGAAAGCCCTGCCATTCAAATTGTTGAACGCACGAAAGAAGAAACCGTTCGTGTGTTGGTGGCGACCCGAGATATTCAGCGTGGCGAAAGACTGGCTTTGGAAGACACCAATTGGTTGGCGTGGCCCAAAAAAGCAATTCAGCCAAGTTTCATTACTGACGCCAATGCCGAACAACGCGAAGAACTAACCAAAGCTGTTGCGCGATCATTGATCGTAGCCGGCGAGCCGCTGGTGAATGCTAAAGTCGTCAAAGCAGGACAATCAGGGCTGATGGCGGCAATCATTGCGCCAGGCCAGAGAGCGGTGACCATGCGCGTTACACCGGAAACGGCGTCGGGCGGATTTATTTTGCCGGGTGATCGCGTCGATATCTTCAATACAGATGACAACAGAACACAAGTGCTGTTCGAAGAGGTTCGGGTGCTCGCCGTTAATACGATTTATTCGGAGAATACTGAAACCCCTTATATCGATGGTTCGAATGTAACATTGGAATTGTCTCCCGATGATGCTGAAGCATTCACGTCTGCGCGGGCGAGCGGTTCGATGAGTGTCGTGTTGCGCAGCATCTTCAAGCCGGAAGGTGATGCGGTTGTAAAAAACCGGCGTTCCTCGAACGTAAATATAATTCGTTATGGCAGTTCTTAAGGTAATTGGTGAGTAGAGGTTTTAGATGACATTCGTACCCAACGCCTTCAAGGCGGCAAATGTAAATGCTGGGCGCATCATTATCGCGGTTCTGGCCGGCGTGTTCGCGACTTCTGTCGTGATGACGCCAGCGGCGGCGCAACGTGGCGTGCAGAATGTGCGCATTGATGGCGGCGGCGTAAGCAACGTCTCGCAAAGCATTATTCTGCCGCTCAACAAAGCGGCTATTGTTGATTTACCGCAGCCAGCCGTTGATGTTTTGGTCACGCAGCCAAGCGTCGTTGATGCAGTGGTGCGTACACCGCGTCGGGTCTATCTTTTGGGGCTGTCGATCGGCCAGACAAATGCGTTCTTTTTTGATTCGCGCGGTCGACAGATTCTTAACCTGGAAATTCGTGTTGAGCGCGACATGGATGCGCTTGCCGGGGTGATACGCCGGGTCATGCCGGACAGCCGTATCGAAGTTGATGCGCTTAATGACAATGTCATTCTGCGCGGCACGGTGCAAACGGCGGCGGAGGCGGCAAACGCCCACTCACTCGCCGGCCGGTTTGTCGACGATCCTGACAAAGTGGTCAATATGATAAAAATCCGCGATCCTGAACAGGTCATGCTCAAAGTGCGCATCGTTGAGATGCAGCGGCAGGTCTTAAAGAGGCTTGGCGTATCTACGTCTGGAACGGTTCAGTTCAACAATCTTGCCTTCGACTTGGCGACTGGTGGATTGGGCGGCGGCGGGCTCACCAGCGATGTGGTAAATGCTACAGTGCCAATTAGCCCGACGCGCAATAGGATCGGCCAACTTGCGCTTTTGGACGCTTCATTACAGGCGTTTGAATCAACTGGACTAGTCCGTACGCTGGCGGAACCCACCCTGACAGCGATTTCCGGTGAATCGGCGAAGTTCCTCGCCGGCGGCGAGTTTCCGGTGCCAGTAGGGCAAAGTCGCGGTATTATATCTATTGAATTCAAGGAGTTTGGGATTGGCCTCGGCTTTACCCCGTTGGTGCTTAGCAAAGGCCGGATCAATCTCAACATCTCAACCGAGGTCAGCGAAATCACTACCGAGAACTCGTTTTTTGTTCCGGGCGTGACGACGATTGATAGTGACGGCAATTTAATCACCACGGCTGGTCTGTCGATACCGGGGCTAACGGTGCGCCGCGCGAACACGACCGTGGAGCTGCCGAGCGGCGGGAGTCTGATTATGGCCGGTCTTCTCCAGGAGGATATGCGCTCAACTATTGAAGGCGTGCCAGGCATGAAAGACGTACCGGTTCTCGGGCAACTTTTTCGCAGCAATGATTATCAGAACAACGAAACTGAACTTGTCATCATCGTCACGCCGTATCTCGTCGAGGCGACCCATGAGTCCAATCTGCTCGATCCCGTGAAGGGCATGGTTATCGCGTCAGATGCAGAGACAATTTTGATGGGAAAATTACTATCGACATACGGACTGGCCGGCGCCGGCGTGAAGGAAGCTTCGCTGCAAGGGCCGATGGGCTTTATTTTAGACTAAGAGGATAACGGACAATGTTGAATTCAGCAGGTAAATACGCGCTCCTCTCGATGATTGTGCTGTCGGCGAGTGCATGTGCAAGCGCCTTTAATGGACAGCAACATGCGATGTCGGTTGCTGAGGAGCATCCGATCTCGGTGGATAGCCAGACCGTGACGCTGACGATTGACGCTGATGAGACGACAACGGACTTGTCAAGTGTCGATAAGGCTCGGCTTCAAGCGTTTGCTGATGCGTATATGCGTAATGGCCATGGGGCGCTGACGATCACCGCGCCATCGGGCACGGGAGAGGATTTTGACGGTCAGGAAATGGCTTCCGATATTCGCAAGGCGTTGAACGAGGCTGGCGTGCCGTGGTCTGCGCTTAGCGGTGCAACCTACCGAACGGGCGGCGACGCAAATGGCAACCAAATCATTGCTTCCTATACGCATTATGTTGCAACGCCTAGCGCATGCGGCGATTGGACTGGCGGAATGAATAGGAAATACAGGAATTTACGGTCGAAAAACTTTGGCTGTTCGTCAATGAATAATCTTGCAGTGTTGCTTGCTGATCCGCATGACCTTGTCGCGCCAGCTGGCGTTACGCCGCGTGATGCAACGGTCGCGGTGCGAGGTTTTCAGGCTTACCGCGAAGGCGAGATTAAGGCTTCCGATATCGATTCAGAAATTAGCACTGAAGTCTCCGAATAGTAGCTGAATGACGGCGCCAAGGGGATATGCAGGGAGATGACGATGAAAAACGCAGCTGAAACAGCCTATCAGCATGAGGATGAGGAGCAGGGCGTTGCCGATAGCGCCGCTTCTCTCGGTGCTGACGGCGGCCCGAGCACAAGCGGCGATGCGGATGCGCCGGCGGGAACATCAGCCACGGGCGTTGCGCCTTATGACGATGGGCTGGAGGGGGTGTCCGACGAAAGTTGGCTCGACGAAGAGCTGTCTGACGAAGAACTTGCAGCACTTGGAGAAGAAGACTTCGATGACGCCGATCTTGCCGATCTTGATCTGTCCGACGAAGATTTTGACGACGAAGACTTGCTGGACGAAGACATCAATGCATCGTTTGATGTTAGCGAGGAATTTGAAGGTAATGTCGACGACAGCGCAACGGCGCATGCGGACACTGCTGATGCAGGCGCCGAACCTGCCGACATAGCTGAAGAACCAGCGATTGCGGCGGCGCCCGCTCCGGCTGAGGCAGATGCCGACACTGTCGGCGCCGATAATACATCAGGCGCGCTTGTTACTGCAGAGGGCGCGATGATGGACGCCGGTGCTTATGGCGGCGCCATTACCGAGATTGAGGAGCCCGAGGTCGATCACCGTCCGGTGCCGCGCATTTCAATTCATGCATTTTGTGAAACCCCGGCGATGACGACGCTGCTCGAACAGGCCGCGATTGACCGTCGTCTTTCTAAAGCGCATCTCACCATTCATATGGGCGGGCTGGCCAAAGCGGTCGACCAGTTTCAAACAGCGGCAACGCCTAACCTGGTTATTTTGGAAACGATGGCGTCTGGCGCTGAAATTTTCGCCCAGCTTGGCGAGCTTGCCGAGGTATGCGATCCGTCAACCAAAGTCGTTATTATCGGCCAGGTCAATGATATTATTCTTTACCGTGAGCTTATTGCCCAAGGCATCAGCGAATATATTGTCCGGCCGCATTCGCCGCTTCAGATCATCAAAGCGATCGCCGATCTTTATATTGATCCATCTGCGCCGCCGATTGGCCGGACGCTGGCGTTTGTTGGCGCACGCGGCGGGGTGGGTTCATCGACCATCGCTCATAATGTTGGCTGGTGCTCCGCAGAGGAGTATCAAAGCGATACGATCATCATCGATCTTGATCTGGCGTTTGGCACGGCGAGCCTCGACTTTGATCAGGAGGCGTCCGCCGGCCTGTTTGAGGCGCTAAGCTCGCCGGAGCGGCTCGACGATGTCTTGCTAGACCGCCTGCTGCAAAAACATACCGATCATTTGAGCCTGTTTACGGCGCCAAGTTCCCTCGACAGAGATTATGATGTTGACGATCAGGCCTATGAAACTGTGCTTGATGTGGTGCGTGGCTCGGCCCCGACGGTGGTGGTTGATGTGCCGCATGTCTGGTGCAGCTGGTCGAAGCGGATTTTGACGACCGCCGATGAGATTATTATCACCGCGACGCCGGATCTTGCCTCTTTCCGCAACACCAAACAGCTGGTCGATATTTTGAGCGCTGCGCGTCCTAATGATGCGCCGCCAACTTTGGTGATCAATCAGTTCGATCCGAAAATGTCTGCGGTCCAGCCGGACCAATTTGTCGAACATGTCGGGCTGAAACCGGCCGCTGTGTTTAACTGGGAGCCACAGATTTTTGGCGCCGCGACCACCAATGCCGCGCCGATTGTTAATGTCAGTCCAAAATCGAAAGCGGCCGGCGCCATTCGTGAGTTGTCTGCGCAATTGATCGGCCGCAGCGAGGCCAATATTGCGAAACCAAAATTCAGCCTGTCGGGTCTCTTTCAAAAGAAACGGTAATCTAGGGTATGTTCGGACGTAGAAACGCTCCTGTTAACGCGCCAGCGGCGCCGGCAAAACCTGCCGCGAAGCGCAAGCCCGTCGCAGCACAAAAGCCGGCGGCGGCTTCTGCTGCATCGGCAAAGAAAGATGCGCCGCCGCCAGCGCCGCCGCGCGTGGTCAAGCCGTCCAATGACAGCGCCGCAGAAGCGCAGCCGGTGGAAATTGGCGGTCGTTCAGATGAGTATTTTCAGACTAAAACCACGATCTTTAACGCGCTGATCGATACGATTGACCTGTCGCAACTTTCACAACTCGATACCGAAACGGCGGGCGAGGAAATTCGCGACATCGTCAACGAGATCATATCGATCAAAAATGTCCAGATGTCGATCGCCGAGCAGGAATCGCTGCTGCAAGATATTTGTAATGATGTCCTCGGATACGGCCCGCTCGAACCGTTGCTGGCGCGTGATGATATCTCTGACATCATGGTCAATGGCGCGAACCGCGTCTTTATCGAGGTCGGCGGTAAAATTCAGCTGACCAATGTGCGCTTCCGCGACAATGGGCAGCTGATGAACATCTGTCAGCGGATCGTTAGCCAGGTTGGCCGCCGCGTCGATGAAGCCAGCCCGATATGCGACGCGCGCCTGCCCGATGGATCGCGCGTCAATGTTATCGCACCGCCGCTGGCGATTGATGGCGCCGCACTGACCATTCGTAAGTTTAAAAAAGACAAGCTGCGGATGGCTGATCTCATAAATTTCGGATCGATTACGCCGGAAGGCGCAAAAGTGCTCGAAATAATCGGCGCCTGCCGGATCAATACGCTGATCTCCGGCGGCACGGGTTCGGGCAAAACCACGCTTTTGAATTGCATGACCGGCTTTATCGAGAATGATGAGCGCATTATCACCGCGGAAGACGCCGCGGAACTGCAATTGCAGCAACCGCATGTGGTGCGCCTTGAAACGCGCCCGCCCAACCTTGAGGGCCAGGGCGAGGTGACCATGCGCGATCTGGTCAAGAACTGTCTGCGGATGCGCCCTGAGCGGATCATCGTCGGCGAGGTTCGCGGACCGGAAGCCTTTGACTTGTTGCAGGCGATGAACACCGGCCATGACGGATCGATGGGAACGCTTCACGCCAACTCTCCGCGCGAGGGATTGCAGCGTATTGAATCGATGATCACCATGGGTGGCTACAACCTGCCGTCAAAAACTATTCGTGAAATGATTGTCGGGTCCATCGACATCGTCATTCAGGCGGCGCGCTTGCGCGATGGTTCGCGTCGTATCACGCATATTACAGAAGTTCTGGGGACTGAGGGCGATACGATCATCACGCAGGATCTGTTTGTCTATGATATGGATGCGGGTGAAGACGAAAACGGCGCCATTATTGGCCGCCACCGGTCAACCGGTATTGCGCGTCCGGCATTTTGGGATCGCGCGCGCTACTATGGCAGAGAAGCAGAGTTGGCCGCAGCTCTTGATGCGGCGGCGGAGTAATGCTGATGGATCAGCAGGTTCTCATTGTTATCGGGCTCGGCGTCATTTGCTTTGCAGCGCTTGCCTTTGTGCTATTGGCGCCGACGCAAAAAGACAAATCCAATAAGCGCGTCGCTGCGCTAAATACCGGCCGCGGCGGGATGCGCGCCAGTGCGCAAGGCAATTCAGAAGCCCAGAATAAAGAGCGGCGCCGGAAACTTACCGAGTCACTGGCGGCGCTCGACAACAAAACCAAAGATCTGAAAAAGAAACAACGCGTTTCGCTAAGTCAGATGCTCGAGCAGGCCGGGCTCGATATGACGCCGAAGAATTTTTATATGATATCAGCCATCTGTGCGCTGGTGTTTGTATTCGTTGGCCTTGTCTCCGGGCAGCAAATTTGGATTTCCGGGCTTCTGTTTGTGATTGGCGGGCTTGGATTTCCTCGCTGGACGGTGAATTTCTTGCGCACCCGGCGGCAGAAGAAATTTATCAAAGAGTTCTCTGGCGCCATTGATGTTATCGTTCGCGGCGTGAAGTCCGGTTTGCCCGTCAATGAATGCTTGAAAATCATTGCTCGTGAAGCGCCGCGCCCGGTCAATGATGAATTCCACATGCTCACCGAGGCCTTGCGGATTGGCATGACGCTGGAGCAGGCGCTGGGGCGCATGCATGAACGCATGCCCGTCCAAGAGGTCAATTTCTTTGGTATCGTCCTTTTGATCCAGCAAACAACAGGCGGTAACTTGGCAGAAGCGCTGGGCAATCTTTCCGGCGTCTTGCGCGCGCGCAAATTGATGGAAGGCAAAATTAAAGCGCTGTCTTCCGAAGCAAAAGCGTCGGCCTACATTATCGGCTCGTTGCCATTTCTGGTTATGGGCGCAGTTCAGGTCTCCTCGCCCGACTATCTCGATCCGCTATTCACAACCCGCATGGGTAATTTCATTTTGATCGGCGCCGGCATGTGGATGCTGACGGGTATCATGGTGATGAAGAAAATGATTTCTATTAAGGTATAGAGAGCGCCCGATGAACGCAATTGTTGATGCTGTAACTGATCGTAATTTTCAAATCGCCCTCCTGGTGTCGTTGGCGGCGATTGGAACGATTTTCACCATTTTAGAGCCGCTGCTTTACAAAGATAAACTGCGTGAACGGATGAAATCGGTTGGCGTGCATCGTGACATGTTGCGTGAGCGCCAACGTGAATCTCTGGCCAAGAAAAATAACCCGCGACTGCGCAACGCATCACCGCAAGGTATGGTCAAGGAAGTTGTCGAAAGCCTCAAATTGCTTGAGGTTTTTGACGAGAACGCGGCGCGCAAAAAATTGATGATGGCTGGCTTTCGCGGTCAGGGCCCGGTGTTCACCTTTATGGCCGCGCGGCTGAGTTTGCCGTTTGTCATGGCTCTCGTTGTCGGCATTTATGTTTATGTCCTTGACGGGTTTGAGTTAGAGAGTTTCGGTCGTCTGTTGGCGACGGTGGGCGGGTTCGGCATGGGTTTTTATCTGCCAAGCATCTATATTTCGAATGCAGTCAAAAAACGCCAACAGGTTATCCAGCTTCACTGGCCTGATGCGCTTGACCTGATGCTGATTTGCGTTGAGGCGGGGATGTCGGTCGAGGCTGCATTTCAAAAAGTCGGCGAAGAAGTCGGCGCCAGCTGTTCGGAGCTTTCTGAAGAGCTTGGCCTGACGACGGCTGAGCTCTCCTACCTGCAAGAACGCAAGCAAGCTTATGTAAATCTTGTTGAACGCACCGGCCTCGACTCTGTGAAGGGCGTGGTGACCGCGCTTATTCAATCAGAGAAATACGGAACGCCGCTGGGCCAGGCCTTGCGCGTTATGGCGGTGGAAAGCCGCGAGTTGCGCATGCAGGAGGCTGAAAAAAAGGCCGCCGCCCTGCCGCCGAAACTCACTGTACCGATGATCGGTTTCTTCCTGCCGGTATTGTTTGCAGTTATCCTCGGCCCGGCGATCATGACGGTTATGAGCATGCAATAGAGCACCGAGTGCAAGCTTGACGCGTGCCTGTAATTCCTGACTACAAATGTCGGGCGAGTTCTTCGATTAGTTTATCAATGTGGTCTTCGGTTGTCTTCCACGAGGAGACGCTAAGCCGGAAGGCGGCTCTGCCTTGCCAGACCGTTGGGCCAAACCAGACTTTTCCCGAGGCTTGAACCGCGCTGACGAAGCTTTTGGTTTTTTCCTCGTTGTCGAAGGCGCATAGCACCTGATTGAGAACGACCCTGTTGCTAACGGGGATGCCAATTTGGGCGCAGCCCGCGGCAAGGTGTGTCGCTAGGGTGCAATAGCGGTCGACAAGGTCCTCAACACCGCCTCGTCCCAGCGAGTGAAGCGCCGCCCAAAAGCCCAACCCCCTTGCCCGTCGTGAAAACTCCAGCGTCAGATTTTTTTGCGCGTCGTCTTCACTTTGAGCGTAGACGGCGTCGGCATTCAGCGTTCTCGCCATCAGAGCTTTGTCGCGACAAATCGCGACCGCACTGTCATAGGGCGTGTTGAGCCACTTATGGCCGTCCGTAGTCCAGCTGTCGGCAAGGTCAATTCCGTTGGTCAGGTGGTTGTAGTTGCGTGATGCGCGCGCCCACAGGCCGAAGGCGCCATCAACATGAACCCAGGCGCCCGCCGCCTTGGCTTTGGGGATAATATCGGTAAACGGATCGAATTCCCCGGTATTCACCTCGCCGGCCTGGAGGCATAATAGGGTGTGCTCATTCATCGGCGGCAGTTGGTCGGGGATGACCCGGCCATTTTCGTCGACCGGCGCATAGACAATCCGGTCCATGCCAAAGCCCAATAGGCGCAGCGCTTTTTTGACGGTGATGTGAACGCTTGCCGGGACCACGACGGATATTTCCGGCGCGCCGGCGAGGCCTTTTGCGGAGACGTCCCACCCCAGCGCGTCGAGCAGGCCGGTGCGGGCGATAGCCAGGCATGACAGCCCGCAGGCTGTCGCGCTGGTTCCGAAACCGACGCCGGATTGTTTCGGTAAATCCAAGATATCCAGCAACCAAGTCCCGGCGGTTTTTTCAATTGCCGCCATGGTCGGCGAGTTGACATGAGACGATGCACACTGGTCCCAGGCGGCGGCCAGGCGTTCCGCTGCTGCGGCCGCCGGCAGGGAGGCGCCGATAACAAAGCCAAAATAATTGGGGCCGTTAGAGGTTGTAGTTCCCGGCCCGCCAATGTCATCGAGCAGCGCCAGCGTTTGTTTGGGGTCGGATGGAGATTGCGGCAAGGCGCCGGCCAGGGCATCCAGTCCACGGATGCTTTGCGGAGAGGGGAAGGCGGGGCGATCATCGACGGACTTTAAATATTTTGCGGCGCGTGCGTCTGCATCCGCCAACAAGGTCAACTCAGCATCAAGGTCCATGATTGTCTTCCTCTGCATTTGGGCGCCGGCCAAGCCCGTTTATGCCGAGCCTGACGGCGCTAATGCAAGGTAGAAAATCTCAATAGATGATAAGCGCTAGCCGCCTACTCGCCGGCGATTTGGTCAAGCGCCTCGTAGAGCGGCAACTGTCCGGCGGCGACTTTGTCGCGCGACGGCGCGGGTTGGCCGAGCCTGGCGCGATAGACCCAGACATTAGTGAGCACTTTTTCGACAAAGTCGCGGCTCTCGCGGTTGGGTATGCTCTCGATAAAGAGCAACGGGTCTTCGATTTTCATCTTACGCTTCCAGCGGCGCAAGTTTCCGGGCCCGCCATTATAGGCGGCGGCGAGATGGAAGAGATCGCCGTCAGCGGCGCCGTCGATGAGATAGCCGACATAGCTTTGGCCTAGCTCGAGATTAAAAGCGGGGTCATAAAGCCGCTTGCGGCCCTTGCGATAACGCAAGGAGCGGTCCTTGGCGACGTAACTTGCGGTGCGCGGCATCAATTGCATCAACCCGCGTGCGCCGACCCTGCTGGTCGCTTCAACCTTGAATTTCGATTCCTGCCGCATCAGCGCATAGAGCAATGCGCGGTCGATTTTAAACCCGCTTTGCGGCGCGTATTCGGGTATTGGAAATAGCCCGGCTTCGAGATATTTTCCCTCGCCCGCAAGCGCGATGTCGATTTGCGCGGCGGGAAGCTCCAGCGCCGTGGCGACGGCGAGGAGGTCATAGTCAAGCTCCGGCGGGATGACGCCATTGGCCCAGCGCAACTCCGTATTGGCGTCGATGTCGCGGCCGGCTTGCTTCAAGGCGATGGCGCGTTTAACGCGCGGCGCCGCCTCCAGAAGCTTCGCCAGACCGTCTGCTGTGACTATAGGGGCATCCCACTCATAGTGATAATTGAGCCCGAGCTGCGCCAGAGAGAGCTGGCCATAAAAAGTGAACGGATAGGCCGCCGCTATCGTCAGGTTCGGCGCCACATCGGCAAGCGCGCCGGTCGCCAGCGACGTGCGCGCCGCCCAAAAGCCGGCTGCGGCGCGCAGGCTATCATCCTGATACGGAACAGCGGCCATCGCCGAGAAAAATTCTTGTGCGGTTTCAAGCTCGCCATCGCGGAACGCGATTAATCCGGCAATCCAGTAAGACAGAACCGCGCTATCGCCATTGCGCCGCGCAGATTGCCCGGCGATCTCTCGAGCGCGGCCAACATAGCCTTGATAATAAAGGCTGGCGGCAATCCATGAGCGCATGCGGTCATATTGGCGCTCGGTGATGACGCGGCGAGCAAAATGCTTGTTGATTTCTTTTAACGCCCGCAATGCTTGGTTGCGATTAGAAAGATAACGCACCCGGCCTTCAATACGGCGCAAGCGCGGGCGGCTTGTGCGGGCGTAATCGGCCTCTAGCGCGGGGGCGATCACCGGGGCTTCGCTCTCGCGCCATTTGCGCGCGATGGCGCGCGCCGGCGAGGATGCGCCTTTCGGCCGGCGCTTGCGGGCAAGGCGATAAATTTTATTGGCTTCCGGGTGGTCGGCATAATACGCCATCCAACGCTTGAGCTCGCGATATTTCGAGCGGTAAGCGGTCGGGTGCATATAGCGTTGAAACTGCACATAGCCGAGTAGGATTTTGTCATCGAGCGCGGCAATTTTTTTGTTCGCCGCCGTCCAGCGACCGCGTTCTTGCAGAGCGAAAATTTCACGGTAAAGCGCCGCATCGCTGTCGCTTAGAACCTGCAACGAAGGCGTCGTCTCGGCGTCAGGCAGGCTTGCGTCTGCGGCGAGGGGTATTGGCGTTGCAGCAAAACCGAAGCCCGGCAAACAAAACAAAAGCGTCAGCGCGATGGCGCAAAGTCGAAACATAAATATTCCCGGTGCTGGCCCTGATGCGGGCGTAAATTAAAAGCGACGGTCTGCCACAATCATATGGCTGCTATTCCTGGCTTATTTTAGCAGACCCCGCTTTTATAAATTCCCAACAAGAAAGCTGCATTAATTCAGGTTAATCTTCCATTAACCGTTTTTGCAGGGTCAGAAGATCGGCCCAGGCGAGACGCTTGTTTGCCGGTTGGCGCAACAGAAAAGCCGGGTGAAAAATCGGCAAAGCCGGGTAGCGCGCGCCGCTGGCGGTTTCAATTTCGCGCCACACGCCGCGCGCGCGCATGATGCCGGTAACGCCCAAAAGCGCCTGCATCGGTGCGCCGCCGGCCAGCAATATCGCCTTGGGCGCGGTTAGTTCGATCAGCCGATCGACGAAGGGCCGGCAAATGGCGGCCTCGGTCTGGCTCGGCGTGCGGTTGCCGGGCGGGCGCCAATAAATCACGTTGGAGATCAGGGTGTTTTGCGCCCGGTCACGATCGATGGTGGCGAGCATGCGGTCCAGCAATTGCCCCGCCCGGCCGACAAACGGCTTGCCGATACGGTCTTCATCGCGCCCCGGCGCTTCGCCGATCACCAACAGGTCTGCGCCCGGCGCGCCGTCCGCGAACACCGTGTTGTGGGCGCCGGCTTTTAGGGGGCAGCCGTCAAATTCTTTGACCGCCGCCTCAAGCGCTTCAAAACTATCGCACCCGGCGGCAATCTTTTGCGCCGCCGCAACCGCTTCGTCAGCCGGAAGCGCCGCCTCAGAAGGTTTGAACACCGGCGTTGAGGCTGCCGGCGCGGCGGCGCGCTGGCGCGGTGCGGGTTTGGCGCCCCAGGAACGAAGGTCGGCGGGCGCGGCGGCCACCGCCTCGTCAACGCCCATGTCCGCATACCAGCGCAGCAGCGCGATGGCCGCGTCTTCTTCCGCTGAGTGTTGTTCGGAACTGTCCATTGTGCCCGCCAGTCTAGCAGGACTTTAAGCGGAAACAGAAGCCGCCAGCATCATTTGCGCAGCGTAATAAAGCGACAGCCCCCACAGGCGGTTGATAAATGCCGGCTTGACGAACTGGTCGCGGGCGACGGCGATATCGGAGGCGGCAAAGCCGATGGCGCCGCCTGCCGCCAACCAATAGGGCGCGCCGCCTGCGGGCGAGGTTGTGGCAAAGCTCATCGCCGTCATCACGCCGATAATCAGGCAATAACCGGCGACGGGCGCGCGAAACGCGCCGAGATGCGGCCAAAGCCATCGCAAACTGAGGCTGATCGCCAGCGCTATCGTAAAGCCCGCAATGATTGCCAGGGCGCCAAACCCGGCCCAGATTGCCGCGAAGGCGCAAGCATAGGCGAGATGGCCAAGGGCGAAAGCGCCCATGCCGGCCAGGAAAAGCCTCCGGCCTTTCGCAATCAGCAAGATATCGCCGAGCATGCAAAAGACGAGGCCCGCCAAAATCAGCTGGCCATAGACGCTCCCCAGCCCGCCGCTGGTGAGCGCCAGCGCCACAAAAGCCGTTGAGGCGGCGGGCTTAGCGAGCCATCGAAGCCAGTCACGGGCGCGATATTCGGCAAATAACAAGACCGCGACGCAGGCTGCGCCAAAGCCAATGATCAAGCTGCTTGCCATGAAAACGCCACCCCTCAAGTCCCATACGATGCCGCGTCTATGGGCGGCGCCGCTTATCATGGCTTTTTTCCACGGTATTTGCCAAAACCCTCTGCAAAGCCACCGCCCAAAAGGAAGATGACGCCAGATGGATACTGAAGCTGTGACGCGCGAAGCTATGGAGTTCGATATTGTCATTGTTGGCGCGGGCCCTGCGGGTCTGTCCGCGGCCATCCGCCTGAAACAGCTGGCGGCGGAAAAGGGCGGCGATATCAATGTGGTTATCGTCGAAAAGGGCTCTGAGGTTGGCGCCCATATCCTTTCTGGCGCGGTGCTCGACCCGTCGGGGCTGGACCGGCTGTTGCCTGACTGGCGCAATATGGGATCGCCGATTGATACGCCGGTGACGTCTGAAAGTTTTAAAGTGCTGGGCCCGTCAGGCTCGCTACCGCTGCCGGTGTTTGCGATGCCGCCGATGGTTAAAAATCATGGCTGCCACATTGTCTCGATGGGCAATGTCTGTCGCTGGCTGGCTGAACAGGCCGAGGCGCTGGGCGTTGAAATCTATCCCGGCATGGCCGCCTCGCAGCTGCTCTATCGCGAGGATGGTTCGGTGCGCGGCGTTGTTGTTGGCGAGATGGGGATCGGCAAGGACGGTGAGAAAAAAGACAGCTATGAGCCCGGCATGGAGCTGGTCGGCAAATATGTCCTGATCGGCGAGGGCGTGCGCGGATCGCTCGCCAAACAGCTGATTGCGAAATTTAATCTTGATGCGGATAGCGAACCGCAGAAATTCGGCATCGGCCTGAAAGAGCTGTGGGAGATTGCACCGGAAAAATCCCGTCCCGGCCATGTCCAGCACACATTTGGCTGGCCCCTGAAAGATGATGTTGGCGGCGGCTCGTTCTGTTACCACTATAGCGACAACACCATCGCGCTTGGGTTTGTGGTTCACTTAAATTACAAAAACCCATATCTTAATCCGTATGGGGAATTTCAAAAATTGAAAACCCATCCGGAAATCACTAAGTTGCTCGAGGGCGGTAAGCGCATTGCTTATGGCGCCCGCGCGATTACCGAAGGCGGCTATCAGTCCGTGCCGAAGTTAATTTTCCCCGGTGGCGCGCTGATCGGCTGCGCGGCCGGGTTTGTTAATCTGCCGCGCATCAAGGGCAATCATAATGCGATGCTCACCGGCATGATGGCGGCGGAAGCCGCCTTTGCCGCTGTAGGCGAGGGCCGCGAGGGCGACGAGCTGGCCGCTTACGCCGACGCCTATGACGCATCAGACGTCAAGGCGGAGCTGAAAAAAGCGCGCAACGCCAAGCCGCTGTGGTCGCGATTTGGCACCCTCATAGGCGGCATCGCCCTTGCCGGCTTCGATTTGTGGAGCAATACGATTATCTCCGGATTTTCCATCTTCGGCACGCTGGGCCATGGCAAGACCGATGCGCAAGCGACCGAACCGGCAGCAAAGCACGCGCCGATTGATTATCCAAAGCCTGATGGCAAGATAACCTTCGACCGGCTCACAAATGTGGCGTTTTCGGCGACAAATCACGAAGAAGACCAGCCCGCGCACCTCAAGCTTAAGGATCCGTCAATCCCAATCGACGTTAATCTGCCGGTCTATGCTGAGCCCGCACAGCGCTATTGTCCGGCGGGCGTTTATGAGGTGGTAATCGAAGATGGCGGCGGCGATCCGAAATTTCAGATTAACGCCCAGAATTGCGTCCATTGCAAAACCTGCGACATTAAAGATCCCTCGCAGAATATCGTCTGGACAACGCCGGAAGGCGGCGGCGGCCCAAACTATCCAAACATGTAAGGATTATCCGTTTGCGTATTAAATTGCATAGACTGCTCGCCCTTTCCGCGGTGATTTTTATGACCGGCTGCACCACCGCACCGCGTCAGGAATCGACAGTCGGGGATTATCTTTCCGCCAGGCTGGCGGCGCGGACCAATGATGTTGGCGCAGCAGCGCAAGCCTTTGCCGCCGCGCAAGCCGAAGCGCCGGGCGCGCCGCAGATTTTGCGCGACGCGTTCTTTTTTCAATTGGCGGCCGGCAATATCGACGCCGCAAAACCCCTGGCGGCGCGGTTAGTTGCGCTTGAAGACGCTGGCGATGACGGGCTTGCGGCGATGGTGCTTGGCGCCCATGCTATCAAGCACAAGGACTACGTCAAAGCGCGCGCAGCACTCCTCGATGTTGATGTCGCGCCCTATATGACCCCAACGATCAATATCATTCGCGCCTGGCTGGCGGAGCCGTCGGGCGGACCGGAGGCGGCGCTGACATCGTTACGGGAACATGCCGGCGATGAATTTAAGGGCTTTTATCCGCTGCAACAGGCGTTCCTTTCGGAACAGGCCGGACAGTTAGACCAGGCCCGGACGGCTTATCAGCTGGCGGTGATGAGCTTTGGCGGCCCGGTTGAGGTCGCTACATATGGCGGTTTTCTGGAGCGGGCCGATGATAAAGCAGCGGCGCGCAATTTTTATGAGTTGATGGCGGAAACGCCGGGGCTGGCGCGCATTCCTGCGCGCGCCGGGCTTGCCCGTCTTGATGCCGGCGCCCCCCCGCCGCCCATTGCCGCAACGTCGCCGGCGCAAGGCGTGGCGGTTGCGTTTTATGCGCTCGCCAACGGCATCCTTCAGCAGACCGTTTCGCAGCGCGCGGCGGCGCAAGAGGCAGGCTTTAAAGTTGGCGACGCCAATTACAACATGCCGCTCGCCTTTGCGCAGCTGGCGCTCTATCTCGACCCGGCTTTTGACGGCGCCCGCCGACTTGCCGGCTCGATTTTAAATGTTTACGGCGAGCATGAAAAAGCTATTGCGATGTTATCGCAAATTAGTCCGTCCTCACCTTATTACCAGCAGACACGCATTGAAATTGCTGGCGCCTTGAATGCACTGG
>JAADIQ010000045.1 GCA_013151255.1 Alphaproteobacteria bacterium
GAAAACTTGACTATCGTCGGCTAAGATTGGCTGCGTTTCAAATATGCCCTCGCGAACACACCTGACGGCCAGCCGTCCTGCGGCGCACTAATTAGCCCCGGGAATTGGCGTGGTCAATAGAGTTTGCGGGGATTTTGAAGATTTTTTAAGGGTTCGAACGCAACCGCTTCGCGGCCTGGCGTTTAGCCCGTCCCTGCCCGGCGGATCGGATGAATAATGCGCCGTTTATTTGAGGAATGGCGGGGGTTTTTCGACCATTCAGCGCAAGAACGCGCTTAAACTGCATCGCCGGACATAAAATCCAAGGCTCAAACGCAAACGGCGGCCCGAAGGCCGCCGTTTTAATAATTTCAACGTTTGTCGCTACTGCGCCGCATCAACGCTCGGCTCGGCGGCTTTGTCTTCCGCGCCCGGCTCAATACCCGCCTCAACACTTGGCTCAGCGGCCTCTTCAAACACCGCAGCCGCAGGCGTCTCTTCAGCTGGCGGTAGCGCCGCTGCGGCGACTTTCTCTCGCTCGGCAATCAATTCCTCATCGCGGCGTTCGGCCTCAACCTGACGGCGCGACATCGCCCCACCAGTGCCGGCGGGGATGAGACGGCCTACAATCACGTTCTCTTTCAGGCCTTCAAGCAAATCAACTTTGCCATTGACCGCCGCATCGGTGAGCACCCGCGTCGTCTCCTGGAACGAGGCCGCGGAGATAAACGAGCGGGTCTGCAACGAGGCTTTGGTGATGCCGAGCAGGACCGGTTGCGCTTTGGCTGGGGTCTTGCCCTGATTGTCGAGCTTGTCATTCATCTCCTGGAATTCGAGCTTGTCGACGTGCTCTTCTTTCAGGAACAGAGAATCACCCGGATCGGTAACTTCGACCTTCTGCAGCATCTGGCGGACAATCACTTCGATGTGCTTGTCGTTAATCGGCACGCCCTGCAATCGGTAGACTTCCTGGATTTCATCAATCAGGAAGTCGGCAAGCGCTTCGATACCCATAATTTGCAGGATATCATGCGGCGCCGGATTGCCGTCCATAAGATATTCGCCCTTGGCGATGAAGTCGCCATCTTGAACCGCAATGTGCTTGCCTTTGGGGACAAGATAATCTGAAGTCTCCAGGCTCTCATCGGTCGGAATAATCTTGATACGGCGTTTATTTTTGTAATCGCGGCCAAACTCAACCTTGCCGTCGACATTGGCGATGATCGCGTGGTCTTTCGGCCGGCGCGCTTCAAACAGTTCCGCCACCCGCGGCAGACCACCGGTGATGTCGCGGGTCTTGGCGCCCTCTGTCGGGATCCGCGCGACAGAATCGCCCGCTGCAACCTTGGAGCCGTCTTCTACCGACAACACCGCGCCCACCGGCAGGACATAACGTGCCTCGCCGCCGGACAATAACGTTCCAATTTCTCCAGCGTCATTGACGAGAATAATCGACGGCTTCATGTCGGCGGCGCGCGGGTTGGTGCGCCAATCGGTGACGATGCGGCTGGCGATGCCGGTCGCTTCGTCGGCGACAACCTGCATCGAATAGCCTTCCTGCAAGTCTTCGAATCTCGCCGTGCCGGTGAGTTCCGTCAGGATCGGGATCGTATAGGGGTCCCAGTCCGCAAGGCGTTGCCCGCGAGTTACTGGCCCGCCGTCTTTAACGCGCAGTTTCGCGCCGTAAGAGACTTTGTAAGAGGCATGCTCTTTGCCGTCCACGCCGATAATTTTGACCACCGTATTGCGGCCCATGACCACGATATCGCCAGCGGAATTTACCACCGGATCGCGCCCTTCAATCTTGACCGTGCCTTCGTGGCTCGCCTCGATGAACGAGGTATCGCCAACTTGCGCGGTGCCGCCAACGTGGAACGTCCGCATCGTCAGCTGCGTGCCCGGTTCGCCAATCGATTGCGCCGCAATGACGCCGACCGCCTCGCCGATATTGACATGGGCGCCGCGCGCAAGATCGCGGCCATAACACATGCCGCAAATGCCTGACTTGGCGTCGCACGTCAGAACCGAACGCACACGCATCGTTTGAACGCCGGCGCCTTCAATTTCTTCCGCCTGCGCCTCATCGACTTCGTCGCCGACTTTGCCGACCAGCTCGCCGGTCTCAGGGCGTCGGATATCTTCCAGCAGCGTGCGGCCGAGAATAACCTGGCTAAGCGGCACAATAATCTCACCGCCGCGCACAACCGCTTCGACGGTAATGCCATTCTTCGTACCGCAATCAACTTCGCGAACGATGCAATCTTGCGCGACGTCTACGAGGCGCCGGGTCAGATAGCCGGAGTTTGCGGTCTTAAGCGCGGTATCGGCCAGGCCTTTGCGCGCGCCGTGGGTGGAGTTGAAGTATTCAAGAACCGTCAGGCCTTCTTTAAAGTTCGAGGTGATCGGGGTTTCAATGATTTCCCCGGACGGCTTGGCCATCAGCCCGCGCATCGCGCCAAGCTGGCGCATTTGCGTCGGCGAACCACGCGCGCCGGAATGGGACATCATGTAAATCGAATTCGGCTCAAGCTGGCGCCCGGTTTCCGGATCAAATTTGGTTTCGGAAATTTCGCCCATCATCTCATCGGCGATTTTGTCGGTGCATTTCGCCCAGGCGTCGATGACTTTGTTGTATTTCTCGCCGCGCGTGATCAGACCCTCGGCATATTGCTGCTCGAACTCGCCAACCAGACTGCGGGTTTCTTCCACCATTCTACGTTTGGCCTGCGGGATCACCACATCATCCTTGCCGAATGAAATGCCTGCCTTGCAGGCTTCCTTGAAGCCGAGGCCCATCACATGGTCGGCGAAGATTACAGTCTTCTTCTGACCGCAATGGCGATAAACGATGTCGATGAGCCCTTGAATGGTTTTCTTGGTGAGAAGCTGATTGACTACTGAGAACGGCACATTGGAATCGCGCGGCAGAACCTGCGCAACCATCATCCGGCCCGGCGTGGTCTCAACCAGCTGGCAAAGCGGATCGCCGTTCTCGTCAACAGTGTTCCAGCGCGCCTTGATCTTTGAGTGCAAAGTCACGACGTCGGCTTCGAGCGCATGCTCGATTTCCGCCATCGTGCCGAGGATTTTACCCTCCCCCGGCTCGCCTTCTTTTTCCATGGTGATGTAGTAAAGCCCAAGGATAATGTCTTGCGATGGCACGATAATCGGCTTGCCGTTGGCGGGTGACAGGATGTTGTTGGTCGACATCATCAACACCCGCGCCTCAAGCTGGGCTTCCAGCGACAAGGGGATGTGTACGGCCATTTGGTCGCCGTCAAAGTCGGCGTTAAAGGCGGTGCAGACCAGCGGGTGAAGCTGGATGGCTTTGCCTTCAATCAGTTTCGGTTCGAAAGCCTGAATGCCAAGACGGTGAAGCGTTGGCGCCCGGTTGAGCATGACGGGATGTTCGCGGATCACTTCATCGAGAATATCCCAAACCTCGGGGCGTTCTTTCTCGACCAGTTTCTTGGCTTGCTTGACCGTCGCCGAAAGGCCTTTCGCATCGAGCCGCGAATAGATGAACGGCTTGAACAGCTCAAGCGCCATTTTCTTTGGCAGTCCGCATTCATGCAGTTTCAGTTCGGGGCCAACAACGATCACCGAGCGGCCGGAATAATCGACGCGTTTGCCGAGCAGGTTTTGGCGGAAGCGCCCCTGCTTGCCTTTGAGCATATCGGAGAGCGATTTCAGCGGGCGCTTATTGGTGCCAGTGATGACCCGGCCGCGGCGGCCATTGTCGAACAGCGCGTCGACCGATTCCTGTAGCATGCGTTTTTCGTTGCGGACGATGATGTCCGGCGCGCGCAATTCAATCAGGCGCTTCAGGCGGTTGTTGCGGTTGATAACCCGGCGATAAAGATCGTTGAGGTCAGAGGTCGCAAACCGGCCGCCATCGAGCGGCACCAGCGGGCGCAATTCCGGCGGGATCACCGGAACGATGGTCATAATCATCCATTCCGGGCGGTTGCCGGAATCGATAAACGCATTGATCAGCTTAAGTCGCTTTGCGTATTTCTTGCTTTTTAGCTCGCTGGTGGATTCAGCAATGTCAGCGCGCAGTTTGACGGTCTCGGTTTCAAGATCGAGCGCCGCCAGAATCTCGCGGATCGCCTCCGCGCCAATGCCGGCGGTGAAGCTGTCTTCGCCATATTCTTCCTGGGCTTCCAGATATTCTTCTTCCGTCAACATCTCGTTTGGCGCCATCGGCGTCAGGCCCGGCTCGATAACAATATATTGTTCAAAATAGAGAACGCGCTCGACATCTTTCAGCGTCATGTCGAGCATCAGCGAGATGCGCGACGGCAGCGATTTCAAAAACCAGATATGCGCAACCGGCGCCGCCAATTCGATATGGCCCATACGGTCGCGGCGCACTTTGGTGAGCGTCACTTCAACGCCGCATTTCTCGCAGGTAATGCCTTTATACTTCATGCGTTTGTATTTACCGCACAGGCATTCATAGTCCTTCACCGGCCCGAAGATACGCGCACAGAACAGTCCGTCACGCTCCGGTTTGAAGGTCCGGTAGTTGATCGTTTCCGGCTTTTTGATTTCGCCAAACGACCAGGAGAGAATTTTCTCCGGCGACGCCAGCGAAATACGGATCTGATTGAACGTCTGCGCGGGCGCAGTCGGGTTGAATACGTTCAGCAGTTCCTGGGACATGGGCAGCCTCTCAATCGGTTGCGGATGATCAGTCCGCGAATAATTAACAACAAACGAACTTAAGCGGCGCAGCGCCTAAGTCGTTTGCAATTCTACATTCAGGCCAAGCGAGCGCATTTCCTTGACCAGCACGTTAAAGCTTTCCGGAATACCCGCCTCAAAGCTGTCGTCGCCGCGCACAATGGCTTCATAAACCTTGGTGCGGCCGGCGACGTCATCGGATTTCACGGTCAGCATTTCCTGCAACGTGTAGGCGGCGCCATAAGCCTCAAGCGCCCAGACTTCCATCTCGCCGAAGCGCTGGCCGCCAAACTGGGCCTTGCCGCCGAGCGGTTGTTGGGTGACCAGCGAATAGGGCCCGATGGAACGCGCGTGAATTTTGTCGTCGACCAGATGGTGCAGTTTGAGCAAATATTTATAGCCAACCGTCACCTGACGCTTGAACGTCTCGCCGGTGCGCCCGTCAAACAGCGTCACCTGACCGGATTCTTCCAGCCCGGCCTGTTTCAGCATTTTGACAATGTCATCCTCATGGGCGCCGTCAAAAACCGGCGTCGCAATCGGCACGCCGCGCACCAGATTGCCGGCCAGTTCCTTCACTTCTTCATTGGACCGCGGCAACACTTGCTCTTCGCCGTAAACGTCCTTGAACTTGGCAATCAGATCGTCGCGCGTAGCGGCGCCGGCTTCCCATTGCTCAAGAATATCGCCGATCTGACGGCCGAGGCCGCGACAGGCCCAGCCAAGATGGGTTTCGAGAATCTGACCAACATTCATCCGGCTCGGCACGCCAAGCGGATTAAGCACAATATCAACCGGCGTTCCGTCCGCCAGGAACGGCATGTCTTCCATCGGCGCGATTTTGGAAATCACGCCCTTGTTGCCGTGACGGCCAGCCATCTTGTCGCCCGGCTGCAATTTGCGTTTCACCGCGACGAAGACTTTGACCATCTTCATGACGCCAGGCGGCAACTCGTCGCCGCGCTTCAGCTTGTCGACCTTGTCGTCAAAGCGCGCTTCAAGGCGGGCTTTTGAGCCGTCATATTGCTTTTTGAGGGCCTCGATTTCGCTCATCACCGCATCATCGGCAATAGCGACTTTCCACCATTGGCCGCGGGAGAGTTGCTGCTCGAGCACTTCTTCCGTGACTGTGCCGGTCTCAAAACCCTTCGGCCCGGAAACGGCTTGCTTGTTAAGGATCAACGGTTTCAGGCGACCAAATATATTGCGTTCAAGGATCGCCAGTTCGTCGTCGCGGTCTTTGGCGAGCCGTTCGATTTCTTCGCGCTCAATCGAAATCGCGCGCTCGTCCTTGTCGACGCCATGACGGTTAAACACCCGCACCTCAACCACCGTACCGGCAACGCCAGGCGGCAGTTTCAAGGACGTATCGCGCACATCGGCGGCTTTCTCGCCAAAGATGGCGCGCAGGAGTTTTTCCTCCGGCGTCATCGGCGATTCGCCCTTCGGCGTGATCTTGCCGACCAGAATATCGCCGGGATGGACTTCCGCGCCAATCGCGACAATGCCCGCCTCGTCGAGATTGCGCAGCGCCTCTTCCGAGACGTTGGGAATATCCCGGGTGATATCTTCCGGGCCCAGCTTGGTGTCGCGCGCCATCACTTCGAATTCTTCGATGTGAATTGAGGTGAAGACATCGTCGCGCACGATGCGCTCGGAAATCAGGATTGAATCCTCAAAGTTGTAACCATTCCACGGCATGAACGCGACCAGCACATTCTTGCCGAGCGCCAACTCGCCAAGGTCCGTGGACGGACCATCAGCGACAATATCACCCTCGCGCACGATGTCGCCAATTTTGACGAGCGGGCGCTGATTGATGCAAGTGTTCTGGTTGGAACGCTGGAACTTGCGCAGATTATAAATATCAACACCGGGTTTGGTGGGGTCGGTTTCTTCCGTCGCCCGCACAACGATCCGTTGCGCGTCAACTTGTTCAACCACGCCCGGACGGCGCGCCGCCACCGCAGCGCCGGAATCGCGCGCCACAATCGCTTCCATGCCGGTGCCGACAAACGGCGCCTCAGCCTGAAGCAGCGGCACGGCCTGGCGTTGCATGTTCGAGCCCATCAGTGCGCGGTTGGCGTCGTCATTTTCCAGGAACGGAATAAGCGCGGCGGCAACCGAGACCAGCTGTTTCGGCGAGACGTCGATATAAGCAACTTCCTCACGCGCCACCAGCGTCGCCTCGCCGCCAACGCGGCAGTTGACATAATCGTTAACCAGCCCGCCATTGGCGTCAATTTCGGCGTTTGCCTGGGCAATCGCAAAGCGCTGTTCTTCCATCGCGGAAAGATAGATCACCGTATCGGTAACCTTGCCGTCCGTAACCCTGCGGTAGGGGCTTTCAATGAAGCCGTATTTGTTCACTTGCGCATGCGTCGCCAGCGAGTTGATCAGACCGATATTCGGCCCCTCCGGCGTTTCAATCGGACAGATCCGGCCATAATGGGTCGGGTGCACGTCGCGCACTTCAAAACCAGCGCGCTCACGCGTCAGACCGCCCGGCCCAAGCGCTGACAAGCGGCGCTTATGGGTGATTTCTGACAAGGGATTGGTCTGGTCCATGAACTGCGACAGCTGCGAGGAGCCAAAGAATTCACGCACCGCAGCGGCCGCTGGTTTGGCGTTGATCAGATCATGCGGCATCAGTGTATCGAGTTCGGCTGACGACATCCGCTCTTTGATCGCCCGCTCCATGCGGAGCAAACCAATGCGGTACTGATTTTCCATCAGCTCACCAACCGAGCGCACCCGGCGATTGCCGAGATTGTCGATATCGTCGATATCGCCGCGACCGTCGCGCAGGTTCACCAGCGTATCGAGCACGCCCAGAATATCTTCCTTGCGCAGCGTGCGCATAGAATCGTCCACATCAAAGTCGAGGCGGATATTCATCTTCACTCGGCCGACCGACGACAGGTCATAGCGCTCAGGGTCAAAGAACAGCGAATAGAACAAGCCTTCGGCCGTCTCCAGCGTTGGCGGCTCGCCCGGGCGCATCACCCGGTAGAT
>JAADIQ010000061.1 GCA_013151255.1 Alphaproteobacteria bacterium
CGCCTTCGGGCGGGGTTTATTCTTTTCAAATTAATAGCGATTTAATCGCCCTGATTCTTGCGCATGAAAGCCGCATCACGATACGTCATGGCCATGAACCCTTTGCGTATTGCCCCGTCCATTCTCGCCGCCGATTTTGCCCGCCTGGGCGCCGAAGTTGAGGCGGTCACAACCGCCGGCGCTGATTTTATCCATATCGATGTGATGGACGGGCATTTCACGCCCAACCTCACCATCGGCCCGGCGGTGGTGGCGGCTATCCGCCCGGCGACCAAACTGCCCTTCGACGTGCATCTGATGCTGTTGCCGGCGGACCCTTATATCGAGGCGTTTGCTGAGGCTGGCGCGAATATTTTAACCGTGCATCCCGAAGCCGGCCCACATCTCCACCGCACGCTTCAGCGCATCAAAGCGACGGGCGCCAAAGCCGGCGTTGCGCTTAACCCGGCGACCCCGGCGTCGGCGCTGGAACCGGTGCTTGAGGAGTTGGATCTGGTGTTGGTGATGTCGGTTAATCCGGGGTTTGGCGGTCAGAAATTTATTCCCTCGCAGCTTAAAAAAATCGAATTGCTCCGGGAGCTGATTAATCGCAGCGGTAAAGATATTATGCTCGAGGTCGATGGCGGCGTTGACCCGCAGACCGCGCCGCAGGCGATCGCCGCCGGCGCTGATGTGCTGGTCGCCGGCTCGGCGGTGTTTCACGGCGGGGCCGATAGCTACGCCGCCAACATTCGCGCTTTAAGGGGGCCAGCCTAAACCGATGGCAAGCGCAGCAAAACCCCGTAACGCAACAGCCAATAGCGGTCCGCGCGATGTGTTCGACCGGGTTCAGAAGGCATGGGGCGAAAGCCCGTTTTATCAGGCGCGGTTGCGCGGTCCGGCGCCGGACCGGCTGTTGTTTCAGCCCGATGATCCGTTCACGCCGGATAAAGATTTTGCGCAGTCTTTCGCCCGCGGACGCCTCGCGCTGGGCGATGAGGTGGTCGATTGCGAGGGCGAACTTGAAACGATTTGGACATTGGCGCGGCGCGACGGACCGCTCGACGCATTCCTTCAGGAATTTGCCTGGTTGCGCCATATGGAAGCGCTGGGCGAGGCGGGCGGACCGATGGCGCGCCTGCTTGTGAAAGCCTGGCTCGACAATTATGAAAAATGGTCAGCCTATGCGTGGGACCCTTATTCGGTATCTGAACGGCTGGTGCAAATGTGCGCGCATCATCCATTATTGCTGGCCCAGCGCGATGCGCTGTGGCGCAGCCGGGTGCTGTCGGCGATGGCGCGCCAGACCCGTCACCTTGCGCATACCGCACACCGCGCCGAGACCGGGTTTGACCGGTTGATGACCGCGTTGGGGCTTTGCGTCGCCGGCTATTGCCTGCCCGGATGTGAAGGCCCGGCCGAGCGCGGCGTAGAAATGGCGCGCCGGGAATTGCGCCTGCAACTGCGCGCCGATGGCGGCCATATCAGCCGCAATCCTTCACGCCAGCTAAAACTCGCGGTGCGTTTGCAGACGGTAATTAAAGCGATTGAAACACGCGGGTTTCAACCGCCGGGGTTTTTGCGCCACACGGTTTTGCGCGCCAATGCGATGGCGGCGTTTTTTCGTTGCGCTGATGGGCGGCTCGCGGTGTTCAATGGCGGCTATGAAGATGATGGGCGCGCCGTGCTCGCGATTCACAAAGCGGTAAATCCGGAAGTCGCGCCAGCTAGTTTTGCCCGCCATTCCGGCTACCACAAATTGCTGGCCGGGCGGACGATGGTGATTGTCGATACCGGCGATGATAGCGGCGCGCAGCGTTATAAGAGCGCCGGCTCGTTTCATTTTTCTTCCGGGCGCAGCCGGATTTTTGTCAATTGCGGCAATGGCGGCCATCGCGCGGCGCAATGGCGCAAGGCGTTGGAAAAGCGCGCAGCGCATTCGGCGCTGTCCTTTGAGGACGGCTTTGCGGCGCCAACCTTTGGGCCGACGGCGCATCGCCGGGCAGAAGACGCCAGAGGACAGCTGCTGGAATGTGAGCGGCAATTTATCCTCGCTGACGCGGTCAATGCGCGTTACATGCGCCGGCTTTATCTTTCCGCCGGCGGGGCGGATTTGCGCGGTGAGGAATTCCTCGCCAACCTGCCGCAAGATGTCCTGTCGGCGGCGGTGTGGCGGTTTCACCTGCATCCATCAATACGCGCCTCGCTCGCCCGCGATAAGCGCTCGGTGATTTTGCTGGCGCCAAATAAGGAAGGCTGGCGATTTAAATCGAATTGCTGTGCGCTGGAGCTGGACAAAAGCGCCTATTGCGGCGATGGCGGCGCGCCGGTCTCGACTGAGCAAATCATCATTCGCGGCGCACGGTTCAAGCCGCTGGGGGGCGGCCTTTCGGTGAAATGGGGATTGCGGCGGCAAGATGCAGTTTGAGGCTGGCCTTGGCGCGATGCGTTGGCTAACCTCCGACGGTCGGGCATTTGTTTATGGGTACCGGGATGGCGAATATTTTTAACGGCTTTGCTGAGCTTTTGCGCAAGCGCGACACCAAGCAGGCGCCAAGAAAAGCAGCTGCAAATGCTGACCTGTCCTATCTATTGCCGCGAGCGCCGCGCAAGATTGACCAGCGCGCTGCGCGCAAGCTGATTGCCGGCCGCCGGGTTCTGGTGACGGGCGCCGGCGGCACCATCGGTTCGGAGCTGGCGCGCCAGATTGCGTCCTTTGGCCCAGCCCATCTCGCGTTGATAGATAATTCCGAATTTGCGCTTTATCAGATAGATCTGGAGCTTCGCGAAGCCGGCTATGGGCCGTTGATTTCTTCTTCGCTTACCGACATCTGCAACACTCATCATCTTAATCGCGT
The DNA here is from genome assembly GCA_013151255.1 of Alphaproteobacteria bacterium. Taxonomy (GTDB): domain Bacteria; phylum Pseudomonadota; class Alphaproteobacteria; order Caulobacterales; family Parvularculaceae; genus Hyphococcus. Next base: position 2,838 of record JAADIQ010000061.1, read on the forward strand.
GTTCGAACATCATGCGCCGGAATTTGTCGTTCATGCGGCGGCGTTCAAACATGTTCCCATCGTTGAAGAAAACCGTTGCGCCGGCGCGCTAACCAATGTGTTTGGCGCCCGAAGCGTGTTTGACGCGGCGATGGAGAACGGCGCGGCCAGCGTTGTCTTTATTTCCACCGACAAGGCGGTCAACCCGACGAGTTTCATGGGCGCCACCAAACGCATCGCCGAGCTTTATGCGCAAGCCCTTGATGTGGCGCAAAACGATACCCGTTTTGTGACCGTCCGGTTCGGCAATGTGCTGGGTTCAACCGGGTCGGTGGCGCCATTGTTCACGCGGCAGATTGAACGCGGCGGCCCGGTAACGGTCACCGACCCTGAGATTTTGCGTTATTTTATGATTACCAGTGAAGCAGTGCAGCTGGTGTTGCGCGCGGCGAGCCTTGATGTTGCGGAGAAAACCATCGTCACCCATGACGGGCGGATATTTGTTCTCGACATGGGCGATCCGGTGAAAATCCTCGACCTCGCCAAAGGCATGATTGACGCTCATGGCCTTAAAGTCGGAACCGATATTGAAATCAAGTTCACAGGGCTGCGCCCCGGCGAGAAATTGTTTGAGGAAATTTTTCTCGATACAGACAAGCTGATAAAAACCGGCGCTGACGGTGTTCTGCTTGCATCACCGGCGATGATTGACCTGCCGCTTTTGACGCCGCGGCTTGAAGATGTCATCAAATTTGCACGGTTAGGAGATCAAGCGGCGCTTGACGACGCCGTCCACCATCTGGTGCCGGAATTTAGCGCGCCTACCTCCAATTCCGCGCATGCGGGCAATCAGCCAAGCAAATGACATTGCTGCGAATCGATTAAAACGCATTACGAAAATGGTGATCAAATGAGCGAGCATACCCCCGTTCGACGGGTGCTGTTGTCTGTCTCCGACAAGACCGGACTGGCGGACTTTGCGCGCCGGCTGTCGGCGGCTGATGTTGAACTTGTATCCACCGGCGGCACCGCGGCGGCGCTGCGTGATGCGGGGCTTGAGGTGCGCGATGTCTCGGCGCTTACCGATTTTCCGGAGATGATGGACGGTCGCATCAAGACGTTGCACCCGCGCGTGCATGGCGGTTTGCTGGCGCTGCGCGACAATGCCGAACATCGCCAATCGATGGAGGATCACGCGATTGAGGCCATCGATCTTCTGGTGGTCAATCTCTACCCGTTTGAGCAAACCGTTCGCGGCGGCGGCGGATATGACGATTGCGTTGAGAATATCGATATTGGCGGACCGGCGATGATCCGCGCAGCGGCGAAGAACCATCGCTTTGTCGGCGTCGTGACCGACCCTGCCGATTACGACCGGGCCGCTGGCGAAATTGAAACCATGAACGGCTTAAGCGAGGCGACAAAAAAGAATTTTGCGTTGAAAGCCTTCGCCATGACCGCCGCCTATGACAGCGCGATTGCGGCGTGGTTTCGCGACCAGACCGGCGACGTCTATATGCGCCATTTCTCCGTTGGCGGGGTGCTCGCCAATGAGTTGCGCTATGGCGAGAACCCGCACCAAACAGCGGCTTTATATAAAACCGGCGATCCTCGTCCGGGGGTTGCGACCGCGCGCCAGCTTCAGGGCAAGGCGCTGTCCTATAACAACCTCAACGACACCGATGCGGCCTATGAGTTGATCGCGGAATTTGATCCGCGAACGCCGGCAGTCGCGATTATCAAACATGCAAACCCTTGCGGGGTTGCCGCCGCGCCCGATCTTTTGTCGGCCTATGAAAGCGCGCTGCGCTGCGATCCGGTCTCCGCCTTTGGCGGCATCGTCGCGGTCAACCAGACGCTGACGCGCGCGCTGGCGGAAAAAATCATTGAAGTGTTTACCGAGGTGGTAATTGCGCCGGATGCGGAAGAGGGTGCGATTGAAGTCTTCTCGAAAAAGAAAAACTTGCGCCTCTTGCTTGCCGGCGGCGTGCCGGATGTGAAAGCCGGCGGTATGGTTGTAAAACCGATTGCCGGCGGGCTTTTGGTTCAATCGAAGGACAATGCCTGCACCATGCGCGCCGACCTCAATGTGGTTACAAAACGCACGCCGAGCGATCAGGAAATTGACGATATGCTGGTTGCCTTCCGGATTGCAAAACATGTGAAGTCAAACGCGATTGTCTACGTAAAGGATGGCGCGGCGGTGGGGATTGGCGCCGGGCAGATGAGCCGCCTCGATTCAAGCCGGATTGCGGCGCGCAAAGCGGTGGATGCGGCGCAGGCTTGCGGCGCGTCTGAGCCGCTGACGCGAGGCTCGGTTGTCGCCTCGGACGCCTTCTTTCCGTTTGCAGACGGGCTGCTGAGCGCTGCCGAGGCTGGCGCGACGGCCGTCATTCAACCCGGCGGTTCCATGCGCGACGATGAAGTCATCGCCGCCGCTGACGAGGCCGGATTGGCGATGGTGTTTACCGGCATCCGCCATTTCAGGCATTAAGCGCGCACCATTTAAGCCTGAGTTTGCGCAATCAATTCATCGACTTTGCGGGCAAAGAGCGAAAATTTGCCAACGCTGACCGGCCCGGAAAGGTCGAGCTCAGCCGACACATCATGAAACTGGCTGGCGGGCGCATCAAAAGTTTCTTCCCATTGGGCGAGCAGCTTGTGGGCCCATTCGGCCGGCGCGCTTTTCGGTTCAGAACGTGTAAACGTAATGATCGATTTCGTCAGCTCGCGCTGCTTTGCGGCCAGGTCTTCGGTAATCTGGCGAATGGCGATGTTGTCATAGTGATCAACCGGCGGTGCGCTTCTGGCTTTCTCGCGCAGCGCATCGAAACCGAACGCCCGACCGACGGCGAAGTATACACAACCAGCGCTAGGGTTGGACCATCCTGTCTCTTCTGCAAGGTCGATAATGTCGAGCGCATATTCCATCGCCGGCAACGCAGCGGCTTGTCGGGCGATGGTCTTCGGCGCGCCTTCGCTCACCCAATAGTCGATACGCTCTTCAAGCGCCTTTGTCGCTTCGGCAGATAAAATATCAGGCAGCGCTTTTCTAAACTGCGCAACCGGCGCCTGGTATTTTGCCGCCGCCTCTTCGATGCTGGGGTTGTCGTTGTCGTCTATCGACCGGTGTGCGCTTAACAGGTGAAAAACCTGTTCGCGCAGCAGGGTTGAAATCTCAATATAAAGCGCGGTCTGGGTTTTTGTCGGCGCCTTGTTGTCCAATGCATTTATCGCGCTTGCAAAACTATCAAGCTTATAAATCCGCCGCGCAGCCTCATAGGCGAGGGCGACGGCTGCGAAATCGACGCCAATAGTGTCGACGACGCGCTGCGTGAAAGTGATGCCACAAGTGTTGACAATTTCATTAGAGAGCCTGGTAGCGATAATCTCCCGGCGCAGTTGATGGCTGGCAATCGGTTTGGTGAAATGGTGGAGCGCCTCCGGGAAATACGCAAACAGTTCAGCTTCAAAAGCGGGATCGTCCGGCGCCTCAGAGGCCAGCAGTTCGTCAAACAGCCACATCTTAGCATAGGCCAGCATCACCGAAAGTTCAGGGCGGGTGAGACCTGCCTGTTGCTGGCGCAGGGTAATGATGTCGTCTTGGGACGGAAGAAATTCAAGCGCCCGGTTAAGCCGGCCGTTGCGCTCCAGCGTTGTCATCAGCCGCGCATGGACATCGAGATCGTCCGCCGCCTTCGCCTCCATCTGCGAGACGGCGCGGGTTTGCTCGTAATTATGGCGCAGGACATGATCGGCGACATCATCCGTCATCGAGGCCAGAAGATCGTTGCGGTCTTTTTGTTTTAATTCACCCTGCTCAATCGCTGACGATAGCAGGATTTTTATGTTGACCTCGTGGTCTGAGGAATCAACGCCGGCAGAGTTGTCGATGGCGTCGGTGTTGATGCATCCGCCGGCTTGCGCAAACTCAATGCGCGCCAGTTGGGTGAGGCCGAGATTGGCGCCTTCGCCGATGACTTTGGCGCCGCTCTGGCTGGCGTTAATGCGCACCGCATCATTGGCCCGGTCGCCAACCCGCCAGTTTTCTTCGCCCTCGGCTTTGAAATAAGTCCCAATCCCGCCAAGCCAGAACAGCTCAACCGGCGCTTTGAGAATGGCGGTGATCAATTCGTTCGGCGTCAGCTTTGCAGCGTCAATGCCGAGCAGAGCTTTTATCTCCGGCGTCAGCGAAATCGATTTTGCGGATCGCGAAAAGACGCCGCCGCCTTTGGAAATCAGCTTGCTGTCATAGTCCTGCCAGGAGCTGCGGGGCAGATCGAACAGGCGCGCGCGTTCTGCGTATGATTTTGCCGGGTTCGGATCGGGGTCGATAAAGATATCGCGGTGATCAAACGCTGCGGTGAGCTTGGTTTGTTTGGACAGCAACATGCCGTTGCCAAACACATCGCCGGACATGTCGCCAACCCCGGCGGCGGTGAAGGGTTCGGTTTGAATATCCTTGCCGAGTTCGCGGAAATGGCGTTTCACCGCTTCCCAGGCGCCGCGCGCGGTGATGCCCATAACTTTGTGGTCGTAGCCGACAGAGCCGCCGGAGGCGAATGCGTCTCCCAGCCAGAAACCATATTCGTCCGAAATTGCATTGGCGGTGTCAGAAAATTGCGCCGTACCCTTGTCGGCGGCGACCACGAGATAGGGGTCGGGCTCATCCCACAAGACAGTGTCGGCTGGCGGTTTGATTTTCCCGCGAACAATATTGTCGGTCAGGTCGAGCAGACCGCGAATAAACAACTTGTACGCCTCGCGGCCGGCTTCGAAAATTGCCGTCCGATCGCCGGTCTGCGGCAATTGTTTTGGATAGAACCCGCCCTTCGACCCATTGGGAACGATCACCGCGTTTTTCACCTTCTGGGCTTTGACAAGCCCGAGCACTTCGGTGCGGAAATCCTCGCGCCGGTCCGACCAGCGCAAACCGCCGCGCGCGACAGCGCCGAACCGCAAATGCACGCCGTCGACAACCGGGCCGGATACGAAAATCTCGCGATACGGGCGCGGTTCGGGAAGTTCGTCGAGCTTGTGGCTGTCAATCTTGAACGAGATATAGGGTTTGGGATTTTCGCCATCGGCGGTTTGATAGTAATTGGTGCGCGTGATGGCGGAAAAGAGATTGAGGAAATGCCGGAAGATTCTGTCTTCAGCAAGGCTTTCAACAGCGTTGAGGCTTTCTAAGACCACACCATCGGCTTTTTGAGCATCGACCGCCCGCTTGGCGGCGTCGCGTGCGCCGGCGGGATTAAAACGAGTGTGGAAAGCGGCGACCAAATCGCGCGCGATGGCCGGGTTGTTGGACAGCGCCTCTTCCATATAGGCTTGCGAATAGGCAAAGCCCGCCTGCACATGATGCTTGGCGGCGGCGCGCAAAATCCACGCTTCGCGCCAGTTAATGCCAGCGGTCAAAACCAGCGCATTGAACCGGTCGTCTTCGCTGCGCCCTTCAAGCACGGCCAGCATCGTGTCCTCGAACGCCTGTTTAACTTCGCTCAGATCAATCGGTTGGTTTTTGTGCTGCTCGGTGTGGAAATCATGAATCCACATATCGCCGTCATCGCCATCCGTTTTCGCGGCGACCCGGTAGCCGGCCTCTTGAATGACGTTGAGGCCAAGGTTTTCGATTGTCGGGATTAATTTCGACAGCGGCAGCGGCCCGCCGCGGCGATAGATTTTGAGCCGAACAACTTCGCTGGCGTCCTTTTCAAAACGAAAGGCGCGCAGAACATTTGGTTGCGTGTCGAGTGCTTCCAGGCAGGCGATATCTTGCAACGTCTCGCTTAAGGCTGAGCGTTCCTTATAGCCGGCGCCAAAGGCTTTTTCGTATTTCTGAAACAGCGCCGCCGGCGTGACGCCATCTTGGGCGGACCGCATCGCCTCAAGCAAGTCGTCGCTCCAGTCGCGGCAAATTTCACGGATCTGTTGCGTCAGCTCGCCAACGCCCGGGCCTTCCGGCGCGCCCGGGCCGATGCTGATGATGAAATGCACCCGCACCAGCGCCGCATCGCCAAAGGACGGCGCGAAGCTCATAATGTGCCCGCCATAGGTCGTGGCCAACAATGCGCCAATCTCTTCGCGGGTGTCGGAGTTGAAGCGGTCGCGCGGAATGAAAACCAGCGCGGAAACGAACCGGTCAAACCTGTCGCGGCGCAAGAAAAGTTTGGCGCGCGGCCTTTTGAAAAGCCTGAGGATGCCGAGGCTGACTTCGCGAAGCGCGTCGATATCAATCTGGAAGAGCTCGTTGCGCGGATAGGTTTCTAAAATATTGACCAGGGCTTTTTCATTATGACCGCCCGGGTGGAACGCAACCGTGTCGAGGACCGCCTGCACCTTGGCGCGAATGAGGGGAATGTCGGTCGCCGGTCGGTTGTAAGCGTCGGCTGTAAACAGGCCAATAAACCATTGTTCGCCGGTTACGCTTCCATCCAGCGCGTAGGTCTTGACGCCAACATAATCCATTTGAACGCGCCGGTGCACGAAAGATTTTGTATTGGACTTCGCAACAATCAACGGCTCATTCGATTTCAGGAAAGCTTCAGCTGGTGGGGAAAGCTCGCCTGAAGGCAGGAATGTCGACTTGAGAATTGCGCGTGTCGGGTCCTTCATTATTCCCAAATCTTGAGACGGGTCATGCACCAGAGTGAGGTCGTCGCCCAAGGCCGCGCTGTTAAACCGGCGCACGCCGAGAAAAGCAAAGCGGTTGTCCCAAAGCCATTTCAGGAACTCAATCGCCTCTTTTTGGTCTTCTTTTTTTACGCCCGAAAGCCGTGACTTTTCAAATTGCGCGATGCAACTGGCCAGCTGTGCGCGCATCGGCTCCCAGTCGGCGACGGCAATGGCGACGTCGTCAAGCACGCATTGGATATCTTCGCGCAAGGCGTCGATTTCGCATTCGCCAACCGGCGGGTCCATTTCCGCATGGATCATCGACTCGCGTACGGTCTGCCCTTTGCCGCCAGCGTCGCCAGATATGCGTGCGCCTTTTGTGTCGCGGGTAATGTCGATGACAGCGTTGGAAAAGAATGACAGCGGCTTGCCGGCTTCCGACAAGGCTGCTGAAATGGAATCGACCAGGAACGGTTTGTCATCGGTGACGATATCCAAAACCAGGCGCCTGCCGTTCCAGCCCTTTCCATCCTCAATCCGTATTGAGACGTTATCGCCCTCAGATTTGCGCGTCGCCGCCAGCGCCCAGCTTGTGCTTGCGCGCGTTAACAGCGCCTCCGGCTTCGACCAGATTGTGTCTTCACCAGTGGCGTAACAGACCAGCTGATCGACATAGCTGACAAAAGCTTTGGTAAGTTCCCCGTCTTCTCCGAAATCGCCGGTTTTGGTCTTTTTCGCGCGGTCGATGACCTTTTGAAGAATTTCGTGGTCTATATCGGTCAGGAAGCCCTCTGGCATGATCTTTCCTCGCCCACTTTATGGCTACATGCTAGCCGTCATAACGTGAAGAGTTTGGGAAAGTCTAACGATTTAAGGCTACGTGCAGAGAAATTTGCGTATGCGAACAATGTCACAAAAAGCCGGCTAAATAGCGCTTTTTGAGGTCGCTTGCGTCGGGGCGTTCTCAACATAACGCCCAGAGGGCTCTATCTCGCGGCGCACAAAGCGGGTGCGTGGATTGCGCCGGCCGGCATTGCGGGCGATTGTCCTTGAAAGCGTGAATACGACGAATAATCCGGCCACAGAGGTCGCCGCCAGGGCTGACGTCAAAAGCATATCGCCGCCGCGAATGGCCGCCAGCATGGGCATGAGGGCGCCCGGAACCGCGAAGGCGGCGGCGCTGGTCGGGTGTGCGGCGTGAAACAACGCCGCGCCAAACCCGCCAACCATCACCAGCACAACCACCTGAAGGCTGATCAGGCCCGGCGCGTCTTGCGGTGTCAGCAATATCGGAGCGCTGGCGAAAACAACGCCGAGGACGCTGAGGCATGACGTATAGGAGGCGCGCCAGCGGAATGGGCGCGCGGCAATCGCTGCGCCTGCACGAAATTGCGCGCGCATGCGCCGGCAGACCCAGACAGCGCAGATTAACAAGGCAGTCCATGCAAGCGCGCGTGCGGGAAAGTCACGCCCGGCAATAATCGCCAGGTAGACCGTGATGCCGGCGATGAGCGCGAGGCCGGCGGCGCTCCAGCGAGAAAGCAGGTCGATCATTTCCAGCAAGGCGGCGCGGGAACGGGTTTTAGGTCGCGCAGGCTTGAACGATCGCGAAGTTTCCTCCGCGAGGCGCTGTAGCGCTCTGGCGTCTTTAACTTCCATCGCATGCGCCATAGGCCGGTTTCTCATCTTTCGTTTCAAGGGTTGATGGAACGTCGCAATCATTAACCAATCGTTAACGGCGCCTTTGCGCTGATTTCTTTTGAATGTCGATAAGGAAAAAATTGGGACCGCCGACAAGCTGCGGGCGAGATCGGCGGTCCCACGCGCTAAATCAATCTAAGCGCGCCAGGCGAAATGAGAAGGGGGACCTAAGACATCTCGCCTGAACCGGTGTCGAGAACTGTTCAAAGAATGCTCAAACAAACTCTCGTCTGGCCGGAAGATAGTCTTTGTTTGAGCCAATGTCCGCCCGCGCGGTGTTCACACTGTCGTGACCGCAGCTTATTTTCCGGGCTCATTTTTTTCAAGGGGGTCGTCATAGTAAACGTCAATGGTGATGCCGGTCTGCTGGATTTCTCCGCGCAGCACCAGCGCGTCGATATTGGTCGGCGCAAGCGTTAGCGCTTCGACCACGTCGTCGGCGGCGGCGACATAATCGCCAAGCGCAATATGCGCGCGCGCGCTCAACACATAGGTCTCGGCGGAAACAAATCCGGATTGGGTCGCGGTGCGCACGGCGGCGACAACCTGGAGCCATTTTTCTTGGGCGGCGTAGACTTTTGCGGCAGTGAGGTAAAGTTCACCGGCGCCTGGAGTGAGTTCAAAGGCGGCGTTGATTGCCGCTTGCGCCAAATCCACCTCGCCAGCTTCAAGCCATGCATTGGCCGCCTGCGAGAGTAGGCGTGCGCGAATGAAATCATCGCCGGCGTCTTTGCGCTGTGCAATCTGCTCAAGCCGCGATGCGCCGAGCTTGGCGAAGCCCGCCGCGATATCAGCGAGCGCCAGACAATATTGTGCATCCGCGCCGCCGCCTTCGTCAGCCCATTGCTGTGCGGCGGCTCGGCCGCGGTCAATATCGGTTTCAACCAGGGCGATGCAATCACCATAGCGCTCGCTCGATTGCGCAGAGACGGCGGCGGCAAGCGCGAAAAGAGTGGCGGTAATATTCATGCCATGAGTTTAGACAAGAAAATGACGGCACAAAAGAGGCGCCGGGGCTTGTGGCTAAACTATTCTGCCGCCCGCGGCGCCGCGGCCTTGGCGCGGCGTTTTCTGGGCGTCTTGGCTTTGGGCGCCTTTTTTGCCGCTGGTTTTGTTGGGCGCGGCGGTTTCTTTGTCTCGGCTGGCGGTGTGCTGGCGGTTTGCGGCGCTGCTGTCTCCGGCAGATAGCAGGTGACCCTGGCGCCGGCGCCCTCTTCGGAGTCCATCCGGGTCCAGCCGCCATGCAGGCTGACAAAGCGCTCCACCAGAGACAGCCCAAGTCCGGCGCCGGCGCTCGGGCCGCGGCTGACAAATGCGTCGAAAACTTTGGCGCCGTCTTCGGGGGATATGCCGCGGCCGGTGTCTTCAACCCAGAGCTTGACCACGCCGTCGTTGCGGCTGGCGCCCAGCGTCACGCCGCCGGCGGCGCCGGTATAGGCAAAGGCGTTCGACAACAGGTTGAACAGCACCTGCTTGATGCGCCGCTCATCAATATTGGCGGCGCCAATATTTTTCGGACAATCGACGGTGAGCGCTATCTGGGTGTCTTCTGCTTTTAACGCGGCAAAGGTTGCTGCGTTTTCTAACAGCGCGCGAATATCAGTCTCGCGCCGTTCAAGCTCAAGCTTGCCGGCGTCGATGGCGGCTAGGTCAATGACGTCATTGATGAGGTCGCGCAAATGATAGGACGCGGACAATACGCTGGCGACATAATCTTTTTGCCGGTCGTTGAGAACGCCAAACATCTGCCCGTCGAGCATTTCTGAAAACCCGATGATGGTCGAAAGCGGCGTGCGCAGTTGGTAGGAGACATGGTCAACGAATTTTGATTTCAGCCGGTCGGCGTTTTCAAGGATGGCGTTGCGTTCTTTGAGTTCTTTCTCGCGCTCTTTGGAATCGGTAATGTTGAGGAAATGCGCCAGCGTTGCGCCATCGGGCAGGGGCTCGGTGCCAAAGGCGATGGTGCGCCCGTCGCGCAGGGAAATTTCAATGCCGGATACGGGTTTGCGGTCTTCCGGCAATTTTGAGGTGACGGCGCGGCGAATGAGCGCCAGCTTTTCATCGCCGTCCAGCGCCTTGCTTGTGAAGCTCGATGCGATGGCGTCAACATGGGGTTTTTTATCGAGGGCTTTGGCGTTGAGCCGCCATAGCTGCCGGAAGGCTTTGTTATAAAGCCGGAGCGAGCCATCGGCGCCAAATACTGCGACCGCTTCGGTGAGGTTGTTCAACGTCGCCTTCTGAACGCTGATCTGGGTGTTGTATTGCGCTTCGAGCGAGACTTTTTCGGTAATGTCTTCGAACGCCGCCATGATGCCGCCGAGCGGGTGGCGCTGTTTGGCCAGCCTTATCGTGCGTCCGTCGGGCAGGTGCCAGATTTCGTCGGGCGCGTCGGCGTCGCGTTCCGATCCGGGCGGGCCAACTTCTTCCGTGTAAAGCGCAAGTTGTTGGGCTTTCCATTCGTCATAGTCCGCAGGTTCCGGCAGCTTGCCGTCGAAGCGGAGCTGGTCGAGGATTTCTCCGTGATAGGTGCGCCCGCTCAAACCGGCGTCTTCAATATCCCAAAGCTCCTGGAAGGCCCGGTTGTGGTAGATAAGGTTTTGGCTGGCGCCGAAGATTGCGACCGCGGTTTGGATCTGATCGAGCGTGCGCTGATTGGCTTCGATATGCTGGCGTAAATCGGCCTTGGTTTTGTCAAGCTCGGTGGCGTCGATGGCGAAGCCGCCAAGCGCGGCGTCGCCGGACCCGTGCAGCGGCGATTCAATGACCCGCAAGACGCGGCGTTCGCCGCGCGAGTTGATAATGATGCGCCCTTCGCTCGCCTTGCGCTCGACAGCAGCGTTGCCGGCGACAGTTTTGATCGACGGATCAAGCTCGGTTTGCTGGCGGATAACTTCCGCCGCCGACGTCGCCTCGACCGCTTCGACATAGGCGCGGTTCACCCAGACCAGCGCCAACTCGCCATTGCGGCGCCAGGCCGGCAGGGGCGAGCGCTCCAGCAAAGCGTGCGAGCCGTGAAGGTCGGTGGCGCGCTCGCGGAAGGCGCCGATAATGGCGCCGTCCTCAACCATCCGCACCGCAGGATCGGTCAGCCACAACGCCACCTGACCACCGGCGACGCGACCGTCAAGTTCGATCGACCGGCCGTCTGAGGTGACGACTGCGCCGGAAAAAGCCACCCCATGCGCACGCAAATCATTGACCTTCTCGCGCAAGGATTGGGGCTCGGTTTCACTCTCATCTTCGATCCGTAAATCGCCGAGGGAGTTTAGAAGCTGGTCGACCGGCTGTGCGGACAGGTCCTCAGCGGTGTTGGAAAAGGACAGGAGCGACGCCATTGCCGCCGGCCCGCCAAGGATTTTCGGCTCGCCCCAACCGTCCTTCACCGCCTCATTGTCGTCTTCCCAAACCAGAACGAGGCCGGGATGGGCCGATAGCACGGCGTCGGCTTTTTCGAGCCGCGCTTCCATTTCCGCCAGCTTGTTGGACCAACGCAACGCCTGGTGGCGGGTCGCCGCAGATACTCTGAACGCCCACAAAATCGAGGCGACAGTGAGCGCGACAGCGCCTGCGCCGGCGATAATCAAGGGGTCCATGCCCGTAGCAGCGGTGTCAGCGACGCTATCCTGCGCCATTAAAGCCGCCGGCGCGCCCGCCGTCAGGCAGGTAACCCAAAAAAGTCTCATCTTCCGGCGCATTCCGACAAACCCTGGCCAGCGCGGTAAACACAAAAAATACACAGCTTAAACAACATTTTGTGCGTGCCGCGCGCAATTACGCAATATGTACTGTGTTTGCGGTAGCCCGCTAGGGTTATTCTACGGAAATTCACCGCCCTTCAACTGAATTTTTCAACAGGTTTGACCGCCCGGGCCCGGGCCCGGGAAGCGCCGCAATTCAATCGGTTAGCTGGAAACTAAACCGCTCAATAACGCCGTAGCGGGTAATCGGTCGGCCATTGCGGTAGGCTGGGGGGTATTTCCATTTCGCAACGGTTTTGCGCACCGTCCGGTTGAAGCAGCTATCGGCGGATTGAAGGATCTGGATGTTGACGACGCTGCCTTCTGGCGTGACGTCGAACTGGACCAGGACACCGCCTTCAGCGGCGCGGCTGCGGCAGGCTTCAGGGTATAGCGGTGCGTGTTTAATCACCGGGGCGTCGAAGCGGCCAGTATTTTTCCCCGGGTCCACTTTATATGTTTTTGGGGTCGGGCCAACCGGAACGCCTTTGGGTTTGCCTTGTGCTGGCGCGGGCGGAATGATGGTTTCGGGCGGGTCTTTGAGTAGCTCTTTTGGGTTCGTAGGCAACGGCTCCAGGGGCAGGCGCTCTTTCGCCAGAATTTGAATTTTGGGGGCGTCTTGCGGCTCTGCCAGGTTAAGGGACGGGCGTTGGATTAGCCCCGCCATGAGCATGAACAGGCCGGCTGTGATGAGGGCGGCGAAGGGGAGGCCGACGATCCATCTGAAAAAAATCACTGGTTTGCTCCTTTGCGTTATAATCCGCAGAAGATTTTCTGCGGCGCACAAGCATCCCCAAAGCAACGCAAGATTGCCTGTACAGCTTGGTTGCATACGTAGTTTGTATACGCATGCTACATACGTAACATGCTAGTCCAAAAATAAGGGCAATGCAAGTCCTGCATTGCCCTTATGGCTTTAGTTTCGGGATTCAGCGGTATTACTTTAATACCGATATTGATCGTTTTTGAACGGGCCATCGACCGGTACGCCGATATAGTCGGCTTGCTCTTGGGTTAGCTTGCTGAGCTGCGCGCCGACTTTGTCAAGATGCAACGCGGCGACTTTCTCGTCGAGATGTTTCGGCAACACATAAACTTCGTTTTTGTACTGATCACCCTTCGCCCATAGCTCGATTTGCGCCAGCGTCTGGTTGGTAAACGAGGCTGACATCACAAAGCTCGGATGGCCGGTGGCGTTGCCCAGATTGAGAAGGCGCCCTTGCGACAGCAGCAACATGCGTTTGCCATCGGGGAAGGTGATCATATCGACCTGGTCTTTGACATTGGCCCATTTGAAATTTTTGAGGCCATCGACCTGAATTTCATTATCGAAATGGCCGATATTGCCAACGATCGCCATGTCTTTCAGCAACCGCATGTGGTCAACGGTAAGCACGTCTTTGTTGCCGGTCGCGGTAATCACAATATCAGCGCGTTTGCACCCTTCTTCCATGGTGACGACCTCAAAGCCGTCCATTGCCGCCTGCAATGCGCAGATCGGATCCACTTCAACCACCATAACCCGCGCGCCCGCGCCATGAAGCGATGCGGCCGAGCCCTTGCCGACGTCGCCATAGCCGCCGACCAGCGCTAACTTGCCTGACATCATAACATCCGTACCGCGACGAATACCGTCGACAAGCGATTCCCGGCAGCCATACTTATTGTCAAATTTCGACTTGGTGACGGAATCGTTGACGTTAATCGCCGGGAACGGAAGCGTGCCGTTCTTCTCGCGTTGATAAAGCCGTAAAACGCCGGTGGTGGTTTCTTCGGTAACGCCTTGGATGTTGGCTCTTATTTTTGAATACCAGTTCGGATCGCTCGCAAGCCGGCGTTTGATGGTCGCATAAAACGCCTCTTCTTCCTCGTTTTCGGGTTTGTCGAGGAGCGAGGGATTTGTCTCAGCTTCCGCGCCAAGCAGGATCAGCATCGTCGCATCGCCGCCATCATCGAGGATCATATTGGCGGTCTCGCCGTCCGGCCATTCAAAAATCCTGTCGGCCAGGTCCCAATATTCGACCAGCGTTTCGCCCTTGAAGGCAAAAACCGGCGTGCCGGTGGCGGCGATCGCGGCGGCGGCTTGGTCTTGGGTTGAATAAATGTTGCATGACGCCCAGCGGACATCGGCGCCCAGCGCCTGAAGCGTCTCAATTAGCACCGCGGTCTGGATGGTCATATGCAGCGAGCCGGCGATGCGCGCGCCTTTCAGCGGCTGGGTGCTGGCAAACTCTTCCCGAGTGGCCATCAGGCCGGGCATTTCCGTCTCGGCAATTTCAATCTCGCGGCGGCCCCAATCGGCCAGGCCAATATCCTTGACGACATAATTACTGTTATTCGCTGACATTGCTGAAATCCTTTAATTCCGCCATTTCCGGCTAACATATGGGGCGGCGTATATCAGTGGCCCCGCACTATGCCAAGAGACATATAAAGATTTCCTTATGTGAGTTAGGCTCTTATCGGCGTATGTCTCACTCGCTAAAACGTGTAGTTTTTTGCGCTGTAATAGCGCTATAACCAAATTGGCTGGGCGAAGATGAGGGAAGGTAAGACTATGAAATTTCAAATTGGTATACTGTCCAGATTAGCGTCAATTTTAGCTCCAGTGGCATTGGTTGTAACTGTAACTGCGATGCCAGCATTTGCCCTTGAGAAGGATCGCATTGGCCCAGAGGTCAAGAAAATCTGTTTTTCCAGTACGCTCGACCGCTGGCGCGCCGTTGAGGGAGAGGACGGGGTCATATTGGTCGATCGCCGTGTGAACGACTGGTACCGAGTAACGGTAAATGCGGGGTGCACTGAAAGTATTATTCGCCGTGCGAGTTATTTGAGAATTGAAACAACGCCCGGCTCCAGTTGCTTGAAATATAACGACAGGATTACAGCCGTTGATTCCGGCGGTTTTGAGTATCAGTGCCATATCAAAAAAATCAACAAATGGGATCATACGCAATCCGATTTGGCTGACGATGAAAGTGATGCGCCACAAGATTGATAGGCGCTGCTGGCATTCAAAATGTTGCTGAGCCCCTCGCGATAGGTTGGATATTTCAACTCTATCTCGAGGGCGCTTTTCATGCGCCGGTTTGAAACCCGCTTATTGTCCGCATAAAAACCCATTGCCGCTTCCGACAATCCGGCGTCTTCAATTTCTGTCAGGGGCGTCGGCTCCACGCTCAGCAACTGGCAGGCGTAAGCGACAACATTTTGTTGCGGCGCCGGTTCGTCATCGGCGAAATTATAAACGCCTTGTTGTTCAGGCGCATGCAGGCTTGCGGCAAGGCCGGCGGCGATATCGTCCACATGCATACGGTTGAACACCTGGCCTGGTTTGTTGATGCGCTTTGCGACGCCATTGCGCACCGCATCCAGCGCTGAGCGGCCCGGCCCGTAAATGCCGGGCAGGCGAAAAATTGCCAGCGGCAGGTTATGGCGCCGGCAAAACTCCGCCCATGCTTCTTCTGCGACGATGCGCCGGCGCGCCCGCGCCGATGTCGCCTTCAAGGCGCTGTCCTCATCAACCCAGGCGCCGCCATGGTCGCCGTAAACGCCGTTGGTGGAGAGATAGCCGATCCATTTGAGGCGATCGCGCGTCGCGGCGATGAGCCCTTGCGCTGATAAAAGAGCGGGACAACCCGCATCGCTCGGCGGCGTTGAAATCAGGATCGCCGTGGCGTCCTCCAGCGCGGCTTCGTCGAGCGCGTCTCCCCGCCAAACCACCGGCGCAACGCCGATGGCGCGCATCGCATCGGCTTTTTCCGGCGACATTGTCGTGCCGATAATGCGCCAGCCCTCGCCAGCAAGGCGGGCGGCGAGCGCCTTGGCGGTGTAGCCAAACCCAAAACAGAACAGCTTCTTATGCATTGGCCCCGTCCATAAGCAGCAATGTTAGACAAGGCCGGCAAAACGGATTTATCCATGGCCATGGCCCGGTTGTTTGTCGCTCTTTCCATTCCCGATGCGGTCCGCGAAGCATTGTCAACGCTCCAGAACGGCGTTGATGGCGCGCGCTGGCGTCCGCTTGAAAACTTTCACATCACCCTGGCGTTTATCGGCGAGGCGGACCGGCACCAGTTTAACGACGCGATTGATGCGCTCAGCCAGATCGAGGCGCCGGCTTTTGACTTGGCGCTTGCCGGGGCGGGTGCGTTTGGCGAGCGCAAACCGCGCGCCTTGTGGGCGGGGGTTAAAAACGAGCCCGGCCTTGCGCATTTGCAACACAAAGTCGAAACGGGGTTGCGCCGCGCCGGATTTGAACTTGAGGCCCGCAAATTCACTCCGCATGTGACGCTCGCTTATTTAAAAGCCGCGCGGCGCGACGACGTCTTGCGATATTGCGCCGCAAACGAACTATTCTCAGCCGCGCCTTTTTGCGTGCGGGAATTCCACCTTTACTCATCACGCCTTGGCGGCGGCGCGAGCCATTATGAGATTGAGGCGAGCTATTCACTTTCATCTTCCAAATGATCGAGAAATCCCGTCGCGCCCAATTCGATAAGATCAAGCACCCGTTCAAAGCCGCCATCGCCGCCATAATAAGGGTCTGGCGTCTCGCGCGTTTGGCAATTGGCAAAATCGAGAAACAGCCGGATGTCTGCGCTGCGGTTCGGCGGCGCCAGCTCCATAAGATCGGTGTGGTTGGCCAGATCCATGGCGAGGAGATAGTCAAACTCATGAAAGTCGGCGATTTCGACTTTGCGCGCGCGTTGATAGGCAAGGTCATAACCGCGCTTTGCCGCCGCCTTAATCATCCGCGGATCGGGCGGATCGCCCACATGCCAGGCGCCGGTGCCGGCCGATTCAATATAGACTTTGACGCCGCGCTTGCGTGCTTTGGCGAGCAACACGCCCTCAGCCGCCGGCGAGCGGCAGATATTGCCAAGGCAAACAAATAATATCCGTTTCATCGCAGTCCCGTATTTGTGAGCGGCGAGCGTCTTAATAACCCGGAACAGAACGTCTAAGATAGCACCGGGCGTAATCAGACGCCCGCGAAATCGAGGATATTTCGAATGACAATTACGTTGTCCACTATCGCCAATACCGCCATCGACCAGATGTTTCGCGGTCTTGACGGGGTTCTGGAAAAAGGCGCGGCGGCTGCAAAGGCCAAAGATGTTGAAGAGAGCGTTTATCTGGGCTGGCGTATGGCGCCGGATATGTTGCCGCTTGTGCGTCAGGTGATGATCGCAACCGAATTTCCCGCCCGCGGCCTGTCGCGTCTTGCCGGCGCGGAGTTGCCGAGCTTTGCCGACGATGAGGTGACGTTCGCAGAGCTTCGCGCGCGCATTTCGAAGGCGCAGGCCTTTATCAAGGACCTCTCCACCGAGGCGATTGACGCCGACCCCGACGGTTCGATCACGTTTCCGGCCGGGCCTGACCGGGAAATGACGCTGCCGCGCGGTGCTTTCCTCCAAAATGTTGTTTTGTCCAACCTCTATTTCCATGTGACGGCGGCCTATATCATCCTGCGCCATCTTGGCGTCGATATCGGCAAGGCCGACTTCCTCGCCGTTCCAAAAGTGTGACGGCGCGCCCGCACAACATTGTTATCCTCACCGGGTCCGGCATATCGGCGGAATCCGGGGTTGCGACGTTTCGCGACAAAGACGGCGTGTGGGCGAAATATGACTACCGGGAGGTGGCGACGCCGGAAGGCTTCGCCGCCGACCCGGCGTTGGTGCATCGTTTCTACAATGACCGCCGGCGCGGGCTGTCGTCGGTTGCGCCGAACGCGGCTCATTTCGCGCTTGGCGAGTTGGAGGCGGGCGTTGTCGCGCGCGGCGGCGCCGTGACGCTCATTACCCAGAATGTTGACGACCTTCACGAGCGGGCGGGTTCGAAAAACCTTCTGCACATGCATGGCGAGATTTCCAAGTCGCAATGCGCCGCCTGCGGCGATATCCGCGAATGCGGCGACGACTTGAGCGTGGCGCTGGCGTGCCCGGTTTGCGAACGCGCGGGGGCGTTGCGTCCCTATGTGGTGTGGTTCGGAGAGATGCCGCGCTTTATGGACGAGGCGCTGGACGCGATCGCGTCGGCGGATTTGTTCGTCTCGATTGGCACATCGGGCTCGGTCTATCCGGCCGCCGGATTTGTCTCCGATGCGCGCCGCGCCGGCGCGCCGGCTATGGAGCTCAACCTCGAGCCTTCTGAGAACGCGCATCTCTTCACCGATAGCCGTTATGGCCCGGCGACAAAGATTGTCCCCGCATGGGTGCGCGAGTTGCTCGGGGGCTAACCTAGGGTGCGCGCATTGAATATGTTTTCTGCATGGCCTCAAAACTGTCTCCTCAAATTTCACTCAGCGCATAATAAGGCCGCCGAAAGCCGTGAGGATAACTTTTCACCGAATATAGGTTTTATGGCCAACTACCCTCCTAGGGTTGTAAAATTGCGGAATCGATTCGTGCGCTGGTTGTGCGCATATGAGGGTTTTGCAGGGTTTCTTTTGGCCGGCGCGCGTTACGGTTTTACCGCCTCACGCCCAAACCAGCTTGTGGTTTTCGCGTTTTACGCGCGCGGGGATGTTGAGGTCGGCGAGCTGCTCGCCGCCGATGGATTGAAGTAAGCTGAGCGCCGCACTGCGCGCGTCTCCCTCAAGCGAGGCAAAATAATCCGTCGCGCGTTGCAGCATCCATTGCGTATAGGGCAGGACAATGCGCTGGGCGGTTTTGTCTTCAACTGTAAAGGGCTGCATGCCGATGACGCGGGGAATATCCGTATCCGGATTAGCTTGTTTCCAGTTTCCAAGTTGTTCGACTAGGTTGACCAGACACGGGCCTTGCTCGCGCATCATCCGGCGCAGCACCGGCAGCAGCGTTTCAGGAATTTCATCACCGGTGAGGAACGCGCCGCCGTTCGGCTCCGGCGGCGACTGCATGCGCGCCACCCAGTTGGCGACTTCCGGCGCGCGCGATTTCATCAGATTGCCGGATGCGGGATCGCGATAAAGATGCGCATAGAGCGGGCCGATCAGCCCGAAGTCGCCAATCGATGGCCGCGAGCCGAACAGATAGGGGTGAACGGAAAAATGCGCGTTTAATTCATCGAGCAACGCCTCATAGGACGCCTCAATTGCGGGCGCCATTTCCGGCGTCGCGCCAAGAAGCCCAACCACGCCCTGGAATTTTTCGGCCGCCTTTTTGCCGGCCTCAAATTGTGCGTCGCCGGCAAGCTCCGGGGCGGTGATTTTGCCGAACTCGCTATAGGCGAAGTCGCGATTATGCGCCCAACGATAATGCATCGCCGGGATCACCAGCCATTCATCGCCGAACAGTTCCAGCAAATGCGCCGCCAGCCGCTGCTTCGGGCCAGGCGGAACAACAGACGGCTCGGGCTCCAGCGTTTCGAAATGATCAATGATTTCGCTGGTGTCCTGGATCGCTTCATCGTCCGGCGTAATCAACAACGGGATCATCGCATAACCAATGCGTGGGATGATGGTGGAGGTGTAAACATCGCGCGTCGCCAGACGCTCTTCGTAGTCCACGCCCTTCCAGTTGAGATAGGCCCGCGCCTTGCCGGTGAAATAGGAAAGCTGGCCGCCATAAAGAATGTGTTTCGTCATTGGTCGATCCTGCTGCTGCATGGGCGCAGGCTGATCGCGCTACCAGGCGAAGTCAATAAACCGGCGCAGCAGGGGCACGATGCACTTCCCGTTTCGTCGTTCCGAAAGACTGCTTCAAGCAGAAATCAAAGCGCGCCGTGGCACTGTTTGAATTTTTTACCCGAACCGCACGGGCAGGGGGCGTTGCGCGGCACGCGGCCCCAGGTTTCCGGATTTCCGGGGTCGACTTGCGCGGCGCGGGTGCGTCCGGTCAGGGTGCCGATGCCGGCGGAGGCGCCGCGTTGGCGCCGGCGCGCGGCTTCTTCGGGCGCCATTTCATTTTCGCCGGTAAGCGGGTCGGCATGGGTTTCCGTCATCGGAATATTCGGGCGCTGTGGCACATCTTGCTCGGGCCCGCGCAGCTGCACATTCATCAACATCCGCGTCACGTCGCGGCGCAGGCCGTCGATCAGCGCCTCAAAAAGCCCGAAGGCTTCGGTTTTGAATTCATTGACCGGGTCGCGCTGGCCGTGGCCGCGCAGCCAGATCACCGAGCGCAAATGGTCGAGCGTTTGCAAATGCTCGCGCCAGTTGGTGTCGAGATTTAACAGGAGAATGCGTTTTTCAATATTGCGAACGAAGGTCTCCGGGTCGGCGTCGCCCATCTCCTGGGCGGTGTTT
This sequence comes from Alphaproteobacteria bacterium, assembly GCA_013151255.1. GTDB lineage: Bacteria > Pseudomonadota > Alphaproteobacteria > Caulobacterales > Parvularculaceae > Hyphococcus. Next base: position 23,103 of record JAADIQ010000061.1, read on the forward strand.
TTCATCGCCGCAGTGCGCGAGGCATAAAGCGCATCAATATCTTTGATCAGGCGCTCGGTGATTTCGGTATCGTCTACGCCTTCTTCCTTGGCCCATTTATCAACGGAAAAATCACGCCCGAAAATAGCTTTGAGCTCATCTTTCAGGCCGCTGACATCCCAGCGTTCCGCATAGGACTTCGCCGGAATATGCGTTGCGACCAGATCATCGACCAGCTGCGCGCGCATATCACCGATAATCTCTTCAACGGATGCAGCGGACATGAACTCGATGCGCTGTTCAAAAATCGCCTTGCGTTGGTCGTTGATGACGTCGTCAAATTTGAGGACGTTTTTGCGCATGTCGAAATTGCGTTGCTCGACTTTTTTCTGCGCCGTCTCAACCGCTTTAGTGAACCATGGGTGCTCAATCGATTCATCGGGCTGAATGCCGAAGCGCTTGAGCATTTTCTCCATGCCGCCGCCGAAGATGCGCATCAGGTCGTCTTCAAGCGAGAGGAAAAACTTGGTGGTGCCAGGATCGCCCTGACGGCCGGAGCGGCCGCGCAGCTGGTTGTCGATGCGCCGGCTTTCATGGCGCTCTGTGGCCAGCACAAACAGACCGCCGGCGTCGATGGCTTTTTTCTTGGCCTCGGCGACCCTGGCTTCAATCTCGGCGCGTTTGCGCTTGATGGTGTCCTCGTCGTCGCCTTCTTCTAGGTCATCGAGGATTTCTTTGTCGACCGAACCGCCGAGTTGGATGTCGGTGCCGCGCCCGGCCATGTTGGTGGCGATGGTCACCACGCCCGGTATGCCGCCCTTGGCGACAATATCGGCCTCCTGCTCGTGATAGCGCGCATTGAGGACATTGTGGGGGATTGGCGTTTTTGATTGCGCAAGCTCGGCAATATGTTTGGCGCGATCTTCCAGCTCTTTTTTAAGATCGGCTTCTTTGTCTTTCAGTTCCGATGCGCGCTCGCGCAAATTTGCGGCCAGTTCCTTGAAATATTTCTTGTCACTCAACAGGCTTGCGAGCATCTCAGACTTTTCAATGGAAACCGTGCCCGCCAACACCGGTTGGCCGCGCTTATAGCAATCGGCGATTTGCAACACGATGGCTTTGTTTTTTTCCGCCGCCGTCATGTAAAGCTCATCGTCCATGTCTTCGCGGTCAACCGGCTTGTTGGTCGGAATTTCAAAGACGTTGAGTTTATAGATGTCGGCGAATTCAGCTTCTTCCGTCAGCGCGGTGCCGGTCATGCCGGCGAGCTTTTCGTAGAGCCGGAAATAATTCTGGAATGTAATCGATGCGAGCGTCTGGTTTTCCGGTTGGATTTGCGCTTTTTCTTTGGCCTCAACGGCCTGATGCAGCCCGTCCGACCAACGCCGGCCTTCCATCATCCGGCCGGTAAACTCGTCGATGATGACGACTTTGTCGCCGCGCACGATGTAGTCCTTGTCGCGCTGGAAAATCTTGTGCGCCTTTAGCGCCTGATTGACGTGATGGACGATGGAGATGTTGGCTGAGTCATAAAGGCTGTCGCCTTCGAGCATGCCCGCCGCCGACAACAACTTTTCGATATTCTCGTTGCCGCCTTCGGTGAGGGTGACGGAGCGCGCCTTCTCGTCGATTTCATAATCTTCGTCGGCGTCAAGCTGCGACATGAAACCGTCGATGGTCATGTAAAGTTCCGACTTGTCGTCGGTCGGCCCGGAGATGATCAGCGGCGTTCTTGCTTCGTCGATAAGGATGGAATCGACCTCATCGACAATCGCATAGTGATGGCCGCGCTGGACCATCTCCTCGAGCGACGCCTTCATATTGTCGCGCAGATAATCGAAGCCGTATTCGTTGTTGGTGCCGTAGGTGATGTCGGCGGCGTAGGCCTCGCGGCGCTCATTGTCGTCTATGCCGTGGACGACGCAGCCGACTTTCATGCCGAGCCGCTCATAAACCCGGCCCATCCACTCCGCATCGCGGCTGGCGAGGTAATCGTTAACGGTGACCACATGGACGCCGCGCCCGGTGAGCGCATTGAGGTAGACCGGCAGCGTCGCAACCAGGGTTTTACCCTCGCCGGTCTTCATTTCGGCGATATCGCCCTGGTGCAGGACCATCCCGCCGACCATCTGAACGTCGTAATGGCGCTGGCCAAGGGCGCGTTTTGCCGCCTCGCGCACGGTCGCAAACGCCTCCTCGAGCAGATTATCGAGGCTCTCGCCATCTTTATGGCGTTGTTTTAACGTTTCTGTTTGTTGGATGAGTCCATCATCGCTGAGTTTGGAGAGCGTGTCTTCGAACCCATTGATCGCCTCCACCCGCCGCCATAAGGGCTTAAGGCGGCGATCATTGGAGGAGCCGAAGATTTTTTGCGCGATTGCGAGCAACGCCATGAGCGGAAGGCCTTTAAGAACCGATGAAGCAGGCAGCAGGGCCTTTGTGGTACAATGGCGCGAGCACTCCCCTTCATCGGCCGGATTGAAAATAGAGACAAGGGGTTGCGGGACAGATAGTAAGCGCGCCATGCCCTGTCAACGAAGCCAAAGATCACGTTAGAGAGCGATGCAGACCCCAGACGGCAGAGATTTTAACCAGGCCAATGCGCCAAAACCCCTTGGCGCAGCGGCGCGCGCGCTGGCCGGCGCGGCGATGGTGTTTCTGCGCGCCATCGCCAAGCTGTGGCTGACCACCTGGCGGCTGGCGGCGGCGCTGGATTCAGCGCTGTGGCGGGCGATCAAGCTGATCGTGCGCAAGACCATAAACGGGCTCGCCTATGCCGGCCTGCTCGGCGCCAGGGCGTTTGGCAGCTTGTTGTTGTGGCTGCCGACCCGCACGGGCCGCGCCTATAGCGCAGCGTCAGGCGTCTTTCTGATTGTGGCTGGGTTGTGGATCGCCGACGAGCTGCGCGCAGGCCCGCGGGTGGACGATAGCGGCCAGTTGATCCTGCAAGCGCCGCTTGACGAGGAAGACCCGATCCTCGCCCGGATTGAGGGGCGCTATGTGCACCTTTCTGAAATCGAAGCGGCGGCGCGCGCCAGCGGGGTGCTGCGCGCCAGTGATATCCTGACGCCGCAAATCGCCTTCCGGCGCGGCCTGGTTGAATCTTATGTTGAACAGCGGTTGCTGGCCCGCGCCGCACTTGAGGATGGGCTGCAACGCTCGCCCTCGGTATTGCGGCGCATTAATGCGGCGCGCGACCGGGTGCTGGCGGCCTCATTCATGGATTCGCGCCTGCGCGAGCAGGTGACGCCAAAAACTGTGGAGCAGTTCTACAATGCCCAGCGTGATGTGACGGTGCTCGGCGACGAGGTGCGCGCGCGCCATATTTTGGTGGCGACCAAAGAAGAAGCTGATGCGGTTGTCGAGGTGCTGGCCGGCGGGGCCGATTTTGGCGTCTTGGCGCGCGAGCTGTCCCAAGACCGCGCGACGGCGCCGCTTGGCGGTGAGATCGGCTGGTTTACCCGCTCGATCATGACGCGGATATTTTCCAATGTCGCTTTCGCGACGACGCCCGGCGAGGTGGCGGCGCCATTTGAAACCGAATTTGGCTGGCACATTATGGAAGTGCTGGAGCGGCGCTCGACAAAGGCTGTGCCTTACAAGGAAGTGCGCGGCGAGGTTGAAGAGTTTCTGCGGCTTTATACGATTGATGAAACGCTTGCGGCGCTGGCGAAGGAAAGCCAGGTTGTGTATTTCCGCCCGCCCGAAGACGAGAGGGAGCCGGATCTGTCATCGCCGGAACTAGACGCCTCCGGGTTTTATGAAGCCGAGCCGGCTGGCGACGACACCCTCAATTAAGGCGTGGCGCGCCTTATTTCGCTCACGGCGCTCCGTCTTCTAAAACTTTACCTGCATCCGGCGGGCCCGGAAATTCCCCTTGAATGTGGGGCAGGCGTTGTGGTTTGCCAATTTTACCAGCAAATTGAATCAAATTGTAACGATGGCCGAAAGCTTGTGATAATCCGGGCCGCTTAGCATTAAGGCGAAATTGTGGCGAAACTATTGTTGGTTGCGGCATGTGCGCTGGTGGATCGGGATGGACGGGTCCTCCTGGCGCGAAGACCGGAAGGGCGGCCCCTGGCGGGGTTGTGGGAATTTCCGGGCGGGAAATTGAACGACGGAGAAACGCCGGAGGCGGCGCTGATCCGGGAACTGCGGGAAGAACTGGGCGTTGACACCGACGCGTCATGCCTGGCGCCAATTGCTTTTGCGTCATACGATTCAGGGGACTTTCACCTTTTGATGCCTTTATTCGTATGCAGAAAATGGTCCGGGCAAGCAAAGCCCCGTGAGCATCAGGAGTTACGATGGGTCAAGCCGAGCGAACTTTTGAACTACGAGATGCCGCAGGCCGACAGGCCTCTGGCCGCGCAGCTAAGGGATTTTTTATGACCTTTATGATCGAAAAACTGAGCGCCCTGCCGGAGCGCGCATCAAACATGGTTGCGGATTTTCACGACGATGAAAACGGCTCCACGGCGATAGAATATTCTCTGATTGTCGGGCTGATATTTTTGGTGATTGTCGCGGCTGTCACAAGCTTTGCAAACACCACCAGCGATATGTATGGCGATATTTCGAGCGGTCTGGGGAATTAATCAGCTTTGATTTTTAATCGCCGCGGCGAGCGAAGATGCAGCGGAGCCGGGCTTTAGCGGCTTTTGCTGGCTCTCATGCGGCGCCCAGCCGGTGAGGTAAACGATATCGAACGTTTCGCGCCCGCCTGAAGCAGCGAAAATCTCCAACATACGGTTGACGACAGCGCGGCTTAGCGGCTGTTGCTGGCGGGCGAGCACATTGGTCTCGCCCATTCCGCGCAGATCGCAGAGCAGGCGCGCAGGGTCGCGATAGGTGATGGAGACTTTGTCGACATCCGTCACCGGCAGGGCGAAGCCGGCGCGCGAAAGCGCTCGCCCGAAATCTTGTATTGCCGCAAAGGGCGCAATGCGCGCCGCGACGCCGCCGGTGATTTCTGTTTCCGCCGTATAAAGAGCGCTGCGTAAATTTTGTAACGTATCGCCGCCAAAGACCGCGGCGATGAACAGACCGTCAGGCTTCAAGGCGGCGCGCGCTTGCGCCAGGGCGCCGATGAAGTCATTGGCGGTGTGCAGCGTTAACAGGCTGACAATGAGATCGAGGCTTTGTGGGCGCAACGGCATGCGTTCGCTATCGGCGACAAAACCGGCATGAGCGCCATCGAGCCTTGCCGCTGCGCTATCCATGGAGAAGGCCGCGCCGACCCCGCAAGCCGGCGTCAGCATCGCGGTCAATCCGCCCGCGCCGTCAAACAAAGCTTGTGGAAAATCCCGTTTGACGGTTTCGAGCCGGTCGATGATGTCTTCCATCGCCCGGCGGTGGAGAAAGTCAAAATCGGAAAAATTCGCAGCGCTGCGCGCCCTGCGCTGGCGCACAAGCGGACGGTTGAAGATTTGCGGCGGTGATTTTTCCATCGCAGAGGTTTTCCTAAAGGCCGCGTCCGCGTTACTCTATCATCCATGAGAGCGCAATTATTCCATACTATCAGCAATGCCGCCGGCAATATTGGGCAGGCGGCGCTGAACCTGTTGATGCCGCCGCAATGTCCGGTGACCGGGGAGGCGGCAGCTGCGCCCGGAAAATTGAGCCCGGCCGGGTGGGCGGCGATGCATTTTATTGAGCGGCCATTTTGCGGGCGATGCGGCATTCCGTTTGCGGCTGACTATGGCGAGAGCGTTGAATGTCCGGGGTGCATTGCCGAGCCGCCGGTGTTTGACCGCGCGCGGGCGGCGGTCTCGTATAATGAGGCGGCGCGCAAGGTAGTCTCGGGGCTGAAGTTCTCCGACCACATGGAATACGGAAAGATGCTCGGCGGGTGGATGGCGCGCGCCGGCGCCGGGTTTGTCACCCGCGAGACATTGCTGGCGCCGGTGCCGTTGCATTGGCGCCGGCTGATGGCGCGGCGCTATAACCAGTCGGCGTTGCTGGCGCGGTCGGTTAGCGATGTGAGCGGCGCCAAAGTCTTGTTGCGCGGGCTAAGACGAACCCGTCCGACGCCGCCGCAAAAGGAAATACCATCAGCGGAAGCAAGGCGGCGCAATGTCGCCGGGGCTTTTGCGGTGGATGAGAAATATTGCGCGGCTGTCAAAGGCGCGCATATTGTGCTCATCGATGATGTGTTGACCAGCGGCGCGACGGCGTCGGCCTGCGCGCGGGCGCTGAAACAGGCTGGGGCTTCACAAGTTGATGTCTTGGTGCTGGCGCGGGTTGTAAAAGGCGGGGCCGGCGCGATATAGGCTGACCACGAGAGGCAAGCGAGCGAACATGCAAAAAGTCACAATCTACACCAGACCGATGTGCGGGTTTTGCTCGCGCGCGATGATGTTGCTGAAACAAAAGGGCGCGGAGTTTTCGGAAATCTCAGCCGGGTTTGACAAAGCCAAACGCGATGAGATGGTCGCCCGCTCAAACGGCCTGATGACGTTTCCGCAAATTTTTATCGGCGATGCGCATGTCGGCGGCTGTGATGAGCTTTTCGCTCTGGAACGCGCTGGCGATCTTGACCGGTTGTTACATGGCGGATGATCGCAAATCCTTTTACGCGGCCTGCGTGCAGATGCGCTCCGGGCTCGACCGGGCGCGCAATCTCGCTGATGCGCTGGCGTTGATCGACGAGGCGGCTGCGTGCGGCGCGCAATTTATCGCGACGCCGGAAATGACCAATGTGGTCGACCGCAAGGGCGCGCGGCTTTTAGCAGCGTTACCCGAAGAAGACGGGCTTGAAGAAATTGCCGCCTTCGCCGCCGCCGCCAAGCGCCATCGCGTCTGGCTGTTAATTGGATCGCTAGCGGTAAAGCTCGGCGACAAGGCCGCCAATCGTAGTTTTCTATTCGGGCCCGACGGCGAGATCTCCGCGCGCTACGACAAGCTGCATATGTTCGATGTCGACCTTCCGGGCGGCGAGAGCTGGAAGGAATCCAGGCTCTATGAGGCCGGCAAGGCCGCAATGGTGGTTGCAACACCGCTTGCGAAACTCGGTCTAAGCATCTGTTACGATGTGCGTTTTCCGCGCCTCTACCGGGCGCTGTCGCAGGCGGGGGCTGAGGTCTTGTGCGTGCCGTCGGCGTTTACCCGCCAGACCGGCATCGCCCATTGGAAGACGTTGTTGACCGCGCGGGCGATAGAAAACGGCGCCTTCGTCGTCGCCCCGGCCCAGGGCGGCGTCCATGAGGACGGGCGAGAGACCTATGGTCATTCGATGATTATCGGGCCCTGGGGCGATGTGCTGGCGGAAGCGGACAATGACGCGCCCGGCGTCATCCTGGCGGAGATTGACCGCCAGGCCGCCAGTGAGGCGCGGCAAAGAATTCCCAATCTTGCCCTTGAACGCGAGTTCGAAATCTTCATTATCAATCAATGATCAAGTACCAACTCATCTGTGACGCCGAACATGATTTCGAAGGCTGGTTCCGCGACAGCGCTGATTATGATGCGCAGGCCGAAGACGGGCTGGTGGAGTGCCCCGCCTGCGGCAGTGAAAAAATCCGCAAGGCGATGATGGCGCCGGCGATTGTCGGCGGCAAGCGTTCTAGTTCGCGCGCTGCGCGGCTGGCGGAAATAAAACGTGATATGGGCCAAGCGGTTGAGCGCGCCCGCGACTATGTCGAAAAGAATTTCGATTATGTCGGCGATCAGTTTCCCGAAGAAGCGCGCAAAATTCATTACGGTGAAAAAGAAGAGCGCGGCATATACGGCGAAGCCACCGGCAAGGAAGTCAAAGACCTTGTCGATGAGGGCGTCTCGGTTGCGCCCTTGCCAGGGCCGCGTCGCACATCGCCGGAACCGTCCGATGACGCTGCCTCGCCGCAAGCCAGCGCCGCGGACAAACCCGGCAAGCCGCGCGGCAAGCAGCGCGTGACGGAAAACAAGAAACTCAACTAGCGAGTTGGGACAATGATCGTCTGCGACTATGGACGCCGTTAAACACCGCCTTCTTGAGCTTTCATTTTTCGATCAGCTAGATCGCGAAACCCTTGATGCGATTGCCGCGCGCGGGGTGTGGTCGTCGCTTGCCGGCGGCTGGGAGTTGTTTCGCGAGGGCGCGCGGTCCGATGCGCTTTATTTCAACCTGTCCGGCCGGATGATTGTGGTACGTCAGGGGCCGGATGGCGAAGAGGTAGTGGGTTACGTGCGCGCCGGCGAGCCGGTTGGAGAGATGTCGCTGTTGTCGGGCGAGCCGCACACCGCCACCGTCTATGCGTTGCGCGATACCGAAGTGCTGATGTTGTTGCGCAAAGACGTTGAAGATTTGCTGCACGACCATGGCGATTTCGCCAGCGCGCTGGCGCGCACCGTGCTTGATCGCGCAAGGCACCCCACAGCCAGCTTCCAGCAATCGGCGCCGCGTATTTTCGCGCTCATCGCCTCGTCGCCGTCGATTGATATCAATGCGCGCGCGAAGGATCTTGCCGCGCGGATATCGCGCTATGGCGTGAAAGCTGATTGGATGCCGGTGGGCGATGACGCGCCGGACAGCCGCGCCTTTGACCGGCGTGAGGAAGACAACGAGGTGGTATTGCTCGCGGCCCGCGTTGACGGTAGCGCCTGGTATCGGTTTGTGCTTCGCCACGCCGACCGGTTTTTAGTCTTTGCACGCCGTGATGCGCGTCCGCCGCGGCCGTTTCCGATGACCACGAAAACCGGCGAACGGGTGCGCAAGTTTCGCCTGGTCGATCTGGTGATGCTCCATGAGGGCGTGCCTGCCGGCCCCATCGCCGACTGGATTGATGCGATTGGCGCGGCGCGTATTCTCAATTGTCGCGGTAATCAGTGCACCGAGAGGATTGCGCGGATTATCGCCGGGCGCTCGGTTGGGCTGGTGCTCTCAGGCGGCGGCGCGCGCGCATACGCGCATGTCGGCGCTATTAGCGCCTTGCGCGAGGCCGGCGTGCCGATTGATTTTGTCTGCGGCGCATCGATGGGCGGGGTGGTCGCCGCCTGTGTCGCCATGGGCTGGGGCAATGATGAAATCGAACGCCGCATCCGCGAGGCGTTCGTGGTCTCCAACCCGCTTGGCGATCATGTGCTGCCGGTGGTGGCGCTGACCAAAGGCAAGCGGGTTGAAAAGCGCCTCACTGAGCATTTTGGCGAGACGTTGATTGAGGAGCTTCACGTTCCGTTCTTCTGCGTGTCGTCGGATATTGCCGAAGGTCGCGCGCGCATTCATCGCCGCGGGGTGTTGCGCAAAGCCTTGCGCGCATCGATTGCCCTGCCGGGGATTTTGCCGCCGGTGATTGATGGAGATATGCTGTTGGTGGACGGCGCGGTGCTCAATAATTTTCCCACCGATATTATGGCGGGCACGCATCGCGGCTTGATGATCGGGATTGATGTGGCGCGTCGGGGAACGATTGATATTGATGCGTTTCGCGATCCGCCGGGGTTTTTCGCCTGGATTGCCGAACATGGCGTGCGTTCTGCGCCGCCGATCATTTCGCTGCTGATGCGCACCGCGACGGCGCGTCATGAACACACCCGCAAAGTCCATCCCGCTGACATAATCATCACGCCGAATGTAGCAGGCGTGGCGCTGCGTGATTGGGAGGAATATGACGAGGCTGTTTCCAACGGCTATACTGCTGCAAAAACGGCAATCCAGGAGAACTGGGACACTCTCGGGCCGATTGTGGAGGCGGCGAGACGCTGATTTTAATTTTATCGGCGGCGCTTTGTGGAAGATTTTGTTTGTTTCCAAGCTGTAATTAACATGTGCTGACATCGACGTACACAACCTAAAGTAGAGTTCAAAAGTCTTATAAAAATCTGATGGTTACACCGGGAACACTTGTTCAGACGGGCGATTTTTGGAGTTGAAACAAGTTAATGCGATGAATTTGCTCCGTGCCCGGATACAGCATGAAACAAGGCCGGCGCGCCCTTTGTCGTCTTAACTCAAACGGGCCAATTTGCGGTAACCGCAAAACATCTTGCAAACCAAGATGATAAAACTCCGTACACCGCCACCTATTTCATTGCGCCAAATTTTACTTCGCCCGTTTACCATAATTGGCAACCGAAGATATTTGCTGAACGAGAGAAGAACCATGGAATTGAATAACTCTGTTTCCGTATTGTTTAAATTTGCAGCTTCTGCAAACGCCCTGCAGGCAAAGCAAGCCGAAGCGCCCAAGGAACATAAGGGACATAGCGAACGATCTGAGGTTCGAAGAGTCTCGTTTCAAGCCCCGAGCTCTAAGGCGCTGCGTTCGAGCTATTTGGCCCAGCGGGTGGAAAAAATGTCCAACGCTTTGGCGCGTCTGCAACAGACGCTGCCATCGTTGAGCAATGCGTCCACCACTGTGGTTGAGCGCGCCCGGGGAGAGGGGAGCGCGAGCTTTGCTTATTCACTGACGCAAGATAAATTCGGCAATGTCACCGAAGAATTTACCTTCAAAATTCAGTTTAAAGCAGCCGGCGATGCAGGCTTTACGCAAGTCAGCGCCGCGCCATCGCCTGCGCCGGCAAACAACGCCCCAGCCACTACGCCACCGCCGGCTGTGGTTCCGGCGCCGCAAACGCCAGCGCCGCAGTCGCCGGCTCCACAGACAGGAGACACCCCTCCGGTAGCTGTAGATCCTTCCGTTGCGCCGCAAACCGGCGATGACGCTCCCAAGATGACTGTCGCCCAGCTGATCGAATATTATCGCATCGAAACCGTGGTTGCGCCGACAAGCGCTCCTGTGGGCGCCCCAGCAGTCGCCGATGCAGCGCAAGAGACGGGCGGCGACAAAAAGGGCCATGATGAGGTCGAACAGCACCGCGACGATCGCGACGACGGTGTTAAAGATGGCGGCGTTAAAATTGATGGCGGCCGTGTGGGCCGCATCTCTACCGGCTCTGGCGACGATGTCCTGGAGATTAGCGCCGATAATGTCCGCCGCATCCGCACCGGCGGCGGCGATGACACGGTGACCATCGACGCCGATAAAGTCGCTCGGATTAATACTGGCGCTGGCGATGATGTTTTAAACATCAATGCCGACAAAGTCGCGCGCATTCGCACCGGCGCCGGCGATGATACGGTGACTATCGAGGCCGACAAAGTCCGGCGCGTCAATACTGGCGCCGGAGACGACACCCTCAACATCAACGCCGATAAAGTCGCGCGCATCAATACCGGTGCTGGAGACGATGTCCTCAACATTAATGCCGACAAAGTCACGCGGATTAGCACCGGCGAAGGCGATGATGCGCTGACCATCAACGCGGATAAGATTACACGCATCAATACCGGCGCAGGCGACGACACGCTTGTCCTCACCGCCGATACAATCGGCCGCGTTAACGCTGGCGCCGGCGATGATACGATTACGCTGGACGCAGTCGATGCAGCAATCGGCTTCGGCAAGGGCGGCGGCGATGATGTTATCAACATCACCTCCGTCGGCGCGCTGGCCATCCAGATCGATAGCGAATTAGCAGCGTCGCTTGATGATGTGTCGATCGTTGAGGACGGCGATAATATTATCCTGGAGTTTGCTTCCGGGGAGAGCCTGACCCTCAACAATGTCGCCAACGCCGATATCATCTCGCTTCAGATTGGCGGCGAGAGCATTGACCTTCGCATCAGCGAACCGCCAGTAGCGCTGGATTTGAGCGTTTAGGCCGCGACCGGGCCCGACACTAATCAATACCACTTACCGCTTCACCGCCGTCAGCATATAGTTGACGGCGGTGTCGTCATTGATGCGCCAGATATCCATCAACGGATTATAACCGACGCCGGCCTCTGCGGTGACATTCATACCCGCGCGGACAAGCGCGGCTTTGGCCTCTTCCGGCTTGACGAATTTGCGCGGGTCATGAGTGCCCGCCGGCAGCCAGCGCAGAATATATTCACCGCCGATTTTAGCCAGCGCCAAAGCCTTCAGCGTACGGTTGATTGTCGCCATCACCATCATCCCGCCGGGCTTGACCATGCCGGCGGCGGTTTCAAGAAACAAATCGACATCGGCGACGTGCTCCACCACTTCGAGGTTTAAGACGATATCAAACGCCGGCTCGCCAGCCGCCGCCAGTTCTTCAACGCTGGTATTGCGATAATCGATTTCCAGGCCGAGTGGGCCCGCATGCGCCAGCGCGGTCTTGATGTTGCGCTCCGCCGCGTCAATCGCCACTACCTCCGCCCCGAGACGGCGCATCGGTTCTGCAACCAGCCCGCCGCCGCAACCAATATCGAGCAGGCGCAGGCCTTCAAACGGTTTTTTCGCGCGCCGGTCGAGGTTAAAATGGGCGCAGGCGGCGTCACGAATATAGGCCAGGCGCACCGGGTTGAACTTGTGCAGCGGCTTGAACTTGCCGAACGGGTCCCACCATTCGTCGGCAATAGCAGAAAATTTCTCAATTTCCGCAGGATCTATCGTGGTTTTGCCTGCTGCGGCTGGTTTAAGCGTCTCGGCCTGGGCCATGATTAAGATTTCCTCGCTTGCCTTGCCGGGGGCTGCTGCATAGAGATATCCCCGAAAATGCCCCCTCCGATCAGCGGTGACAAGACGGCAAGACCTCGCAGGTTAGAATAAGACATGGCGCGCATCGTAATGAAATTCGGCGGCACGTCCGTCGCCAGTCTGGACCGCATCCGCGCGGTCTCGGAGATTGTGCGCCGCGAGATAGACGCCGGGCATAGCGTTGCGGTTGTGGTGTCGGCGATGGCTGGCGAGACCAACCGCCTTGTCGGCCTGTGCGATGAGGCTGGCCCGCCGGCGCCGGCGCTCGATGCGCGGTTTGTCGAGCATGACGCAATTGTCGCTACTGGCGAGCAGGTGAGCTCCGGTCTGTTGGCGCTGGTGATGCAAAATCTCGGCTATCGCGCGCGCTCCTGGCAGGGTTGGCAGATTCCGCTCAAAACTGACCTTGCTCATGGCCATGCCCGGATCAGCGCTATCGAGGATGAAAGTCTTGGCGGCGCGATTGATGGCGGCGAAGTGGCGATTGTCGCCGGCTTTCAGGGCGTCGGCCCCGGCGGGCGCGTAGCAACGCTTGGCCGCGGCGGCTCGGACACCTCCGCAGTGGCGCTTGCGGCGGCCATCAAAGCTGAGCGCTGTGACATCTACACCGACGTCGACGGCGTTTACACCACCGATCCGCGCATCACCAAGCAGGCGCGGCGGATTGCGAAAATCTCTTATGAAGAGATGCTTGAAATGGCGTCCGTCGGCGCCAAAGTTTTACAGACCCGTTCGGTGGAACTGGCGATGGCCTACCGGGTGCCGTTGCGTGTGCTATCAAGTTTTGATTCGCCCGATGCGCCCGGACCCGGCACGCTAATCTGCGATGAGGATGATATTGTGGAAAAGAATATTGTAACCGCCGTCACGCCGGATCTGAACGAAGCGTCGGTAACGGTGCTGGCGGTGCCGGACGAGCCCGGCCGCGCCGCGGCTATTTTCACCAAACTCGCCGAAGCCGGCGTCAATATTGACATGATTGTGCAAAGCGCCTCGCGTGAGGCGGGTTTTGCCAACACCTCGTTCACCACCAAGGAAAATGACCTCGACCGGGCGGTTGACGCATTAAATGCGGTAAAAGAAAAAATCGGTTTCAAGTCGTTGCAATCGGACCGCAATGTAGCGAAAATATCGGTTATCGGCGTCGGCATGAAAAGCCATGCTGGCGTCGCCTCGACAATGTTTCAGACGCTGGCTGACAAGGGCATTAATATTCAGAACATTTCTACATCTGAGATTAAAATCAGCGTCCTGATTAATTCTGATGCTGCGGAATATGCGGTGCGCGCGTTGCACGAAGCTTACGGGCTCGATAAGGCAAAGTAGCAGGCGGGGCAAATGAGACGGCGGGGCTGGCAATAGCTCTTGCGCTTGGCTCCTGGTTTGAGATTGAAATGAGCATTGAAAATACCCGTCCGCCACATGGCGAACAAGGCATTACCGTTTTGTTGCGGCGGATGCATGATGCGGTGGCGCAAGAGGCCAGCGCGCAAGAGCGCCTTGATCATCTGACCAAGGCGATTGCGAGCCATGTGGTTGCCGATGTGTGTTCAATCTATTTGCGCCGGCCCGATGACGAGCTGGAGCTTTATTCGACCGAGGGGCTGAACCGCGAGGCGGTGCACAAGACCCGGCTGAAATGGGGCGAGGGCCTCACCGGTCTGGTTGCGCAAAGCCATCGCCCGCTGTTTACCGACGATGCGCCGCATCACCCGGCTTTCGCGTTTCGTCCGGAAACCGGTGAGGAATATCTCCATTCCTTCCTTGGCGTGCCGCTAATCCGTTCGGGCAAAGTGCTCGGCGTTCTGGTGATTCAGAACAAGGCCGCGCGGCAATATAACGATCACGAGGTTGAGGCGGCGCAGGCGGTGGCGATGTTGCTTGCGGAAATTGCAGCATCAGGCGAGCTGTTAAGCCAGGAAGAAACCGCCGTCTTCGGCGAGATGCTGCACCGCCCGGAGCGGCTCAAAGGTTTTCCCATCGTCTCCGGCATCGCGTCGGGCAGGGCGGTTTTCCTGCAGCCGCCGGCGCCCAAACATAAAGTCTTCGCCGACGATGTCGCCGGGGAAGCGGCGCGGCTGGAAGACGGGCTCAATGATTTACGTGCTTCGGTGGATACGATGCTGGCGGAAAACGCCTCGCTCTCCGGCGTCTCGCGCGAGGTTTTGGAGACCTATCGACTGTTCGCTTATGATCGGGGCTGGAAAGAACGCCTGCGCGCGGCGGTGTTTTCCGGCCTGACCGCTGAGTCGGCCGTTGAGCAGGTGATGAACGAAAATCGCGCCCGCATGTTGCAGGCGCAGGATTCCTATTTGCGCGAGCGCCTCCACGATCTTGATGATCTGGCGCATCGGTTGTTGCGGCTGCTCTCGGGCGAGGCGACCCATGGCCATCGCGCGCTGTTTGATGAAACCATTCTCGTCGCCCGTCAGATGGGCCCGGCCGAGTTGCTTGAGTATGACCGCGACGCGTTGAAGGGGCTGGTGTTGGGCGAGGTGTCGGCGACCTCGCATGTGGCGATTGTCGCAAGGGCGCTGAAAATACCGATGGTGACCGGGCTCGGCGGTGCGATTGACCGCTGCGAAGAAGGCGATCGCGTGATTGTTGATGGCGACGCAGGCGAAATTCATATTCGCCCGGCGCTCGATATTGTCGAGACCTATAGGGTCAAGCGCGAATTACAATCGGAACGCCAGGAAGCCTTCGCCAAAGAGCGCGATCTGGCGCCCGTCACCAAAGACGGCGTTGCGATTTCCATCATGATGAATGCCGGGCTGGCTTTGGATATGGCGCATCTCAAAGACACCGGCGCCGAAGGCGTTGGCCTGTTCCGGACCGAGCTGCAATTTCTTATCGGCTCGCACCTGCCAAGCGTCGCCTCGCAAGAAGCGCTTTATACGGAAGTTCTCGACCTTGCCGATGGCAAGCCGGTGATTTTCCGCACCGCTGATATTGGCGGCGACAAGACCGCCAGCTATATGGACCAGGGCAAAGAGGTGAACCCGGCGATGGGTTGGCGCGGGTTGCGCATGGCGCTGGACCGGCCGGGAATGATCCGTTTGCAATTGCGCGCTTTGTTGGCGGCGGCGGCGAACCGTACGCTGCATTTGATGTTTCCGATGGTGACGCTGGCGGAGGAAATGGACGATGCGCGCGCGCTCCTTGATCGGGAGATTGAGCGCGCCAAACGCCAGGGCAACGCCCTGCCAAAGGACATTCAGATTGGCGCGATGATCGAGACACCGGCCGCCGCCTGGCGGGTGGAACAAATCGCCGCCAAGGTCGACTTCCTGTCTGTGGGCGGTAATGATCTGGCGCAATTTTATTTCGCCGCCGACCGCGATTCAGATCGTGTGCAGCGGCGATTTGATCCGATGAACCCCGGCTTTTTGAGCTTTTTGAAGGCATGCGCCGACAAGGCGCGCAAGGCCAATGTGCCGTTGTCTTATTGCGGCGAGCAGGCGTCTGACCGGATTATGGCGGCGGCGCTGGTCGGGATCGGCATCGTTCATTTCTCCATGCCGGCAAGCGCCATTGGCCCGTTTCGGCGCATGACCCGGTCGTTGAATGTGGGCGATCTTGGCGCCTGGCTCGATGACCGCCTGCCGCACGCTCAGGCGAGCCTGCGCCCGGAACTTTCCGCCTTTCTGAGCGAGAACGGCGTTCTTGCCGATTAAATCGGCGATTAACAAATTCCTGCTCTACTGGCGGGGGATTGATGTAGCGGGTTAAAACTTGCGCACAATCCCGGTACGCGGGAGAGTAGGCAAAGCATGAATAGAGGCGCGGCGTGACGTCGAAAGAGGGAACAGCGGAGATCTTCGACATGGAGGATGCGCGTGCGCGCCGCCGTGCGAGCCAGCTGCCGGGCGCCGATTATAGCGACGCCGGCGCCCACCTTGCGGCGGTGCGCGAAGCGTCAGGCCTCACCATCGCCGAGGCGGCGGCCAAGACCCACATCCAGGAACATCACCTCGTAGCGATTGAAACGCTCGACACCGCCGCGCTGCCGGCGCGGCCATACGCGATTGGCTTCGTCAAAGCCTATGCAAAGTTTCTCGGCCTAGAGGCGCCGGCGATTGTCGACCGCTTCAAAGAGGATATGGGATTTTCAACGGCGCCTAAAGTTGACGTTAAAAAATTTGAAGAGCGCAAATCCGCCGAGGCGCAAGGCGGCGATTTGTCGTTGCTGGCGGTAGCCGCAATCATCGCCTTCTTCATCTGGAGCGCCTGGCAAATAGCTTTGATTGACGGCCGCAAGCATACAGGCGCCGAGCCTGGCGAAGCGGTTCAGGCGCCAGCCTCGCTCAGCGATCCGGCGCTGACGGAAGTGGTTGAGGCGCGCATCATCGAACGCATTGAACCGGTCTTCCCGCGCGGCTGTCTCGATGGCGCCGCGCCAGTGGAAACCGTCATGGTTGCGTTTAATATCACCGCTGGCGGCCGCGTCGCGGGTGAGCGCATCGCCGTGTCGTCAAACGCCTGCTTTAACGCCTCGGCGCTCAATGCGGTTCGGCGCTGGCGGTTTGAACCGCGCACCGTCGACGGCGCGCCGCGCGCGCTGCACGACCAAAAAGCGCGCTTTTCCTTCGACCGACCACAATAGGGCTGGTCTTCCAAACGGCGGATGGCGCATAATCCGGGCGCTTTCATAGCATCTGCGGCAGGGCTTGACTTCCACCCTCCGCGGGTGATTTTGGCGTTGTAATTCTTAGCATTTCTAGTCGAGGCAGAACCAATGTCATTACGCCCATGGCGCGATATCGAACGCCGTCAGAGCCGTCAGATTATGGTCGGCAATGTGCCGGTCGGCGGCGGCGCGCCGATTGCAGTGCAATCGATGACCAACACGCTGACCTCGGATGCGCAAGCGACGATCCGCCAGGTGAACGAGATCGCAGAAGCCGGCGCCGATATCGTTCGGGTTTCATGTCCGGATAAGGAATCAACGGCGGCGCTGGCGACGATCACCAAAAACGTTTCCGTCCCCATCGTCGCCGACATTCACTTTCACTACAAGCGCGGCATAGAAGCGGCCGAGGCGGGGGCTGCGTGCCTTCGCATTAATCCCGGCAATATCGGTTCGGCCGACCGCGTGCGCGAGGTGATTAAGGCGGCGAAGGATTATGGCTGCTCGATGCGCATCGGCGTTAATGGCGGCTCGCTCGAAAAAGATCTGTTGGAGAAATATGGCGAGCCCTGTCCGGAGGCGATGGTTGAAAGCGCGCTCGATCATGCGCGCATTCTTCAGGACAATGACTTTCACGAATTTAAAATTTCAGTCAAAGCCTCTGACGTATTCCTGACGGTGGCGGCCTATCATGCGCTTGGCGAAGCGATTGACTGTCCGTTGCATCTCGGCGTCACCGAGGCCGGGGGGTTGCGCATCGGTTCGGTAAAATCCGCTATCGGCATGGGCAATTTGCTTTGGGCCGGCATCGGCGACACCATCCGCGTATCGCTTTCCGCTGACCCGGTTGAAGAGGTTAAAGCCGGGTTTGATATCTTGAAAAGCCTCGGCCTGCGCCATCGCGGCGTCAATGTGATTTCCTGTCCGTCCTGCGCGCGGCAAGGGTTCAATGTCATTGATACGGTTGAAAAGCTTGAGGTGCGCCTGGCGCATATCACAACGCCGATGTCGCTCTCGGTGATCGGTTGTGTCGTCAACGGGCCGGGCGAGGCGCGAGAGACCGATATAGCGTTCACCGGCGGCGGCGCGGGCAAAGAGCATGGCATGATTTACCTCAATGGCGAGATTGACCACCGCATCGATAATGGCCAGATCGTTGATCATCTGGTCGAGCTGGTTGAAAAGCGCGCAGCGGAAATCCAGGCCGAGGAAGACAAGCAGTCAGTCGCTGCGGAGTAGCTTTGCGATTTTGAGACAGCGCGCGGGAATTTTTCCGCGCGTTTTTTAACGCCCTATAAAACGGAGCGGATGTGTGATCCCGCAGAAAAATCATCGCGCTAATTGACCGGTTCGAGAAAATCGAGGCGGAGATGTCGACGGTCACCGAATCTGACGTGATCATCCGGCTGTCGAAGGAACATGGCGAGCTAAGGGACATTGTAGAAAAAGCGCGCGCGCTGTCGTCGCTTCGCGCGCAGCTTGTAGAGTTACAAGAATTGTCCGAGGGTGACGATGGCGAAATGGCGGCGCTCGCCAAGGACGAGTTGGCGGAACTGAAAGAACAACAGCCGGGCCTTGAGAACGATTTGCAAATCATGCTGCTGCCGAAAGACAAGGCCGACGACAGCTCGGTTATTCTTGAGGTGCGGGCCGGCACTGGCGGCGATGAGGCGGCGCTGTTCGCCGGGGATTTATTCCGCATGTATCAGCGCTTTGCTTCGTTGCAAGGCTGGAAAGTAACGGTTCTGTCGGCCTCCGAGGCAGAGATTGGCGGCTATAAGGAAATCCAGGCGAGCGTCACCGGTGACGGTGTCTTTGCACGGATGAAATTTGAATCCGGCGTCCACCGGGTGCAACGCGTGCCGGCGACGGAAACCCAGGGGCGCGTGCATACCTCCGCCGCAACCGTCGCGGTCCTGCCGGAGCCGGAAGAGGTTGATATTGAAGTCAACGACGGCGATCTGAGGATAGATGTGTTTCGCGCCTCCGGTCCCGGCGGGCAATCCGTTAACACGACTGATTCGGCGGTGCGCATCACCCACATCCCCACCGGGCTCGTCGTTATCCAGCAGGATGAGAAATCTCAGCACAAGAACAAAGCCAAGGCGATGCAGGTATTGCGCGCACGGCTTTATGACGCCGAACGCGCCCGCGTGGACGCCGAGCGCGCCGCCGAACGCAAAGGCATGGTCGGCACAGGCGATCGCTCCGAGCGCATCCGCACCTATAATTATCCGCAAAGCCGGGTCACCGATCACCGCATCAACCTCACGCTTTATAAGCTCGATGAAATCATCGCCGGCAATGCGCTGGATGAATTGGTTGACGCGCTAATCACCCAAGACCGCGCTGACCGGCTTGCGGAAATGCAGAGCGATGGCCGGTGAGTTGTCAGACGCGCTGACATTGGGTAAGGCGCTGCGCGATGCCGCCGCGCAACTGAACGCCGCGCCAACGCCGCTGCTTGATGCGCGGATTTTATTGAAACTGGCGAGCGGGCTTGATGATGCGGGGGTGATTGCAAAATCTGACGACCCATTGCCGGCTGACCAGGCGAAGATATTTGCCGGCCTTATCAAACGCCGGGCGGCGGGCGAGCCGGTCGCCTATATCACCGGCGTCAAAGAATTCTGGAGCCTTGAGTTTCGCGTCAACCCGGATGTGCTGATCCCGCGCGATGATAGTGAATGTCTGGTCGAAGCGGTAATCGCCCGGCGCGATAAACACGCGCCGTATAACATCCTCGACCTTGGAACCGGATCGGGGTGCCTGTTATGTGCGCTTCTCGATGAGTTCCCCAACAGCCTCGGGACCGGTATTGACCGCTCCGCCAACGCAATTGTGATCGCCCGCGCCAATAGCCGAAAACTGGGCCTGGCTTCGCGCGCCCGGTTTCTGGTTGGCGACTGGGCGCGCGCGCTTGACGGCGGCTTTGATATCATTATCGCCAATCCACCCTATATCCCGGAGCGCGACCGCGCCGGCCTGCCAGTCGATGTCGGCGGATATGAGCCCGCCAGCGCCCTTTTTGCGGGTGAAAACGGCCTGGACGCCTATCACGCGATCCTCGCCGACGCCCCCCGTATCCTCAAACCTGGCGGGCTGATAGTGTTCGAGGCTGGCGACGGCCAGGGCGAAAAGCTTGTTGAAATGGTTACGAAAACCTTTCACGAGGCTGAAATCTCAACCCTTAGCGACCTCAAGGGGCGGCCACGCGGGGTTATCGCGGAGCGAAAATCATTTGCAGAAAAAGATTGAACTGCCGGCCTCAAAGGGTATGGTAACGCCAAGACACACCACTAAGCGCTCAAAATAGAAGATTTGCGCCGGGGTTGTCCTAAATCCAACATCAGTCAGGCTACGTTACAGTCCCCGGCTAGTTGTCCGCAGCGTCGCTGCTTTATGGAACTCGAACACTGCATGGCGATAGGGCGGTTTTTGCCGCCAAAGCACAGCCTAAAACAGACGAACGAGACGCCGCCCGATTTCGGCCGGTGGATCGCTAAGGGGCATAAATCAGGAAAACATTATGAAGCGTGGTCGTAACCAACGCCGCCGTCCGGGGAATAATCCTAATCGGGCGCTTGATTCGAACGGACCGGAAGTTCGTATTCGCGGCACTGCCAGCCAGATTTATGACAAATATATCGCTCTGGCGCGTGATGCGTCATCCAGCGGTGATCGCATTAAAGCGGAAAACTGCCTTCAGCACGCCGAGCATTATTTTCGGATACTTCGAGCGGCAATGCCGCCGCCACAATCGCAATCGCCGCATCATGGCGCGTCGGAAGGCTCGACCAGCGAGCAACCGTCGATGGATAATGGTTCCGACCGCGCCAATGAACATAGCAGCGAGCGCAGTAATGATCGGAGCAATGATCGCACCGATGAGCGTAGGCCCGACCGGCATAGTCGCGGGCGCGACCGCGATGAGCCCGTAGCGCCGCGCGAAGAAGACAAACCCGAAGCCGCCGCGCCGTCGGAAGAGGCGCCCGTATCGGCGCAAGCCGAAGACGCGCCAGAAGCCAAACCCAAACGCCGGCGTGCGAAACGAACCACAAAGCCCGCTGTGAAAGAAGACGATAAGGCGAGCGACGTCGAAGAGACCGCCGCCGCCGCGGAATAAGCGCATCGACGCCGGGGTTTAAGAATGCCGGTCGGTGACTAGAGCATCAGGCGATTAATAGGAATCGCCCGACGCTCTAGATTCTTTGTTGCGCGCCGGATATCGCGAAAAACCGGTTTCCACTTTTTCGCCCGGCGCTCTAATCTGAATCATGCATCCCCGTTCCGCTCATTCCGGCGAATGCCGGAATCCAGACTGCGGCAATTATATAGATTCCGGCCCGACCGCGAAGCGGTCAACCTAAAATCTGCGCGCCTTCGCGCGCGGGCGCCGGAATGAGCGGGGTTTTGTGTATCGTGGTTGGCCAAAACCGTCTGAAAGCACCCTGATCTAGACTGCGTTCACTTTTTGTCGAATCGGGAACGCAGTCTAGATTCTTTAGTGGTCGCGTGTTCAAACCCAAAAATCGCCTACACTTTTTGTGAACACGCTCTAATAGAATTGCCGTCGCAATTTAGCTCAGGCGCTATTGTGCGTACCGACAAGTGCTAAAACCGTTTCCTACTTTTCGCGTCGCGTTCTAAAGTCCCCTCTTTTGAGGAAGGACGAGAACAATGACGATATCCGGGGACAGCGCGCCGTCGCTTTTCGATCTGACCGATAAAACTGCGATTGTCACCGGCGCCTCGCGCGGCATTGGCGAGGCAATTGCGCGCCGCCTGGCGCAAGCCGGCGCCAATGTTATCGTCTCAAGCCGCAAGCTTGATGCGTGTCAAAGAATTGTCGATAGCATCAATGAAGCCGAAGGGCGTGAAGCTGCGTTTAGCGTTGCTTGCAATATTTCGCATAAGCAAGAGCTGCAACGCCTGGTCGATGAGACGCGCGCGAAGTTTGGGCCCGCCGATATTCTTGTCGCCAATGCGGCGGTCAATCCATATTTCGGACCGTCCGCGGATATATCCGACGAACAGTTCGACAAAATTCTCACCTGCAACGTCAAAGCCGCCCATTGGTTGTCGCATATGGTGTTGCCGGAAATGAAAGAGAAGCAAGACGGTGTGATTGTCGTGATTTCATCCGTAGGCGGTTTTGTCGGCTCGAGCGCTATCGGCGCCTATAATATTTCCAAAGCCGCCGACATGCAGCTGGCGCGCAATCTGGCGGTGGAATACGGGCCCGACAATATTCGCGTCAATTGCATCTGCCCCGGCGTTGTCAAAACCTATTTTGCCGAGGCGCTGTGGAAAGACCCGAAGGTCGAAAAGATGATGACCCGAAAGCTGCCGCTGCGACGGTTCGGCGAACCCGACGACATTGCCGGCGCCGCAGTATTTTTAGCCTCGCCAGCGGGGCGGTGGATGACCGGCCAGTCGGTCATCATCGACGGCGGCGCGCTGATTAGCGTCGGTGAGCTTTAAACCGCGCGCGTAGCGTTTTCAAACCAGCCCTTCATGTCAGCCGGGATATTGCCGCTGAGCTTGGCACGCACCTCTGCGTGATAGGCGTTGAGCCATCCGCGCTCATCATCGCTCAGCATGCCGACTTGCACCAGGTCGAGATGAATTGGCGCCATGGTGATGGTTTCAAACGCCATCATCTCGCGCTCGCCGCCGGGAATGGGCCTGGCCGGCGTCACGACGATGAGGTTTTCAATGCGGATGCCGAACTCACCGGCCTTATAAAAGCCGGGCTCATCGGAAAGGATCATGCCGGGCTTGAGCGCCTGGTCATTGGGCGCTTTGGCGATGCGTTGCGGGCCCTCATGAACGCCGAGAAACGAGCCGACGCCGTGGCCGGTGCCGTGATCATAGTCGAGCCCGGCGTCCCAAAGCGGCTTGCGCGCGAATGCATCAAGCTGATGGCCGGTGGTGCCTGTCGGGAACTTCATCGTCGCTAGCGCGATGTGGCCTTTGAGAACGCGGGTAAACCGGTCGCGCATTTCATCGCTCGGTTCGCCAATCGGCACCGTGCGGGTAATGTCGGTGGTGCCGTCCGGGTACTGACCGCCTGAATCGATTAAAAATAACTCGCCGCGCTGGAGTTTGCGATTGGTTTGCGTCGTCACGCGATAATGCACCACCGCGCCATTGGGCCCGGCGCCGGAAATCGAATCAAAACTGAGATCGCGCAATTCATCGGATTCAGCGCGGAAAGCCTCGAGCTTTTTCGCGGCGGTAATTTCGTCAATCTCGCCGCTTTGCGCTTCGGTGTCGAGCCAATGAAGATAGCGCGTCACCGCCACGCCGTCGCGGATATGCGCGGTGCGCGCGCCTTCAATCTCGGTCTCGTTTTTGGTGGCGCGGGGCAGGGCGCAGGGATCGGTGAGTTCGATAATTCTCGCGCCCGCCGCCTTCAGCACATCGATATATTTTGACGGTGATAGCGCCGGGTCAACCGCAACGCTGGCGCCGCCGGCGCCGAGTTTTTCGAGCGCCGTCGTGACTTCCGCCTCGCCGCGAAGGTCGACACCGTCGCCAAGAAATTCCGGCAATGCATTGCCGACTTTTTCCGGCGCGATAAACAGTGTCGCCGTTCCGTCGGCTTTCAGGATCGCCCGGCCGAGCGGCAGCGGCGAACGCGCCACATCAGCGCCGCGAATATTAAACAACCAGGCAATCGACGGCGGTGCGGTAATCAACACCGCATCGGCGCCGGCGCTTTTGACCGCGTTTGCAATCTCGCGGCGCTTGTCGTCCGCCGCGCGGCCGGCGAATTTGAGATCATGCGGGCGCACCGGCGCTTGCGGCGCCGCCGGCTGGTCAGCCCAGGCGACATCGACCGGGTTTTGGGACACCGCCACCAGTTCAAAGCCCGCCGCCTTTGCCGCCGTCTTCAGCTTTCTGACATTGGCGAGCGTGTGCAGCATCGGGTCATAGCCAATGCGCGCGGCTTTGGGGGCGTTCTCGCGCAGCCATTGGTCGATGGAAATCTCGGTATAGTCGGCATAGTCGAAATACGCGCTGTCGGCTTGTTGGCGAACCTGCAAGGTGTAGCGCCCGTCGGTGAAGACAAGCGCTCCGCCATGATGACGGCGCCGCCGGCGGAACCAGAAAATCCCGTCGCCCACATTAACCGCTCGGCATATTCGGGAATATATTCGTTTTGATATTCATCATCATGCGGAATGATAAACCCGTCGAGCTTTTGGGCTTTCATCGCCGCCCGCAGCGCCGGCAGATGTTTGCTGGCAAAAGAACGGTCCGATACGGGCTCATAAGTCTGAAACATGAAGGGGTTGATCCTTTGAAATCCTGTTAGCGCTAATATCGTGTTTCGGGACGCTAAGCTCAAGAGGCTGGGGCTATTGCTTGACCAGCAAAAGCACCGGCCATGTCTCGTGGTCGAGCCGGTTTAGCTGGCGGAAGCCGACTTTCTCATAGGCGGCCAGGACGCCGGCCTCCTGTTCGGCCATCATTCCGGCGAGCATGACGCGCCCGTTTTTAGCGATATGCGCGGCCATTTCGGGCGCTAGCTCTGCCAGCGGCCCCGCGAGGATATTGGCGAAGACGAAGCCAAACGGCGCTGCGGCGGCGATATCGGGATGGTCAAACCCGGCGGCGACAAGCAGCGAAACCTTATCCTCGACATGGTTGAGCGCTACATTTTCCCTGGCGATGGCGACCGACGTCTCATCGATATCGCTGGCGAGAATATCGCGGTCCCATAATTTTGCTGCGGCAATCGCCAGCACCGCCGAACCGCAGCCAAGATCCAGCACTGATTTCGGCGCCCAGCCGGAAAACCGGTCAAGCAGGGTTAAGCACCCGGCGGTGGTCGGGTGATGGCCGGTGCCGAACGCCTGATTGGCGTCGATGCGGATGGCGATATCATCCGCCTCATGGGTGAGTTTGTCCGTATCATGAACACCATAAAGCACAAAGCGACCGCACCGCACGACGCCAAGCCCCTCAAGCGCATGCGCCACCCAGTCTATGTCGGGTAATTCTTCCAGCTGGCCGTCGCCAAGCCCGCCATGGTCTGCGACAAACTTGTTGACCACATCAATATCAGGGCGCGCTTGAAAATAGGCCTCAAGCGACCAGGCGCTTGCATCATCTTCTGCAATTGTGTCCTGCTTGACGAGGCTCACCGCATCTGCCGGCGGGTCCAGCAAATCGCTCAACGCGGCGTATGCATCATCAAGGCCGGATTTAGGGGCTATCCAGAAAATTTTATAACTAGGCATCGCTCAGGGTTTCCTTATTGGCGAAGCGGCGATTATGGTCGCATAGTATGTTATTTTAACTTTGCCAATGTTTGTTCTTCGGTGATATAGGCGCCTATGAGTTTTATGTGTGGTGTGCTTTAGATTACAATAAAGCCACCGCTAGGAAATGTAGTTTAAACAAAGAGCGGGGAGGGTTAGATGCAGAATTTGCAACATGTAGGGCTTTCACTTCGCCATGGTTTGTTCCGCCTGCGTCGACGATTTGACGCCGCCAGAACAATGGCTGACGCTGCTGACAAGGTATGGACGATTGCACCAGCAGAAACGCTGAACACGCCGCCCTCGGTTTTCCTGCCAGGAGAATATGATAAAGTGCGCACCATAGCGGGGGGCACGACGACAGAAATTGAGATGAGGCGCGTTTGTGGCGGCCAATTCGAGCGTCCGCCGATTATGGCTTATCGTTACACGAATGCATTTCTCTATAGAGGCGCGGTCGTGGCGCGCGGCGCCGAAAGGCGGGTTTTACCGTACGGCGTCACGCCGTCGCCGTCGCATCAGTTTCCTGTTGTGTCGATCCGTGAGGGAGCGCTTGCGGGTTCCTATTTAGGGCTTCAGTATTTTGGTCATTGGTTAATGGATGATGCGCCGCTGAGTTTGCTTGCTGAACAATACGGCCAGCCGGTGTCGCCAAGCCCTCCAACATGGCACGCTGCGCACTTCGCAGAAAGCCATATTCATGCCTATGCAAAGTTTCTTGATCTGCCTTGGCGTCAAGAGGGAAACGTTTTTTTCAAATCGCTAGTGATGTTCGATGACGAAGACTTTACCACACATAAAGGCGCGCGGCTGGAAGTCTTGCGCCAACGAGTGCTTAATCGTTTGGGCGCGCCGCGCGACAGAAAACGTGTTTTCATTAAACGCGGAATAAGTGACAAAGGCGTTCGCCGATTTCACAATGAGGATGCAGTCGCTGCCGCACTCGCTGAGGACGGGTTTGACATTCTTGACCCCACCAAAGCGAGTGTTGAGGAAATTGCACAGATGTTGAACGGTTGTGATGTTGTCGTCGGCTCAGAAGGCAGCCAGCAAGTTCATTCGTTGTTTTTTTTACCGCCAGGCGCCGGGCTGCTTGCGATCACCCCGCCGAATCGATTTACCTTAGTCAATAAACGCTGGACCGATCTTTTGAATATCCAATATGGATTTACGGTTGGGGACGCTGAGGAAGAAGGATTTTCAGCCAATATTGACGATATCAAACGGACGATAGATTTGTTTTGAGTGTAGCGTTTACACCGCCTCAATAAACGTATCGATGACTTTCTTGGCGCCGGAATGTTCAAACTCGACGGTGAGTTTTTGGCCTTCGATTAAAGATATCACGCCATAGCCGAACTTCTGGTGGAAGACGCGCTGGCCGGTTTTATATTTTGACCGACCTGGCGCGCTCACCGATACGGCGCGGGCGCTGCCTTCGATTTGCACCGGTGTTGATGTGCGCCGCGCGCCGGCTGCGCGGGCGCGCCGCCAGCCGGGGTTGTCGTAATAGGCGTCTTCTTTCAGTTTTTCGCCGTCGAAGCGGGAATGACTGGCAAGATCGCTCATGGTGTTGCCGTAAAGGCCGGGCTCGGACATCACCTCGACGTGTTTCTCCGGCAACTCGTCAATAAAGCGCGACGGGATTGCCGCCTGCCAGCGTCCATAGATCTGCCGGTTCGCGGCAAAAGAAATCCGCACGCTTTCTTCGGCGCGGGTGATGCCGACATAGGCGAGGCGGCGTTCCTCCTCCAGCGCGGCATTGCCTTTTTCATCGAGCGAGCGTTTGGACGGGAAGATTTCCTCTTCCCAGCCGGGCAGGAAGACGACTGGAAACTCCAGCCCTTTGGCGGCATGCAATGTCATCAGCCAGGCGCAGCCGCCGGTCTGGTTTTCGTTGCGCTCGGCCACCAGCGCGACATGGTCGAGATAGCCTTCCAGCGTGTCGAATTCCGATACCGCCTGAATCAGTTCTTTCAGATTATCGAGTTTGCCGGGCGCTTGCGGTGATTTTGAATTCTTCAACATCTCAATATAGCCGGCCTCTTCCAACACCAGCTCGGCAAGGTCAGCGGGCGCCATGTCTTTGGCGTCGCGCGCCCAGCGTTCAACCGTATCGAGGAAGTTCACCAGCGACCGGCGCGCCGCGGCGTGCAGGTCGTCGCTTTCAAGCGCCAGGCGGGATGCGACCATCAGGGAAATATTCTGGCTGCGGGCGATTTTGTGGAGGGTTTGCAGCGCTTTCTCGCCAAGCCCGCGTTTGGGTTTGTTGACGATGCGCTCAAAGGCGAGGTCGTTGTCGGGGCTGCGGATTAAACGCAGATATGCCAGCGCGTCACGGGTTTCCTCGCGCTCGTAAAAGCGCGGGCCGCCAACCACGCGATAGGCGATACCCAGCATATTGAAGCGTTCTTCAAAGGCGCGCATCAGGAACGAGGCGCGCACCAGCACCGCCATATCGCTGAGTGAGCGGCCTTTGGATTGCTCGGCCTCAATATCGTCGCCGATCAGCCGGGCTTCTTCTTCTCCGTCCCACACGCCGCGGATTTTTACCTTCTCGCCGTCCTCGCGCGCCGTCCACAACTCCTTGCCGAGGCGGGCGGTGTTGGCGGCGATGAGGCCAGACGCGGCGCCAAGAATAGCCGGCGTCGAGCGGTAATTACGCTCCAGGCGGATGACTTTCGCGCCCGGAAAATCTTTTTCGAACCGCAGAATATTTTCAACCTCGGCGCCACGCCAGCCATAGATCGACTGGTCGTCATCGCCGACGCAGCAAATGTTTTTGTGCTTCTGCGCCAACAGCCGCAGCCATAAATATTGCGCGACATTGGTGTCCTGATACTCATCGACCAGCATGTAGCGGAAACGGTTTTGATAATCGGCAAGCACATCAGTGTGGTTTTGAAAAATCGTAAGGTTGTGCACCAAAAGGTCGCCAAAGTCGGCCGCGTTCAGCGTCGTCATCCGCGTCTGATAGGCTTTATAAAGATTAATCGCCTTACCGTCGGCGAAAAAATAGGCCTCATTGGCGGGGACTTTGTCCGGCGTCAGGCCGCGGTTTTTCCATCCGTCAATGATTATCGCCAGGCCCCGCCCGGTCCAGCGCATGGAATCGATATTGGCCGCCTCGATGACCTGCTTGGCGAGGCGGGCCTGGTCGTCGGCGTCGAGAATGGTGAAGTTGGATTTCAGGCCCGCAAGCTCGGCGTGGCGGCGCAAAATCTGCGCGGCGATGGAATGGAAGGTGCCGAGCCATTGCATGCCCTCAACCGAGGGGCCGACCAGCGTCGCGATGCGGTCCTTCATTTCGCGGGCGGCTTTGTTGGTGAAGGTGACCGCCAATATCTGCCAGGCTTGGGCCCGGCCGGTGAACAACAGATGCGCCAGCCGGGTGGTCAGGGCGCGGGTTTTACCGGTGCCGGCGCCGGCGAGCATCAACACCGGGCCTTCGGTTGCGACCACGGCGGCGCGCTGTTCTTCGTTTAAATCATCAAGGTAAGGCGCTGATCCATCAGAGTTTTCGCCAGCGCCAGGCGCATGCGCGCGGGCCATGGCGCGCTCGGAAATCGTCTGTTTGCGGGCGGGGTCGGTGGTCATTGTGGTACTCTACTAAAAGGAGAACGATTCTGGAACATCCAGAAATATTCCAGTTTTCAGGAATTGCAAATCCGCCAATATTCGGGCCTATGGATTTGCTAATCTTCGGGTCAGAATGCGCCAAAATAAATTCACGCACCGCTTAGCCAGTCACGCCGATATCCCGCTGATCGTTGAAATCATGCGGGCGTCGATTGCTGAGAATATGAAGGAGTTTCTGTCCGAGCAGGAAATTGCCGCGGCGCAGGAAACTATGGGCCTCGATAAGACGCTGATTGAGGACCAGACCTATTTCATCATAGAAACGCAAAGTGACGGCCGCACGATTGCCGTTGCCTGCGGTGGATGGGGCAAGCGCCGGACGCTTTATGGCGGCGATCACACCAAAAGCCGTGACGACAGCCTTGCTGACCCGATGGCGGACGCAGCGCGCATTCGCGCAATGTATACGCATCCAGACTGGACCCGGCGCGGCATCGGCACATTGCTGCTCGATCTCGGCGAGGCGGCGGCGCGCGCGGCGGGGTTTCAACATATTGAGCTCGGCTCAACCGTGCCCGGCGAGCCGTTATATCGCGCGCGCGGCTATGTTGAGTTTCACCGCGAGACGCATCTTGGCGCCAATGGCTCGGAAAATATCGTTATTCATATGCGCAAGGCGCTTTGAGCGGTGCGTATTTCCATATGCCGTATCGATGTGGCGACTGAGTGCGCCGTTTTTAGCGATTTTCGTTGTAGGGGTAATATAAAAAGGCCGGCGTTTTTGCGCCGGCCTTTTTCAGTGGTGAATTTGGTACTTTTAGGTTTTACGGCGGCGTCTGGAAATGCCGCCAACTAAACCCGCGCCAAGAAGAAACAGCGGGAAGGCCGCCGGAAGCGGGATCTCGCTCATGGGTTCAAGAGCGATGGATGTCTCGATCTTGAAGTTCGATGCCGAAGTATGTCGTTCGGCGAAGAACAGATTGAAGCTGTATGTATCACCGAGCGTTAAGCCAAGACTATCTAGTCCGACCGATCCTGAAAGCGCGCCGTGGACGCCGCCAAGGTCAATCACGAGCGCGTCGTCGATGAACACCCAAAGGTCGTCATCGCCGGTAAACGAAAATGTTTCGCCGCCTGTGTAAGTGAATGAGGTCGCGATTTCGAAGGTGAAGTGAAAATTGTGGGCTCGTCCCTGATTGCCGAATAGCTCGCCGTCAATCGGGAAAAAACTGGAGTCAGAAAAAGTAAATACGCCGTCCATGTCCGGATCATCAAGCGTGATGTCGAGCGATTTCGATGTGTTGACGCCAGCGGTGTCGTTGTACCACTGATCAAAATTCGCCGCGCCAGAAGTTGTGGCGGTGCCAGCGCCGCCAGCATAGACCGGCTTGCCGTCGGCGCCGAGTGTCGTCTCGACGATGCCAGGATCAACCGCGATCGCGCCCTCGAAGTCAGGATGAGTGTCGTTAAAATCCCGGATCGTGCCGGTCAACGTGATCGAGCTTGCCGCAGCATTGCCGACCAATAAGACGCTCGCCAGAGCGCCAAGTATGATTCGCATGATGTAAAAACTCCCCAATAGCTAGTTTTGGCATGATACGCCCAATTTTGCGAATGAACAAGTTTTGTCTCTATACGCTGCATTTATGGGCGTTGTTGCGGGTTTCTCTCAATTTAGAACCGCTTTTCAGCTAATTTTATGGTATTGGCACGGGGCATCACGCGCAGACTAATGCTTGTCCGCGTCCGATGCTTTGACGAGGCCTTTACCGGTCGGCAGCCATATTGGTCAGGTTTTCTCTTCAGGTGCATCCTCGACGCCATCTCGCAAATCAATACCAGTGCGGGCCTTTATATCGTCAAGCGCTGCATCACAGCCCTCGTCAACAAAGGCGAGGTCGTCAATCAGATAGCGCAATGTGTCTTTGGCCTGCGACGGGTCTTTGCTGCGCATGCTGATGGTGATTTTCGCAGCGCGCTGATCAACAAAATAGGCGCCCGCCATATTGCGCCAGCGCACGGTGTTGGCGGTCCATCTAAATTCCGCCGTTGCATCGGAAAGCTTGTCGCCGGCCTCATTCCAGCCCTGGATTTTAAACTCAAACGGCTCGTCTTCTTTGGCGCCGGTCGGGTAAATCGACATGGTGACGACACAGACCGGCTTTTCGAATGTTATCGACAGCGGCGCATTTAAATAATTTAGATAACCGGCGGAAAATTTGCCGCTGGTCGGCGCCTCATAGGTGCACATCGTGTCGTAATAAAACAGGCGCTTGCCGGTGCAGATTTGCCATGTCAGCCCCTTGCCAAACTGGACGCCAAATTTGCCTGCGTAATCCTGACGGATGGCTTCGCCATGTTTGCCGGGTGGCGGCTCGAAGGTAATAACCGTATAAGGAGGGTCGCTATCGGCGGCCTCTGCATCGGTAATGAAGGAAATAACCCGGGTATCGGTGGCGGGGTTGGTGTCTCCGTCTGGGTCGGGGCCGACGCCGTTTTCGTGGACCTGGTGACTGCTATGGTCATGCGATGCGCGCTCTGCATCATCTTGCGGATGGGCGAGGGCGAGCGGTGCGGCTAGCGCGAACGCAACGCTGCATGCGAGCGCAGTGAACGGCGTCCGGGTCTTTGTCGATTGGGCAGTTTTGTCCATAAATTCCCCCCGCAGTCACATAATACTACGCCGCCGCCCAGCTTCCAAGCGCTCACGCAAATACAGGTAGAGGCTTGTATTATAAGCGGTCTTTGACAGGCGCGAGTGAAGAGGGCTGGCTATGGCGCGGCTTCATGGCCGATAGCACCTCCGCGATCACGCGATTGCGATGTGACGCCGCGAGACGATCAGGTTGTATTTCGCGTTCAACTGATGTTGACCTGTGGGTAATGTGCGCGGGTAAACTGTGCTGCAAAATGGAGGGCGCGACTCGTGAATTTATCAATTCGCCACTATGGCGGTTGCCTTGGGCTCATTCTTCTTGGCGCTTGCGCCAATGTCGATGCGCCGGCGGCGACGATCTCGGAAGCTGTTGCACAAGCGGCGGTTCAGACAACAAAAGCGGCGACAGCAGCCGAACGGATTGAAGCCGATGTCATTTTTCTCGCTGACGATGCGCGGGAGGGCCGCGAGGCCGGCACAAGCGGATACCAAGAGGCGGCCGATTATGTCTCCGTACGGATGGCAGAAATTGGACTGGAACCGGCAGGCGTCGATGGCTGGTTTCAGCAAGTGCCGTTGCGCGCCAATACGCCCATTTTAGAGCGGGCGGCGTTTTCGGTGACCAAAGCCGACGGCGAGACCGTAGACCTTACCCATCTTGATGATTTCCGTGTGTTTGTGTCTGCCGACCGGACAGAAATGGACATCACTGCCCCGGCGGTATTTGTCGGCTTTGGCGTGCACGCGCCTGATCAAGGCCACGATGATTATGCGGGCCTCGATGTGAAGGGCAAAACCGTCGTCTATATTGGCGGCGCGCCGGACCGGTTCGATAGTGAACAGCGCGCGCATTATAGTTCCCGGGGCGGCAAAGCCGATGCAGCGGCCAAACACGGCGCCGTTGGCATTGTTTCCTTGTTCTCGATTGCTGGAGAAAAACGGTTTTCGTGGGCGCGGCTCATTTCCAACCCAACCCGCGTGGGAATGACGTGGGTCCATCCAGATGGGCGCGTTGAAGTGTCTGGCGCCGGTATTGCCGGCGGCGGCGTGCTGAACCCGGAAATCAGCCAGATCCTGTTCGACGGCGCCGAGAAAACTTTCGCTGATATTCGCGCCGAAGCTGAGGCTGAAGGCGTGTCGCCTGCCGGGTTCGATCTTAATGTAACGATTTCGATGCAGGGCGCACAGACCGCCAAAGATGTGACCAGCCCGAATGTTGTCGCGCTGATTCCAGGCTCTGATCCGGATTTGAAAGATGAATATATCGTCCTTTCAGCGCATCTTGATCACACGGGCATTGACCAAAAAAAGATTGATGCAGGCGAAGACGGGATCAATAATGGCGCTTTTGACAATGCCATGGGGGTTGCAACCATGCTTGAGGCTGCAACACGGCTGCGCGCGGCCTCGCTTGGGCGCAGCGTTCTTATTCTCGCGGTCACTGCCGAAGAAAAAGGCCTGTTGGGCGCCGATTATTTCGCGCATTACCCGACGGTCGATGGCGATGGGCTCGCCGCAAATGTCAATCTTGATATGCCGGTTGTATTGCATCGGTTTACGGATGTAATCGCCTTTGGTGCGGAGCGCTCGTCGCTTGGGCCGATCGTGCGTGCGGCGGCGGCAAAGATGGACATAACGCTGTCGCCGGACCCTATGCCGGAGCAAAATCTTTTTGTGCGATCCGATCATTATCGGTTTGTGGAGAAGGGCGTGCCGGCGGTTTTTCTGGTTGTGGGATTTGCCAATGGCGGCGAAGAAAAAATCAACGATTTCAGGAAAAACCACTATCACAAGCCGAGCGATGACACGTCCTTGCCGATTTTATACGATGAAGCGGCGCGCTTTGCAGAGGTCAACTACATGATCGCAAAAGACCTCGCCAATGCAGAGGAGCGCCCGCATTGGAACGAAGGCGATTTCTTTGGCGAGTTATTTTCCAAGAAATAGGCTTTCGCATCCAGAAAAATACGGCCCGGCGGCGCCGGGCCGATTATTATTTGATTTCATAGATCAGCGTGATGCTGGCGGTAACGCTGGATTCGCCGGCCGCCAGGGGGACTGATGCATCGGCCTCCATCGCCATGCGCGCCCGCATCGGCCGGGGCGATGGCGCTCGCGCATACCCGTCCTGGATGGTCATCAGCCGGCCAAGACCAACGCCGGCCGCATCGGTCAGGAGTTCGGCTTTGGCTTTGGCATCCTCGACCGCATCTTTACGCGCGGCGGCATAAAGCGGCTTTGGATCGGCAAACACAAACGAAATGCCGCCAAGCGAGTTGGCGCCCGATTGCACCGTCTGATCAATAACTGCGCCGGCGTCGTCAAGATTGCGCAAGCGAACGGTTATCGTATTTGATGCGACGTAGCCGATAATGCGCGGGTTGGCGCGGTTTTGCTTATAGTCATAACGCGGATTGACCGAGAGCCCCGATGTTTGAATATCTTTGTTGGCGACGCCAAGCTCTTTCAGCTTGTCGATGGTTGCTTTCATCGCTGCAGAATTTTTACGCAACGCGCCGGCGGCGGTGTCGCCGTCAGACTGCACGCCGATCGAGATGACCGCCATATCGGGAACGGCGCTGGCGCGGCCTTCGCCGTTAACGGTGATCGTGCGCGCAGCCTCACTAGTTTGCGCAACCGCCTCCGGCGCAGCGGTGCAGGCCGTCATGAATACGGCTATAGCGGTGGAAAAAATTACTTTTTGAATGCCCATAGGTCCTCCTTGTTGGTGGGGCTAAAAAACCGCGCTTGCCAGGCGAAATCAAGGCAAAAATGAGCTGACGTTAGGGCGTCCTCACGACGGCGCGCCCAACGGTTCAGGGCCGGTGACTTCGACAACCGCAAATATGCCGCCAGTCTTGCGCTTCGGCGGTATCGGGCCGCTGGCTGGCAGGCGGCGTATCCCTCGCGTCAAGCACTGTCATTATCGTACTCTACGCTTTTATTGATGACTTTGTTCGTGTCGGTCTATAATGAATGCGCCGAAGGATTAGGGTTGGTTAAATTAGTATGGAGCGTTTTCGCCAGCGCAAAAGCGTGCTGGCGTTCATGCTGAGCGGCTTACAAATGAAGCCATAAACAAATGCAGCCATAAACTGGCGAAAATGGAAATCAGTATGGAAGAACGATCATCCTCACCACAGCTATTGCCGGTTGGGGCGTTTGACCTGATTGT
>JAADIQ010000031.1 GCA_013151255.1 Alphaproteobacteria bacterium
GACAACACCAAGATTGCGCCGGCCCATGTCAGGAGAATATTGCGATCAATATCCGACCACATGACTGCGGTTGTGATGCCGGCGTTAACCGCGCTGATGGTGATCGCAATCGGCGCGCCGCGAAACAACAGCGCTGCGCGTTCCACCCGGAGCTTTACCGATTCAACCCGGGTGAGGCCTTTCAGCCGCGCTTTCCGGCTCGGTACATTTGAAATCGCTGTTTGCAATTTCGCGATCATAGGCTTTCCCTTGATGCCCGCAGGGTCCATGAGACCATATTGCGCGCCAAGCCGAAACCAAAAGCTTGGCGCCGGCTACATATAGGCAGGTTCGGTCATTTTGCTATTTTTTTGTATAAAAACTGAGCATTAGAACGGCTTTCGTAGCTGCCGCCATAACTGTAAGTTCGCCTGATAAGCGCCTTATATGGGCCTCTCACAATTTATTGGCGCGTCTTGATGGCGCGCGCGCGCGACTCAATCCAATGATTTGGTTGCGCTGCAACATCGCGTTATGACCCACCCGTCAGCGCATTTTAGGAGCCGGGTTACCATGAAATCCATCGAGCAGTCAGCGGCGTTATCGCGGGTAAAGCCATCGCCCACCCTTGCCGTTACGCAAAAAACGCGCGAGCTAAAAGCCGCCGGCAAAGACGTGATTTCGCTCGGCGCCGGCGAGCCGGATTTCGATACGCCTGACTATGTGAAAGAAGCGGCGATCCAGGCGATCCGCGACGGGAAAACCAAATACACCGCCGTCGATGGCATCGTCGAATTAAAACAAGCCATCTCCGCGAAGTTCAAACGCGACAACGCTCTCGATTACGCCCCGTCGCAAATTTCCGTCGGGCCCGGCGGCAAGGCGGTTATTTATAACGCACTGGTGGCGACCTTAAATCCTGGCGATGAAGTTATCATCCCGGCGCCATACTGGGTGTCTTACCCCGACATGGCGCTGCTCGCCGGCGGCGAACCGGTGATCGTCGAGGTGCCCGCCGCCAACGGATTTAAACTCGCGCCGGAAGCGTTGGAAAAAGCCATCACGCCACGGACGAAATGGATTATCTTTAACTCCCCGTCCAACCCCACGGGCGCGGCCTATAGCCATGACGACATCAAGGCGTTGACCGATGTGTTGCTGCGTCATGACCATGTGATGGTGATGTCCGATGACATGTATGAGCACATTGTCTATGACGGGTTTCGGTTCGCAACGCCCGCTGCGGTCGAGCCGAAGCTTTATGACCGCACGCTCACCGTCAACGGCGCTTCGAAAGCCTACGCCATGACCGGCTGGCGCATCGGTTATGCGGGCGGGCCGCAATCGTTGATCAAGGCGATGGCGAAGGTGATGTCGCAATCGACGTCAAACCCCTGCTCGATTAGCCAATGGGCGGCGGCGGCGGCGCTGAACGGCGACCACTCGTTTCTCGCGACACGCAACGCCGCCTTCAAGCAGCGCCGCGACATGGTGGTGGAGATGTTGAACGCCGCAGAGGGGATATCCTGCTCAACGCCGGAGGGTGCGTTCTATGTCTATCCGTCCTGCGCGGGCGTTATTGGCAAGCAAACGCCGGGCGGCGCGACCATTAAGACGGATGAAGATTTCGCCCGTGAGCTGCTGGAAGCCGAAGGCGTAGCGGTTGTTTTTGGCGCAGCCTTTGGCCTGTCCCCATTTTTCCGGATATCCTACGCTTCGGCGATGGGCCAGCTAGAGGACGCCTGCGGGCGCATACAGCGGTTTTGCGGGTCGCTGCGATAGCAGTATCGGAAATATCGAATATAAAATTCAATATTATCTATTTGATTGATAGGGTGCCAACCCCTATCTCTAAGCCACAAGACATTTGGTTATTGGCAAGGAGACAATCAATGACTCAGGTAAATATCGGCCTCGATGAAAACACCCGAAAATCCGTCGCAACGGCGTTGAACAATACGCTCGCCGACACCTATCAGCTTTATATGAAAACCCACGCCTATCACTGGAACGTCACCGGTCCACAATTTCATTCGCTGCATGTGATGTTTGAGGAGCAATATCGCGAGATGTGGGCCGCGCTTGATGAGCTTGCCGAACGGGTTCGCGCCCTCGGCGTGTTCGCACCATCAAGCGGCAAGGCGCTGTCCAAGCTTTCCGTGATCGACAATGCCGACGACGCTCCGCCGCCGGCGACAACCATGATCGAGCGCCTGCTGGAAGGCCATGAGACGCTGATCCGCCGCGCACGCGAAGGCATCGCCACGGCCGAAGAAGCCGGCGACGCCGCCACCGCCGACCTCCTGACGGTGCGTATACAGACCCACGAGAAAACCGCCTGGATGCTGCGGGCGATGGTTCAGTAGCACAACGCCCTTCCCTAAATGAAAAAAGGGCGGAACCCGAAGGCTCCGCCCTTTGTCTTTGATGGTTGTGACGTTGCCCCTTTATTGCCCGTGTTTATAGGCTCGGTCTGTTATCGTTTTGACGAAATCCGTCAGATGCCGAATAGCGAACAGCGGCGAGGTATCAGCCTCCTCCCGTCACAAGGCCCTGACAACACATGAACCAACGGCTCAGAGTTATGGATTGAGGGGCCTTCGGCCCAGTTTTGCCGAGGCCTCGGGGATAGTTGAAAGCTGCGCAGGATGTGAACACTGGCAATCGGCGCCGCGTAAAAGAGAAATGGTGCCCCATAGGCGACATAGATGGGCACTGGTACTCAACAATTGAGTTTTAATTGCAAACCCCTGATAATCAAAGGGTAAATTTCATTTGTCTGAGCAGCGCTTGTAGATTTCTATTACGTTGTGCAAGAGATTATTCTTTTGTACATTCATCAGTAGGCTCTCTCTATTGGTATCGCGTATTATTTTTTTAAGGTAAAAACAAGATTACCAGGGCCTTGAATGTCACCATTTTCAAGTATGGTTAATATGTATGAACTGCTATCTGACGCTCGTATTTTAATTTCATTACCATCCAATTCATATTTGTGCTCGGCCACTTTGCTTCCCATTAGTGACTGAACAACCGTACCATCATGATTGAAATTAAGTTCTTGTACCCCGCCCAATGCCGTGTAGACGCCTTCCAAACCACTTTTTCCACATGCTGTTAGGGCTAATATCACTAATAAGATTGTGTATTTCTTTATCGTATACATTATTATTCATCCTTAAAGTTTTTTATGAACTAGCATGCTGATTTTTGGATACCAATATTTGTTTTGACCGCATAACGCTGACTATTTTTCCGGGTATAACGAACAACAAATAAGAAAAGAGACCAAGAAAACCTGCACCCATAGCACTCACAATCACTTTTATTATTGATACTTCATCGATTAAAACGCCTACAAAAAGCAAAAAAAACAAAATGCCGACGGCAAACATAGAACGCTTTATGGTTTTGACAGGCATGGTAAAATTTATCAGCGGATATTTGCTGCTAGCACTTTGATCAGTCGTATGGTTCTTGCCTTCAAACCAAAAGCCTTTATTGACACCCCATAAAGTCAAATGATGCCCTTCTGTACAAGGAATAATTAAGTCAACCAACTCAGCGGCATGTTCTTTTCCGCCCTCACCTTTAAAATAAATAGTTTGAAAACGAGTTGTTTGAGAGGAGATCGACCCTGCCATATTGCTCTTTCCAGAAGGAATATAGCCGCTTACACTGGTCTCTGATCGCGTGGTTTCACTTTTAACAATGCCTGATAATTCATAAACGGTATAATCTTGTGAAACGGCTGTTCCTTGGGCAATCATTTTCATAGGGATTTCTTCTCAAATTGTTTGGAAAGAAAATCATGAGGTATTGATATCAAGAAATTTTGAGGGGATTTATTTCGTAAATTCATAAGCAAACACTCTCTTTCAGGTTATTTTAATTGCTTCCTGACTATTCCTTAAAGAAATCGGTAGTATCCGATATTCCGTGTAAGTGACCATTTGGATTCAATTCCATCTTCACTATATTGAAGATGGAAAGCGGTCTTGAAACAGGACGGCGAACTGGTTCACTGTTTGTTTCCTGATTCTTGGTGGAAATATCCACTTTTTAGCGGTATTGCGCAAGGCCAGATATAAAAGCTTGGTCGCCGCGTCATCATTGGGCAAATGGCCCCTGTTTTTGATGATTTTGCGCAGGCTCATGTTCAGGCTTTCAATGGCGTTGGTGGTGTAGATAATTTTGCCTACCTCTGCGGGATAGGCAAAAAACGGGATCACCTGTTCCCAGTTGCGCCGCCAGCTTTCGGCAATGGCCGGGAACTTGTCGCCCCATTTCTCATCAAAAGCTTCAAGTTGGGCCGGAGCCACTTCATCATTTGAGGCTCCGTAAATGGACTTGAGATCGGCAGCCACCTGCTTGCGCCTCTTTCCAGCCCACATAGCGCAGACTGCCCATGATCATATGGACAATGCAGGTTTGAACGCTGGCCTCGGGAAAGACGGCGGTGATTGCATCAGGAAAACTGAACCGCTCCGGGTTTACCGGAGGCGGTTCAGTTAGTCATGCGTGCAGTTTTCATTGCCTCGTTCCTTTGATGAGGGTCCTAGCTTCTGAACTGTGACCCAAAGTGTGACCCAAAATGGCCTGAGAAGGAAAGAGAGAGGAAAGTGAATCTTATAAGATTTTGTTTTCATTAACACTCCTGGTGCCCCCACACGGACTCGAACCGCGGACCTATTGATTACAAATCAATTGCTCTACCAGCTGAGCTATAGGGGCATGCCAATAGCGACGGGGGCTCGTTTAGTCGATTGCGGCAGTATTGGCCAGAGGCAAGATCGATAATGCGCGGGCGCGTATTTTAGACGGCCGCGCTGCTGACAAGCGCCGAAAAATTGGTTAAAATCCGCATATGAAAACACATATAATCATCACCGGGCTCGCCGCCGCCCTAACGGCTTGCGGCGTTGAGGCCGAAACCGCCCAAACCCCTCCCCAGTCCGGTAAAGTTGTGCTCGCGCTGGAGCAATCGGGCGCGTCAACACAAACTGCCGCCACTGCTGACCAGGGCCGCAAGCGCTTTACCGCCTGCGCCGTCTGCCACACGGTGAAGGAAGGCGACCGCGCCCGGATTGGGCCCAATCTTTTTGGTATTGTCGGCAAGCCTGCCGGCG
Source organism: Alphaproteobacteria bacterium (assembly GCA_013151255.1). GTDB lineage: Bacteria > Pseudomonadota > Alphaproteobacteria > Caulobacterales > Parvularculaceae > Hyphococcus. Next base: position 5,109 of record JAADIQ010000031.1, read on the forward strand.
CCGCGGAGGGATTTGCCTATTCAAAGGCGATGAGCGAGGCCGGCATTGTCTGGACCGAAGACAATCTCAACGCCTTCCTTGAAAACCCGCAAGGCTTTATGCGCGGCAACCGTATGGGCTTTGCCGGTGAGAAAAACCCGGAATATCGCGCGGCGATTGTCGCTTATCTGAAGACGTTGAAACCCGCCGACGATTAAACGTCGTAACCGGGGTTTTCGCGGTTTAACTTACGCAACAATCCCGGCCAGGCAAGGTTATCACCGAGGCCTGGCGCAAAGGCCGGCCCGCCCTGCTGCTGCACTCTGGCGCTCATCGCCGCCGGCTCCTCGCGCGGCGCCTTGATGTCCGACTGGGCGAGAATTTGCGCCCGGCAGGCTTGCTCGAGAAAATACATCCGCAAAAAAGCAATCGCGCAATTGGGCCCTACAGTCAGCGTGCCGTGATTGCGCAGGATCAATAACCCGCTCGCGCCCATATCTGCGACAAGCCGCTCGCGTTCATCGAGATCGGTCGCGATCCCTTCATAGTCATGATAGGCGACGTCGTCATGGACGACCATCGCGAACTGGGAAAGGCGCTTGAGCCCGTCCTGTTGCGCCGACACCGCCACGCGCGTATGCAGATGAATAACCGCATGGGCGTCCTCGCGCGCCATATGCAGGGCGGAATGGATTGTAAAACCGGCCGGGTTTGAGAAGTAAGGCGTCTCGCCGACCCCCATGCCGTCGACATCAATTTTCAACAGCGACGACGCGGTCATCTCATCGAAGAACACGCCGTAAGGGTTGATCAAAAACCGTTCTTTTCCACCCTCATCCGGACACCGCACCGAGATATGGGTGAAGATCATATCGTCCCAGCCATAAAGCGCTGTCAGGCGATAGGTCGCCGCCAGCTCACAGCGCAGTCGCCATTCCTCGTCGCTCACTTTGCCTTTCAGCGTAGGCAGACTTAAGGGGTCTGGAATATCAAACCCGGTTGTCGGACCAAGCGTAGGCGACCCATGGATTTCTGCGCTCATAATACCCTCTCCTGACAGACATGGCTTACCGCCAGATCGTAATCTCATCTTCGTGAAAATGCATCGCTCAATTGCAGTCCCGCGCCAGCCGAAAGCCGGAAATTTGCCACCGCGCCGCCGGGGGGAAGAAATTGCGGTAGCTGGCCCGCATATGTCCTGCCGGCGTTGCACATGAACCACCCTTCAGCACCATCTGACCGGACATAAACTTGCCGTTATATTCACCGATCGCGCCGTCTGCGACCGAGAAGCCGGGAAAGGCAATATAGGGGCTGGCGGTCCATTCCCAGACGTCGCCATAAAGCTGGAGCAGGCCCTCATCGGCTGGCGCCGGCGCTGGCGCGCGCGGCGCGCCGTCTTCCATGAACCGGCCTTCAAGCGGAAACAGCGAGGCTGCCGCCTCCCATTCAAATTCCGTCGGCAGGCGCGCACCCGCCCAACCAGCATAGGCGGCCGCTTCATAATAGCTGACATGCGCAACCGGCGCTTCGCGATCGAGCAGCCGCTCGCCAAACAGCGTATATTCGCGCCAGCCATCATCGGCTTTGCGCCAATAGAGCGGCGCCTGCCAGCCCTCAGCCCTGATGACTTCCCATGCGTCCGCCAGCCAGAAATTAGCGTTGTCATAGCCGCCATCTTCGATGAAGGCGATATATTCGCCATTGGTCACCGACCGGTTCGCCATTTGAAATGGATGCAGATAAATTTTATGGCGCGGGCCTTCATTATCGAAGGCAAACCCCTGCCCGTTCCAGCCAATCTTGCACAAGCCGCCTTGCATCTCTCGCCATTGCAACGCCGGCGCTGTTTCATCCGTAGGCGTATCAGCGTAAACGCCTGGCGCAAGTGGGTTCTGGTAAAAGCCGTGTTTCAAATCCGTGACCAGCAGCTCTTGGTGTTGTTCCTCATGCGCGGCGCCCATGGCGATCAGGGGCGCAATGCATTCAACAACGTCGTGCGGCGCCGTTTCAATCAATCGCACAATCGCATCATCGACATAGGCGCGATAGCGAAGGATTTCCTGTGACGTCGGGCGAGATAACAGACCGCGCGTCGGCCGCGGATGCATATCGCCGATCTGATTATAATAGGAGTTGAACAGATAGCCGAATTGCGGATGGAAATCTTCATGGTCTTTGGCGTGGACTTGCAGGATAAAAGTTTCGAAAAACCACGTCGTATGCGCGAGGTTCCACTTCACCGGGCTGGCCTCGGTCATTGACTGCAACATCCAGTCTTCCGCCGCCAGCGGCGCGGCAAGACGCTCGCTATTGGCCCGGACGTCGCGAAATTGTGCGCTTAGCGCGTCGCGATCAGTGAATATCGGAGATTCAAACGCCATCTGCCGGCTCGCATTTCATTCTGCTGCGCACATGCGTATTATAGCCCACAAGACAACCCAAAAGCCAACTGACAAAATTAACCCTATGGCCCAAAGAAAACTGGCATTTTTGGCAAGCAACAAGCCCGAAGCCGCACCTGTGCGGGCGGCGCTGGTCGAACGTTATGGTGATTGCGCGCCTGATGACGCAGATGTGATTGTCGCCATTGGCGGTGATGGTTTCATGCTCGACACGCTACATGCGCAGATAGGCCGCACAACGCCGATTTATGGCGTCAATTGCGGCACCGTAGGATTTTTGATGAACCCGCAAGACTTTGAGGGGCTCGCCGACAATATCGACGCAGCGGAACCAGCCACCATTCACCCGCTGACCATGACCGCAACCACCGCAGATGGAAGGGTTGAGACCGCCAAAGCCATCAATGAAATCTCGCTGTTTCGCCAGACCAGTCAAAGCGCGCATCTGCGCATTCTTGTAAACGGTAAGGTTCGGATGGGGGAGTTGATTTGCGACGGCGTGTTGCTGGCGACGCCGGCCGGGTCGACGGCGTATAATCTTTCGGCGCATGGCCCCATCCTGCCCATCAATGCGCAAATGCTGGCATTGACGCCGATCAGCGCGTTCCGGCCAAGGCGCTGGCGCGGCGCATTGCTGCCGCGCGATGCGGTGGTGACGTTTGAAGCGACCAAACCGCAGCATCGTCCGGTCTCTGCGGTTGCCGACAATTACGAAGTCCGCGACGTCATCTCTGTAACCGCGCAGGAAGACCGCTCCATCTCGATGACCGTCCTGTTTGATAAGGGCCATTCCCTCGACGAACGCATACTGCGCGAACAGTTTGACTATTAAATCTGGCACACAACGCATTTAGCCCCTGTTGATGGAAACCCCGCCATCGACCAAAAGTGCTGCGCCTGTGGTAAAACTCGACGCATCCGATGCGAGATACAAAGCTGATTTGGCAATTTCTTCCGGCGATGCGATGCGCTTCAGCGCATGAAATCCATAGCCTCGGGCGTATCCGCAAAGCGCCGCGCCATGTCGGTTTCGGTACCGCCTGGCAACAGTGCGTTAACGCGAATCCGTGACGGGCCAAATTCAACCGCCAGCGCTTTCATCAGCCCGACAACCCCCGCCTTGCTCGCCGCATAAGCGGCCATGCCAGCCATGCCGACGGTGTTGCCGACGAAAGATGAGGTAAATATCAAGGAGCCGCCGCCTCGCTTTTGCATTGCCGGCAGCTGGTAATGCGCGCCTAAAAACGCACTCGTCAGATTGGTTTCCAGCGTATGCGTCCAGCTGGAAACGGATATTGACGGCGTGTCGCCAAGCTCGCCGAGTTCGCCTGCATTGTTAAAGGCGATATCCAACCCGCCAAACGCGTCGGTGGCTACCCCAACAAGCGCGCGGGCATAGCTTTCATCTCTCACGTCGCCCGCCAGCACCCGAACCTGGCCGCCCGCCAAGTCAATTTCAGCAGCGAGCGCTTCAAGCTCTGCTTGCCGCCTGGCGCCAATCACCACCGCCGCCCCCTCCGCTGCAAAGAGTTTTGCCGTCTCATAGCCGATGCCGCTGCTGGCGCCGGTGATGATGGCGACCTTGTTTGCCAATTGATTCATGGTGTTATTCCTTGAAAAACATACGCCACATGCAATGGACGCGGCGCGGCTGTGCGCCCACCCGGTTCTTGCGGATGACAATTGCCGGTCAATCATCGATGGCGAATCAGGGATACTGGCGATAACCAGCGCCGCTGGCGGCGTGCTCGCCGCAACTTTATGGTTCACAGAGAGTTTACGCGGCAGCCTGAATCGCTTCAAAGTCGCGCAGAATGCCAGTATGGGCGCATTGCCCACTAAGCTGTTCAGCGAGAATTAACCCGGCTCAAGGATTATCACTCCTTCTTTACGGGGCCGGCTTTACGGGGGCCGGGTCTTCGGGGAACAGGCGATCGGCTGGCGGAGGAACAATTGATGGGCGCCCAGGCAGTTCGGCTCTCTAATGTCGACATTGATAAAGCCCTTGAAAACAGGGACTTCGAAGTCCGTTTTCAGCCGATCTTTGACCTCGGCAATGGCGCCCTTGCGCGCATGGAAACCTTTGTGCGCTGGCGCCATCCGTCTCTTGGCGTATTGCCGCCGGGGGCGTTTATCTCGTTTTTCGAAACCCAGGGCCGGATGAGCGAGCTGACCCGCTATGTGCTCGCCGAAGCGCTTGACGGCTATCTCGGCTGGCGCGGGCCGTTTGAGCCGGGGTTTTCGATCAACCTCGCCCTCACCGATGTCTCTGACGACGCTTTCGCACGGCATTTCAAGAAAATCCTCCGCGACCGGGATTTTCCGGCCGATCTGGTGACGCTCGAATGTCCGATGCCGTTGGTTGACGTCGATATGGAAGCGGCGGCGGAGAATTTCGCATCGCTGCGCGAATGCGGCGCTCGCCTGGCGATTGAAGTGCGCGGCCGGGCGAATGATTTCCTGCGCAATATCGACCCGTTTCCGTTTGATGAAATCAAAACCGGCGGCGCCTCTATCCTGCGCTTTGCACGCACGGTACGCGGCCCGGGCCTCAGCGCTATCTCCGACTTGCTCGACATCGCCAATAAAGCCAACGCGCTGATCACCGCGGTTGGCGTCGAAGACCAGGCCTCGCTGGCGGCGCTGCGCGGTCTTGGGTTTACCGCCGCGCAAGGCAACCATCTCGGCAAAGTCGGCAACCTCAGCGACTTCCGGCCCGGCCGCGTCAACGAGGTGCGCGAATTACTCGGACTTGCGGCTTTGTCGGCCGAGGATTTAACGGCGCTGTTCAGAACCGAGGCGCCGGCGTTGAAAACCGGTGACGCCGATGCGGCGGCGAGCGAAGACGATGATGCAACCGGCACGCTGATTGAACGCCTCCAGGCGCATACGGAAAAACAAGCCGCGCGCGCGGCTGCGACGGCTGACACTGCCGATGACAGCGCCGACGTTGACAGCGCTAGCGTTGATAGCGCCGACCAGGAGAAGATGACGCCGGCGCAACAAGTGATGCGGGAAAAAGCAAAAGCCGTCGCGCTCGCCAAGCGCGCCAAAGCGCGCGAAATTCGCAAAGCGGCGGCAATCAAACGCGCAAAAGCCAAAGCCGCCAAAGCGCAGGCGGAAGCAGCCGCACAACTGACGGGCGCGCCAGCCTCAGATGCGCCCGATACCGCCTTACCGCCAAGCGCCGCCCCGCGCGCGCTGCAAGACCGGCTGGTGAAGGAATATACCGACGACAGCAATGTGGCGGAAGACGAGCAAAGCGACGCTCCGGCAAGTGCGTCAACTGCGCCCATTCAGGAAACCACAGACGCCAACGATGTTGCATCTGACATGTCAGGCCTGTCCGTAGGCGAACCAATCGACGACCAACTGGACGAGCTGCAATTCGACGCCTCAGAGGCGCCGGAAGAAACGCCCGCGCCTGACGAGCAGGCAACGCCGGCTACATTGGAAGATGATGCAGACGGGGCGGTCAGCTTGCATGTGGACGCGCCTGGCGCACATTTCCGTCCGGTTACCCATGTCAGCGGCGATGCGCACCTCAACCAACCACAGTCCCGCGCCGCCGCACCCCCTGCTGGCCCAAGCGACGCATTCAACGTCGTGCCGCCTGACTTGCTCCAGCAAGAAACGCAACAATTCTCGTTCGATGACCAGCTTACGTTTGAAGAACAGCTCGCTCCACCTGAAGTCAGCGCACCATCTCCCGAACCAGAGGCATCGCCAGAACTCGAACCGGCCCCAGAACCCGGTGAACCGTCGCCGGACACAATTGTTCAGGGCCATTTAGAAGAAGAGCACGCGCTAGATGCGGCGCCGGCGCCAAAACCAAGGCGTAAAAACTTGCTGACGCGAAGATACAGGCTCATGCCGACCCATTTCTGGCCGAAACCCTGGAAGCGGCGGTTTGTGCGTTGGCAAAAACACCGTGCGGCAACAGCAGCGCCGCATGCAGAAGCAGCGGAATAGGCGCGCCTTACTCTAGCTCAATCTCATTGAGCGCTGCGGCGTCCTCGAAGCAACCAAGACAGATGATGCCAATATTGTCCGGCCCGAGCGCGTCGAACGCTCCCTGAGAGAGGGCGTTGCACGCATCGCAAACCGCATCCCAAACGCCATCCTCCCCGCGCGACCACCAAAAACCCTTCGGCTCGCCCGTTTTCATGGACTCAATGATATGTACACAGACAAACGTCTGAGGCTGCTCGCCATGGGTGCCGCAGGTGACGGAGGGGATTTTCACTTCACTTGAACCCTCATCCTTCGAGGCCATCGCATACGCGATGGCGCCTCAGGATGAGGGTTACTTTTTCTTGCGGGCATTCGGCCTCCTTGATAATTCCGGTAACGCATCCCACTCGCCGCGAATAACTGCTTCCTTCTTTTTGCGGTTCCAACCTTTGAGTTGGCGCTCAAAAGCCACCGCATCATCAAACCGAGAGAACCAGTCCGACCAGACGCATACTACCGGCCTTCTGGTGAAGGTGTATGCGTTTTTATAATAACCCATATTATGCTCCACGACACGGTGCTCAACGTCCGTACCGCGGTGCGAACCAACATAATATGAGCCGTCGGCGCATTCGAGGATGTAGACGAAAGCTTGCAATTCCATCCCCTTAGCCCTCTGCCCTTAAGCTGAGGCGCTTTTGCAAGGCAAAAGCCTCGAAGCATACGACGCAAGTGCCGGACTCGTAGCTTATCCTTCGAGGCTCGCACCTCAGGATGAGGATTTTTCTAGTGGCGACATTGTCCGTAATGACCAAACAAGTGCAGCAAGCCAACCCAAAAAGGCCCGGCCACCGAACACAGTCAGACCCAAAATAAACTATCGATATTCACTCATTCGCAGAAATGCAATTACTCCCGGTAACAAGTAACGTGCGATCATCACAACTAAAATCGTAATCTGCCAAGGCCCTATCGCGCCCATCTATTTACCCTCTTGCTTCCCTCACCGATCAATCTCGCCAAACACCACATCGAGCGAACCAATGATAGCCGAGCAGTCGGCGAGCATGTGGCCTCGGCTCATCCAGTCCATGGCTTGGAGGTGCGCGAAGCCGGGCGCGCGGATTTTGCAGCGATAGGGTTTGTTTGAGCCGTCGCTGACGAGGTAAACGCCAAACTCGCCCTTTGGCGCCTCGACCGCGACATAGACCTCGCCTTCCGGCACATGAAAGCCTTCCGTATAGAGCTTAAAGTGATGGATGAGCGATTCCATATCGCCCTTCATGTCGGCGCGCTTCGGCGGCGCGACTTTTCCGTCGGTGGTCATCACCGGCCCCGGCGTCGCCCTGATTTTTTCGATTGCCTGCTTCATGATCGAGATTGACTGGGTCATCTCCTCCATGCGGCAAAGATAACGGTCATAGCAGTCGCCATTTTTACCAATCGGTATCTGGAAATCATATTCGGCATAGGATTCATAAGGCTGGGCGCGGCGCAAATCCCACTGAATGCCCGAGCCGCGCACCATCACCCCGGAAAACCCTCTGGCGAAAGCTTCTTCCTTGCTGACAACGCCAATATCAACATTGCGCTGCTTGAAGATACGGTTGTCGGTGATCAGCGTTTCGATATCCGCCATCTTCTGCGGGAACTGCTCGCACCAGACTTCCAAATCATCGATCAGCGCGTCCGGCAAATCCTGATGAACGCCGCCAACGCGGAAATACGCCGCATGCATGCGCGAGCCGCTGGCGCGTTCATAAAACACCATCAGCTTTTCACGCTCTTCAAAACCCCATAGAGGCGGCGTCAATGCGCCGACATCCATCGCTTGCGTGGTGACGTTCAAAATATGCGAAAGGATGCGGCCAATCTCGCAAAACAAAACCCGGATATGCTGCGCGCGTTTGGGAATCTCGATGCCGAGAAGCTTTTCCGCCGCCAGGCAAAACGCATGTTCCTGGTTCATCGGTGCAACATAATCCAGCCGGTCGAAATACGGGATCGCCTGCAAATAGGTTTTATGCTCGATCAGCTTTTCGGTGCCGCGATGGAGTAGGCCGATATGCGGATCGCACCGCTCGATAACCTCACCGTCAAGTTCCAACACGAGACGCAACACGCCATGCGCAGCCGGATGTTGCGGCCCGAAATTAATCGTGAAATTGCGTGGGGAAGACGCGTCGGAAGTTGAGTCCTCAGGGAGTTTGTGTCCATCAGCCATGGTCAGTCTTTCTGGGCATTAGCAAACATTTCAAAAACCTGCGCACCTGTCATTTGCTGCGTCTTTTCGGAAAACGAATAGTAACCGGGCTTTTCATCGATAAAGACCTCGTGGTCGAGGCGTAACGCATCGACATCATCGAATGCATTGACGGAAACGATATTGGTTTTGCGATCTTTGGTGCGCCAGAAGATTGGCGAACCGCAGGATTTACAAAAGCCGCGCTCAGCCCAATCGGAAGAATTATAAACGCCAAGCGCTGCTTCGTTTTCAAATTTTAGGGTATCGCCGCAATCAATCGCAAAATATGACCCCGCCGTACCACGCCGGCAAGTAGAGCAATGACAAACCCCGACATCGCCGTTTTTTAGCGTGGCTGTAAATTTAACGGCGCCGCAAAGGCATTGGCCGGATTTTTCTGTCATCGTAATTTACTCCTTGCTTGCTTCCGCTTTTTCATCGCCCGGCAACACATATTGCGCGCCTTCCCACGGGCTAAGGTAATCGAAATTGCGGTATTCCTGGACCAGTTTCACGGGCTCATAGACGACGCGCTTTTTCTCGTCGTCGTAGCGCACTTCAACATGGCCGGTGAGCGGGAAATCCTTGCGCAGCGGATAGCCTTCAAACCCGTAATCGGTCAGGATACGGCGCATATCCGGGTGGCCGGAAAAGACGATGCCATACATGTCAAAGGCCTCGCGCTCAAACCAGTCAGCGCAAGGAAAGACGCGGGTAATCGACGGGATCGTATCGCCCTCGCCAACCCGCGCTTTGACGCGAATGCGGGTATTGTTGTGCATCGACAGTAAGTGAAAAACCACATCGAAGCGCTTGGCGCGGTTCGGATAGTCGACGCCGCAAAGGTCTATCAGGACAAGGAATTTAGCCTGCGCATCATCGCGCAAGAATTGCATCACCTGAACAATCCGGTCCGCGCGCACCCGCACTGTCAGCTCGCCATTCACCACCTGCCAGTCACGGACATCACTATCGATGGAAGCGGCGATATGCGCGCCTAGTTCTTTGAGTTCTTCAGTCATGCTTCGACTTTTCCGTCTTGGACAAATGTCCTAATTTGTTTGCTATTCGACCTAATCCAGAAATTCCAATAATTACAGCAAGCCACGCAAGTATCGTAACGACTAAATTCTCACCGAAAACAAGGCCGTTGATCACCAACAGGCCGATGCCAAACACGATTAGCACACCAAAAATCACCGAATAATCGACCCTTCCCGCCTTATCTTCTTCTGCAATTGCAAAATCCCATAGACCAGCGCTTCCGCTGTCGGCGGACAGCCCGGCACATAGATATCGACCGGCACGACCCGGTCACAGCCGCGCACTACTGCATAGGAATAATGATAATAGCCGCCGCCATTAGCGCATGATCCCATGGAAATGACATAGCGGGGGTTCGGCATCTGATCGAAAACCTTGCGCAGCGCCGGGGCCATTTTGTTGGTGAGCGTGCCGGCGACAATCATCACGTCGGATTGGCGCGGAGAGGCGCGCGGCGCAAAGCCAAACCGCTCCACATCATAGCGCGGCATCGACGCCTGCATCATTTCAACGGCGCAGCAGGCAAGGCCAAAGGTCATCCACATGAGCGAGCCGGTGCGCGCCCAGTTGATCACCGCATCGGCCGGCGCGGTCAGGAACCCGCGATCGGCGAGCTGGTCTGACAATTCATTGAAGAACGGGTCTTTCGCCGACGGGTTATATCCCGGCGCACCAACGCGCGCCGCAGAGCCATAGGCAAGCGCAGACATTGCCTTGTCGTCTACCGCCATTCCAGCGCTCCCTTTTTCCACTCATAGAGAAAGCCGATTGCGAAGACGGCGATGAAAACGAACATCGACCAGAAGGCGAAAATCTGGAAGTCGCGAGTGGCGCCAAGCTCCGGATTGAACAGCGTCACCGCCCAGGGGAACAAAAACGCGACATCGAGATCGACGATGATGAACAAAATCGCGACGATATAGAATTGCACGTCGAACTTCATCCGGGCGTCGTCAAAGGCGTTAAAGCCGCATTCATAAGTCGAGAGCTTTTCCGGGTCCGGGTCCGACGGGGCAATGATCGCCGGGGCGATCAGAAAGCCAAGCGCCAGCACGAGGGCAATGCCAAAGAAGACCACGATGGGCAGATAATTGAGCAGAAAATCGGCTGAAGCCACGGCGGGGCGCTCCTCATCTCAGGCGCTATTGTCGGGCGGCAGAGATTCGCCCGCTGATATTGCCGGAAACTAGAAAGCTGCGCGCCAGAACGCAACGCCCAACCGCCCGGCTGGGGCCTAAAACCGCAGTTTCTTCTTCTTCACCTCAAATGGGGTTATTACGGCGCCTCTTCGTCGGGTTGGTCGCTATCTTCAAATCCGTCGCCTTCGCGGCCGGTTTTCAAGAACCCGTCCCAGTCCTCGATTTCCCAGAACTGCTCATCAAGTAGGCCGTTTTTAATGGTCTCAGGCAGATCATCCGCGGTAAGGATTTTTTGTTGCTCGCGATCAGCGGCAAAGGCCGCAAGATTGCCGATCTCGTCAGCGGTGAGGGAAATCGAATAGCCAAGCTCCACCGATTGAAGCTCGATCATCGCCGGAGCGCCGCGCCACATGCGCGCAGCAAATTCCAGCGGATCAACCGCCTGCCCGCCGATTTCCGCATCAAGCGCCGGCGCCGCCTTACCGCCAACGCCGTTTACGGCATGGCATATAACACACCCCTTATCGACAAAAAGCACGCGCCCGTTCGCTGCATCAAGCTGGTGAGAGACGGTCTCCTGTTTTTGCGACATCTCAGGATTCGCCGACGACCCAGGCTCGGCAGCCTGCTCGCAGCCCGCAAGGGTGATCAAGGCTATCACAGTAAAACTCAAAACACGCATTATGATTCTCCCGAAAACTGCCTGCCATTATCGGCTAATTGCACACCATTAAAACCATCAGATTCGGCTCTAACCGACCGTTTTCAACGCCGCTCCAAGAATATCGACGCCTTCTTGAACTTCATCGGCGGTCAGCGTCATCGGCGGCGCCATGCGGATGACATTGCCGAATAGCCCGCCTTTACCCACAAGGAGACCACGCGCGCGGGTTTCTTCCAGCATCGCCGACGCCGCTTCCGGGTTCGGCTCCTTTGAGCCCGGCTGGACAAACTCCATGCCCAGCATCAGCCCCTTGCCGCGCACGTCGCCAATAATATCGACGCTCGCCGCCAGCGCGTCGAGACCGTCGCGTAGCTCGGCGCCACGTTGCAACGTGTTGTTCTGCAATTCATGGTCCTTGAGGTAGCGCAAACACGCAATCGCGCCGCGCGTCGCTAATGGGTTACCGCCAAATGTCGAGATCGAGCTGGCGCTCCAGCAATTCATGATGTCGGCGCGCGCCACAAGCCCGCCAATGGCGAGACCGTTGCCGAGGCCTTTGGCGAAGGTGAGGATGTCGGGCGTAAACCCGTGCGCCTCATAGCCCCAAAAATGGGTTCCGGTCCGCCCCCAGCCGGTTTGCACTTCGTCGCTGATAAATAATATTCCGTGCTCTTTCAGAACTTCGGAAAACGCGCCGAACAAACCGTCCGGCGGGGCGCCAAACCCGCCAACGCCCAAAATTGGTTCAGCCAGTAAGCAAGCGACATCGCCAGCGGTCGCAACGCTGAGGATTTCGCGCAAATCATCCGTGCACGCCTTGATGTAGTCGTCTTTCGACATATGCCCGAACGGGCTGCGATAGGGATAGCTTCCGTGAATATAATTCACCATGAACGGCGACAGCGACGACGGCGACCAGGTTGAGTGGCCGGTGACCGGCACGGTCGAGAAGCTGCGCCCATGATAGCTGTAGCGCATGGCAAGAATCTGGTTCGACTTGCGGTAAGCGGTCGCCAGCATCAGCGCCGCATCATTGGCCTCGCTGCCGGAATTGGTGAAGAACACCCGCGCATCAGGAATGCCAGAAAGCTCAGCGATTTCCTCCGCCAGCTCAATCTGGCTTTCGATCAGGTAAAGCGTCGAGGTGTGTAATATCTTGCCCGCCTGATCTTGAATTGCCTCGACAATCTCGGGAACATTATAACCGATCATGTTGGTGAGGATGCCGGCAAAGAAATCGAGATATTCATTGCCGTTGGAATCGCGGACGCGCCGGCCCTTCCCGTCCACCAATGAAATCGGCTCTTTATAATAAAGCCCCATCCAGTCTGGCAGGACGGCGCGGTGACGGTCATGAAGGGAATGCGGATTGGTCATGTTCTAAACTTACCCTGGTTATTGCCGGTAGTCGGTCTTCTAAAGGCCAGCGAGCCCACGGCCTAGCGTGGAATGGAAAGTCGCGGAGTATAGAATCCGATCCTCTATTCGAACAAGGCCATTTCGCCGGCCCCCTGGGAGGCCGTAACAGGCCGGCTTAGCGCGTATCCTTATCGCGCATGGCGCGCCTGATAACTTAGCCAGTTTCGCGCCCGGTTTGGATTGGAAAATGGTGGCGCTAACCGAACAAACATCGAACCCGAAGGGTTCGCAAGGGCGACTGCCCGCCGCCCGGTCAGGGCGCCCCATCGGAGGCGCATCTTCGCGCCGTGAGATAAAAATGGTGGGCCCGGCCAGATTTGAACTGGCGACCAGACCGTTATGAGCGGCCGGCTCTAACCACTGAGCTACGGGCCCGAAGACCCTCATTGCACAGGTTTTTAAGGACGTAAAGCCCGGTTTTATTGCCCAATCTGACGTGAACAATCTGGCGTTGAAGAGTTCCAAATCCAGCAAGATGTGCAGGTGAACGCAAGGCCGCCGGCATCGAATTCCTGACCGGCGCCCGCGCTGCAATTCACCCCTCGCCAACCGATGCGGCGTAGCTTCGTCAACAGTGAAATTACGCCCGTGACGCGTTCCCCACCCAGAACCCACGCAAAAGTGAGGGCCGAGTTTACCATTATACCTTTGCCGGAAAAGGGTTCAGCAAATTGACGCCAAGATGACGCAAATAAGCACGCGAGTGGGGTATTTGCTCATACTCAACTGCGGCGCCAGGATGGTTAAGACATGGGATTGAAACATTATAACAGCAAAAATTTCCAGCGGCCGGGTTGGATATCAACCAAATTTTCAACAATTTACTTGACCCTGCGGCGGCTATTGGTAGTAGCAGGAATGCCAGTTGATCTTGGTCGCGAGTAATTTTGCTCGTTGAACAGTGATCTGGGCAGATGGTAACGCGCATTAAAACGCGCCGAGTGGAACGAGTAAGAGTGATCCTACGTCGCCATATTCATAGGCTTTTAACAGCAATAATGGTGCTGTTCTTTGCACCTATGGCGCTCGCCGCCAGCTCGGATGTTGTTTTGTGCCTGGAGATTAACGGCCAGGCATCCCTTGAACGGGGCATTGGCGAGGACTGCGCCGGCTTCGCCACTGAGCTAACCAATACAACGAGCATTACCACTGCACAGCACTGCAGCGAATGCACGGATTACGCGCTTTCAGATTCTGTTTTCCGCGTCAAAGCGACGTCTGCTGAGAGTAGCGGCAAGACTGTACAAAAACTCTTTATCGCTGAACGCTCAGCTCTGAGCTGGCCGCGCCTGTCTGTTTCGTCGCTGATTGCGGCAACCCCTCCCCCCTTACGGATATCGCCGACGCTTGCGCAACTGCGCACCGTCATCATCCGCGTCTAGCCCTGTTTGAATTTCGCGACCGGACCTCGCGCGCTTCCGCGCGGTCCGGATCATTGTTTTTGCGATAATTCGAAGAGAGTTCGTTTATGCCTGTCGAAAAATTTGCCGTCGCCATGTCCGCATGGTTGAGTTCCCGAGCCATAACATCAGCGCCGGCCCGACGCCTGCGAGCGTCGCTGCGGATCGGCGCCTGCGCGGGCGCCATCGCCGCCTCTGCACTAACCGTCAGCGCGCCTGTTATGGCGCAAGAGATTGTTGTGTTGCAGAGCTACGCATCCCCTGTCGAAGCGCCGCCGCTATCAACCGAAGCAACGCCATCGCAAACAGTGGTCGCAGAATTTGTCACCACGATGTTAAGCCGCCATCCGGCATTGCGCGCGGCCGATGCGCAGTTCAACGCGGTTGAAGCGCGCGCACGCGGCGCTGCGCGATCGCTCTATAACCCGACCCTGGAAGCGGAATATGAAGACGCTCAGGATGTTACAAAATCGATTGGCCTGTCCCAAACGCTTGACTGGGCCGGCAAACGCCGCGCACGCGCCAGCGCCGGGCGCGCTGATGTCGATGCCGCAAGGGCGACACGCGACATTGTCCGCAAGGCGCTGCTCACTGAATTACTCACCTCTCTGGCGGATTTTCAAACCACGCTGGAGTTAAAACGCCTCAGCGACCGGCGCTTACAAAACGGCGAAGAGTTCTTTTCGTTAGCCGATCGTCGCAACCGCGCCGGAGACTTGTCAGAATCCGAACTCTTAACCGCGCGCCTCGCGCTGGCCAAAGCGCGCGCGGATAACAACGCCGCCAAGAGCGCTTTATCGCTAGCGCGGCAAAACCTCTCCGGCGTTACTGGCGAGGAGCGCGAGATCTGGCCGCTTCTGGTCGGCGTGCCTAAGGCTGCGCCGCTCAGCGTTGATGATGTCCAAAAAGGCGCGCTGCCGGAACTGGTCTTCGCCAGAGCCCAGTCGGACGCCACTACAAAACGCATCAAAGTCGCCAAACGCAACCGCAAACCCGACCCCACGG
>JAADIQ010000098.1 GCA_013151255.1 Alphaproteobacteria bacterium
CATCGTCAGGCGGGGTCAGCCCCGCAAACGGGCTGTCGGCCGGAAACGCATCAAGCCGTTGCGGCGTTTCCCAGGTGAGCGCGCCGCCAAAAGCGCGCCCGCCGCCGCGCAACGTGACCGGCAGGAGCGGCGGCGTGCGGTCTTGCGCCGCCTCGGCCAGCACCGGGCCGGCAAAGCGAATAAGAACGCCGCCCTTTTCAACCCAGGCGGAAAGCGCGTCGATATCGCCGCTACGCATGGCGGCGACATCATCAAGAATGATCACCGATGCATCCGAGGCGACAATGGCGCCCAGCCTGTCGGTGAGGAACTCCGCATAAGGATTAAGAGATTGGCGCAAATAATGGGCGCCGTCGAGAAGATTGTTGCGCACCGGCCGCGCCTCGCCAACCAGACCGATGAGGGCGCGTCGCGCACGCGCGTCGATCAGTTGAACCGCGCCGGGAGAGGCTGCATTTTCTATCCGCACCGCGCCGAGTTCATTGCGCAGCGCCAGCGGCAATTGCGCCGTGACATCGATTTCGGTTTGGCCTTCCTCCATCGTGACATCGATGCGCGTTAATTCGCGTCCGTCCCGCGCTGTGGCGACGAACGCGCCTTCCCAGGCGTCGTTTGCGTTCAAACGCTCAATGCGAAACATTGGTCCGGCATTGGCAGCCGCCAGCGGCCGCAGGATTGGCGCGGGCGGATCGGTTAGCAACACCACGTCGCCGCGTTGGCGCAGGGCGTCGGCGAAAGCTTGATCATCTCTGTCGGCGACGCCGTCGGAGAGCCAGCGGATATCCCAGCGCTGGTTTCCATTATTGGCGGCGAATTGATCCAGCGCCGTCAGCGTCTCGATTGCGCCGGCGCGGTCGCTCGCCCAGGGCTGCGGCGTCAGCGTGTCGGCCATCGCTCGCGCTTCCTGTGCGGTAAGCGGTTCGAGCGGCGCCGGCGTGCGTTTCGGCGCGGTGGTGAGGATGAAAATCGGACGGTCCGATTGCGCAGCTTCTGCGCTGATGCGGCGCATCTCGTCGCGGCGCGCATTCCAGTTCGCCGCCGCCGCCCAGCCGTCGTCAACAATCAGCGCGATGGGGCCGCCGCCAGAAGCTGCGGGCGGCGCGTTTAGAACCGGCCCGGCAAGGCCGGTGATGACAATTGCCACCAGCAACAGCCTCAGCAACAATAACGGCCAGGGCGTGCGGTCCGGGGTTTCTTCTTTGGCGGTCAGCTGCCGCAAGATGATGAAGGCCGGAAACCGCGCCTGTTTTGGCGAAGGCGGCGTCGCCCGTAATAAAAACCACACCAGCGGCAGAGCGATGAGCGCTGCGAGGATGAGGGGGGAGGTGAAGGAAAGTGCGCCCACGGATTATTGCGTCCATCCTCGCGCGTCGCCAAGCGCGGCAAACAGCGCCAGCAGTGCGGTTTGCGCCGGCCGGTCAGTGCGATGGCTGATGAATGTCCAGCCGGCTTTGCTGGCGAGTGTCGCCAGAGCGTCGCGATGCGCCTGGAATTTTGCCCGGTAGTCTTTTGCAAGCGCGCCGGTCTCGCCAAACACCAACCGGTCTTTGCTTTCAAGGTCGTGGAATTCGACCCGTCCATGAAACGGAAAGTCCTCTTCCGCCGGGTCGCAAATTTGCACCAGCACGCCGCGCGCGCCGGCCGCGGCCAGGGTCGCGACGCTGGTTTCTATGGCGTCGGGGTCGGTGAAAAAATCACTGATCATCACGACGCGCGCGCCGGGCGCCAGTTCAGCCGGTTCTGGCGAGGACGCGGCGTCGTTAAATTGCGTAATATGCAAAGCCTCAAGAATGCGCGACGGCGCGGCGCGGCCATGAAACGGACGCCGCCCTTCGCCCAAAAGGCCGATGCGCTCGCCAGCCTGTGACAACAATATTGTTAGAGCGACCGCCAGAACATCCGCACGCTGTCTTTTGGTTGGCGCCATCTTAGTTGAGGCATAATCCAGCGAGCGCGAGGGATCGCGCCATAGATAAACGGCGGCGGCCGCCTCCCACTCATTTTCGCGAACATAAAGCCGATCGGCGACGCGCGCGGATTGGCGCCAATCTATGCTCGACACCGGATCGCCAAATGCGTAAGCGCGGTGCTGCCAGAAGGTCTCTCCAGGCCCGGCGCGGCGGCGTCCATGCAGCCCGGCGGCGACGGTCTGGGCGATGCGCGCCGCTTCCACCAGCAGCGCCGGGAAAAGGGCGGCGGCCTCTTCGGCCTGGCGCCTGACGGCGATTGCGCTTTGGGGTTCGGTCATCAGCGCGGCGGTGTCCTTATTTACGCTTTACGCTATAGTCCGTCCAAAAGCTCGTCGATAAATTGATCGGTATCGAGCCCTTCGGATCTGGCGGCGAAGTTGAGCGCCATGCGGTGACGCAAAACCGGCTTGGCGAGCGCGCGCACATCGTCGAGCGATGGCGAATGACGTCCATCAATTAACGCTAGCGCGCGCGCAGACAATGAAAACGCCTGGCTGGCGCGGGGGCCCGGTCCCCATGCGACCAGCGATTTAACGCGCGCGCTGGCGGCCTCGTCAGGCCGTGCCGAGCGCACCAGTTTTAAAATCATCTCGACGACTTGCTCGCCAATCGGCATCTCGCGCACCAACATCTGCATGTCGATCAGATCGGCGCTGGTCATCACCGGCTCAATGGTCGCCGTCTCCAGGCCGGTAGTCTCGCTCAGCATGCGCCGCTCCGCTTCAAGGTCCGGATAGCCGACATTGATCTGCAACAAGAAACGGTCGAGCTGAGCTTCGGGCAGCGGATAGGTGCCTTCCTGTTCAATCGGGTTTTGGGTGGCGAGCACGTGAAACGGTTGCGGCAAATCGTGGCGCGCGCCGGCGACGGTGATGTGGTGTTCCTGCATCGCCTGCAACAGCGCCGACTGGGTGCGCGGCGAGGCGCGATTAATTTCGTCGGCCATCAACAGCTGGCAAAAAATTGGCCCCGGAATGAACCGGAATTCCCGGGTTCCGTCAGCGGCTTGTTCCAGCACTTCCGAGCCCAAAATATCGCCAGGCATCAAATCGGGCGTGAACTGCACCCGCTTGGCAGACAGGCCCATCAAATCTGCGACAGATGTCACAAGAAGTGTTTTGGCAAGCCCCGGCGCGCCGACCAAAAGCCCATGCCCGCCAGCCGCCAATGTCGCAAGGCAAAGCTTGATCACCTCTTCCTGACCGAACACCACCCTGGAGAGGCTATCCTTAGCGCGCGCAAGGCTTGCCGCTATCTGGTCAAATTTCTGTAACACAGTCGCATCGGGCGTCGGGTCGGTCATAGGGTCAAAGGTCTCTTTTTCCGTGGTTATTTCCAATATCATGGGTCAATGCCGTGTTAGCAACTGCTTGGCAAGAAAACCGAACGGATTGTCGCAAAACTCTTGCCTCTTGCGGTCAGGGGCCCATTTTCTTTACGGTGTTGTCATAGTTCCGGCTCACGATTGCGTTGGTATGGTTGAGGGTGGCGGGTCAGCAACTATTTGAGTTACTTATTGCAGCGCGATGTTTCGCGTTTGGTCTGTAGAAAAAGGGGCAGTTTGTGTCTGATAATGAATCTAATTTCACCGTCTGGGGCTTCATCAAAGGCGCCGGTAAATTAATAATCGGCTTGTTGCTGTTAGTGCAGGGGTTAATTGGCCTGGTGGTGATGCTGCTTTTTGTCGGCGTCCTCGTCTCCGTCACCAACGGTATTGCCGGCAAGGGCGAGAAAGTTTCCATTTCCATTCCGGACGCCGCCGCGTTGCAGCTAAACCTCAACGGCGTGCTTGTGGAGCAGGCCGAAGTGGTCGACCCGTTCGAGGCTCTGATCGAAGAGGCTTATGGCATGAACAAGCCGAGCCAAATCGAGGTTCACGATTTGGTGCGGGTGATCCGCAAAGCCAAAGACGACGAACGCATTACTGGCATCGTGCTTGATCTTGGCTCGCTGCAGGTATCGCCATCAAGCGCCAGCAAAATTCACTATGTCGCCGCGGAGTTGCAAAAGTTCAAAGACAGCGGCAAGAAGCTTGTCGCGGTCGGTGATTTCTACAGCCAGGACCAATATCTTCTCGCCGCTACCGCCGACAAAATTATCATGAATAATTTCGGCAATGTCGTCATCTACGGCTATGGCCGTTACGGCACGTTTGTTAAATCCTTCCTCGAGAAGTTAAAAATCAACAGCCACGTCTTCCGTGTAGGGACGTTCAAATCCGCCGTTGAGCCCTTCATTCGCGATGACATGTCGCCGGAAGCCAAAGAAGCCAATAGGGCCTATCTTGGCGTCCTGTGGCGCGAATATGTGAGCGCTGTTGAGGCCGCACGCGGGATGGACGCCGGCGTGATAGAAAACTACGCCAATAACCTTGGGCCCATAATGAAAACCGTTGACGGGAGTTTCGCCAAAGCCGCGCTAAAAACCGGCCTGGTCGATCAGCTCTCATCACGCGCCGAACAAAGCGAATATCTCATCAGCGAATTCGGCAAGGAAAAAGACGGCAAGTCCTATAGTCATGTGAGTTTCCGTCGGTATCTGAGTGCGATTGAAGGCGTCCATGACGGCGAGGACCCTAATATTGCAGTGATCACGGCCGCCGGCACAATCGTTGACGGCAAGGCGCCGGCAGGGCAAGCAGCTGGCGGCGACACGATTGCCGCGCTGTTGAAAAAAGCCCGGCTGGATGAAAACGTCAAAGCGGTTGTCCTGCGTGTCGATAGTCCCGGCGGCTCGACCTTTGCTTCCGATGTTATTCGCGACGAAGTTCTAGCGATTAAAGCGGCGGGCAAACCCGTGGTCGCGTCGATGGGATCGCTCGCGGCTTCCGGCGGATACTGGATTGCCGCGCCGGCCGATGAAATCTGGGCCTCGCCGACAACCATCACCGGCTCCATCGGTATCTTCGGCTATTTCAACACTTTCGAAAACACCGCTGCAGAAGTTGGCATATTTGTTGACGGCGTTGGCACCACAAACCTGTCTCCGATCCTGGCGACCGGCATCGGGCCATTGCCAGATAGCATCGCCGATATCATCCAACAGTCGATCGAATATGGATATGACCGCTTCCTGTCGATTGTCGGCGAGGGCCGTGGCCTCGACAAGACCTATGTCGATTCTATCGGCCAGGGCCGCGTCTGGATTGGCGAGCGCGCCAAAGGCCTGCGGCTGGTCGACAAGCTTGGCAATCTCGATGACGCCATCGCCAGCGCGGCGAAGATGGCGGAGCTGGAGAAATATGACGTCGTCGATATGATAGAGAAAAAGACGCCGTTCGAACGCATTCTCGGCAATATGTCGTCGCAGATTTTAGCGGCGAGCGGGCGTGAAGACAAAATCCGCAACCGCCAAGGCGCGGTTCAAAAGCTGATGGCCAAAGCCGACGAACAACTCGCCTTCTTTGAGGAGTTCAACGACCCGAACGCCGCCTATGCAAGGTGCTTGGCTTGCGAATAGAGGGCCTGCGAATGAACGGCTAGCGCTATCGCGCGGCTCTGAACTGAGATAAGAACCGGCGTCAGCGAAAGCGGCGCCGGTTTTTACTATGAAAGACTTATTGAGCTACGCAATAAAGCTGGAAGGCGTGGGCGGAAAATCCTTGCCGCCGGTGCACAAATGGCATCCGGACTTTTGCGGCGACATAGATATTGTCATCAAGCCCGACGGCACATGGTTTCATGAGGGAACGCCGATTGGCCGGGCGCGGCTGGTGCGGTTGTTCTCAACGGTCATGCGGCGCGACGGCGACGACTATTTCCTGGTGACGCCGGTCGAGAAGCTTCAGATTACGGTGGAAGACGCGCCCTTTGTCGGCGTTTCAATGCAGGTGGAAGGAACCGGCCAGAGCCAAAACCTCACCTTCACCTCCAATGTCGGCGACACCGCAACCGCCGGTCCCGACCACCGGCTGGTGTTTCGCAAACACCCAAAGACCGGCCAGGCCGCGCCCTATATCGATATGCGTGCCGGGCTTGAGGCGCGCATTGCGCGGGCGGTGTTCTACGACCTTGTCGAACTCGGTGAGAAGCGCCAGATGAACGGGGTAGAGATGTTTGGCGTTTGGTCCGGGGCCGTGTTCTTCCCGTTCGGGCCGGCGGACGAAATTTTTGAGTAGGTATTTGAAGTGATGAGTGTCGCTAGAGGTAAGCTGCGAATAGAAGATGTTGATTGGCGTGCGCGCATTGCCTCCAATCTTGACCGGATGAGCGCGCAGCGCGTGCGGGCGTTGTTCCGTGAAATCAACCCGCATCTTGTTGGCGACAAAATGTTTGAAAGTCGCTGGAGCGATATCCGCAAAGACGCCGCCGTACTGGTGCCAATTATCAATCGCCCCGAAGGCGCAACCATATTGCTGACGGTGCGCTCGTCCGACATGCCGTCGCATGCGGGGCAAATCAGCTTTCCCGGCGGCAAGGTTGAGCCCGGCGACGCCTCGCGCGTTGAGACGGCGTTGCGCGAAGCCCATGAGGAAGTCAATATTGAGCCCGGCAGTGTTGAGGTCATCGGGCAGCTCGGCGTCCACGAAGGCGGTCTCGGATTTTCGGTGACGCCCGTGGTCGGGATTGTTCATCCGCAGACGGATATTCGCGCCTGCCCGCGCGAAGTACACGAGGTTTTTGAAGTCCCGCTCGATTTTGTGGCTGACTTGTCAAACCATGTCACCGAAGAGCGCGAGCACAAGGGCGTGAAATACAATATGTTCGCCGCACCCTATGGCCGGTTTCATATTTGGGGCCTTACCGCAGGAATTTTGCGCACCATGGCTGAAGTCCTGCAAGATGAGCCGGGTGATGACGGCCAAGGCAATGATGGGGCGCTATGAGCGCGGGCGAATTCATTCCCTTAACGGCGCAGCAGCGGACGCATTTTGGCTGGCTCGAAGACGCATCGCTCAACAAGGTGATTGCCGCGCTGGAAGCAGTCGAGCCGGGCTCGGCAAAATTTGTCGGCGGCTGTGTGCGCGATGCATTGTTCGGTACGGCGCCGAAGGACTTTGACGTCGCAACGACACTGCCGCCTGACAGGGTTGTCGCCGCGCTCAAAACCGCCGGGCTGCGCTCAGCCCCCACCGGGATTGAGCACGGCACGATAACCGCGATTGTCGACCATCACGGCGTTGAGGTGACGACGCTGCGGGCGGATGTCTCAACAGATGGCCGCCGCGCAACCGTCGCCTTCACCCGCGACTGGCAGGTGGATGCGGGCCGGCGCGATTTTACTATCAATGCGATTTATCTGACGCCTGACGGCCAGCTCTATGACCCGGTTGCGGGGATCGCCGACATAGAGGCGGGCCGGGTGCGGTTTATCGGCGATGCGACGCGCCGCATCGCAGAGGATTTCTTGCGCATCCTGCGGTTCTTCCGCTTCACGGCGCGCTTCTCGGAACGTTTCGACGAACCGGGACTTACCGCTTGCACCGCCCAAAGGGGAGGGATCGCACGGCTTTCGGCGGAACGTATTGGCGCGGAATTGATGGCGATTTTAGCGCTACCGCGCGCCGCATTCGCGCTGAAGGCGATGCAGGACGCCGGCGTGTTGCGGGCAATCTGGGATGCGCCGGCGCATATTGATGCGGTGGCGCGGCTTAAAACTATCGCGCCGGATGCGCTGGCGCCAGTGGTGCTGGCGGTTCTGTTTGGCGCAGACGGAACCGGCGTTGGTGCGCGCCTGCGCCTTTCCAATGCGGAAAAGGCGATCCGCTCAAACACGCTCAAAGGCGCGGAGCAGATTGTGCCAAGCTTGCAGGACAAAGCTGTGCGCGAACTAATCTATCGGCTCGGGCGCGATGTCTTTCTGGATGCCGCCGCCGCAGCTTTTGCCCTGGAGCGGATCGACGAGGCCGCCCATGCGCGCCTCACGGGGCTCGCCAAAGCCTGGCAGGCGCCGACATTATCAGTGTCGGGCCGCCATATTATCGACGCCGGCGTGCCGCCGGGCGTAGCGGTTGCGAAAATCCTGGAGGCGACCGAGGCGCAGTGGATCGCGGAAGACTTCCCGGCCCCCTCCCGACTCATCGAGATTCTGGAAACCCAAATCGCCGCCTTGCGCGCCTGAAGCGGTCTTTGTCGCGCCGGCTCCCTTCCCATCGGGATGAATAACAGCCAAACCATTTGACCCCGAGGGGTTTCGGCGATTTGATATAGATAACAGGGACAGGGAGACGACCGCGATGATGGGACAAATGATGAATCGGCCGCTTTTGACGACCGATATCCTCAAACACGCCGTGCGTAATTTTCGCCATACCGAAATTGTCACGCGCACCGTGGAAGGGCCGATCCATCGCTACACCATCGCTGATTCGGCCAAGCGTATCGCCAAGCTCGCCAATGCGCTGACCAATATGGGCGTCAAACGCGGCGACCGCATCGGCGTGATTGGCTGGAACACCTATCGCCAGTTTGAAATGTATTACGCCGTTGGCGGCCTCGGCGCGGTGTTGCACACCATCAATCCGCGCCTCGGGCCGGACAATGCCGCCTTCGTCATCAACCACGCCGAAGACGATTATCTGTTTTACGACACGACCTTCGCGACACTGGTTGCCGCGTTGCGGCCTAAGCTTAAAACCGTGAAGGACTATTTCGTGTTGACCGACGCCGACAATGTCGGCGACGCTGGCGTGGGCGCGTCGACCTATGATGAATTTATCGCCGGTGAGAGCGATGTTTTCGAGTGGCCGGAATTTGACGAAAATACCGCCGTCACCATGTGCTACACATCCGGCACGACCGGCGACCCGAAAGGCGTGGTTTATTCGCACCGTGCGCTGGTGTTGCAGTCTTTCGCCGCCTGCCTGCCGATGGCGATGAATGTTATGGAAGGCGACACGTTGCTTCCCGTGGTGCCGATGTTTCATGTGAATGCGTGGAATGTTCCTTATTCCTGCCTCATGGTTGGCGTGAAACAGGTTTATCCCGGACCGAAGCTCGACGGTGAAAGCCTTTATGAACTTCTTGATACGGAGAAAGTCACCTATTCAGCGGGCGTGCCGACGGTTTGGCTTGGCCTCCTCCAATATCTCAAGAAAACTGGCAAAGAACTTCCCCATCTCAGGAAAGGGCTATGCGGCGGTTCGGCTCTGCCGGAAGCGCTTATTCGCGGCTACGCGGATTATGGCGTGGAGTTGCAGCAGGGCTGGGGCATGACCGAGATGTCGCCGATCGGCACCGTTAATGTGCTGCCGCCAAGATTAAAAGCGCTGCCGTTCGAGGAGCGCATCCCCTATCAGCTGAAAGCCGGCAGGGCCTTACCTTTCGTTGATATGCGGATTGTTTCTGGAGAGGGCGAAGTGCTTCCCCATGACGGTGAGGCCGACGGGAACCTGCAAGTGCGCGGGCCGTGGGTTGTCGATCAATATTTCAAAGTGGATGAGCCAACGCTCACCGATGATGGCTGGTTCGACACTGGCGACGTGGCGATTATCGACCCCGATGGCTTTTTGCAAATCACCGACCGTTCGAAGGACGTGATTAAGACCGGCGGTGAGTGGGTGTCGTCCATCGATATCGAAAATGCAGCGCTGATGCATGAGGGCGTGGCGCAAGCCGGCGTCATCGGGGTTTATCATCCAAGATGGCAGGAGCGCCCGTTGTTGATTGTGGTCAAGGCGGAGGGCGCGGACCCGTCGCCGGATGAAATCAAGGAATTTTTAAAACCCAAGCTCGACAAGATCGCCTGGCCGGACGCAGTGGAGTTTGTCGACGAAATCCCGCTTGGCGCGACCGGGAAAATCCTCAAAACCGAGCTGCGCAAAATGTTCAAGGGCTATGAGCTGCCGGGTTGAGGCGGTCTGGCCGATTTTGAAATGACCCCAGCCTTAAGTGTCGTGCGCATCTTTGTCCCATCCCGATGTCATCACCGGATTTATTCCGGTGATCCAGGGCAAAGCAAAAGAAAGCTAAAGGCTTGCCTGCCTGGATTGCCGGAACAAGTCCGGCAATGACACTGAGCGGTGGTTTTGCGCGCGAAGCCGAACCAGGCGGCGCGTGTTTGGTGCTCCAAGCCGCAGGGTTAAACCGGAAAACGGTGGAACAAGTCGGGCTCTGCATGCTCTATTGGGACTAAATATCGTTGCGCCGAAAACTGAGCCAAAACCGAGATTGTCCCGGCGGAGGAATTCAGATAGGCGTTGGCGGCGTAACCCATACTGACGGAGGCTTTTGGCGTGACGGGAAAACTGGCGGTTGTCTTTGGCGGATCGGGCTTTGTCGGGCGCAATACGGTGCGCGAGCTTGCCAAGCGCGGCTGGCGCGTGCGCGTTGCGGTGCGTCGTCCGCATTTGGCGCAGTTCTTACGGCCGATGGGCGCAGTCGGGCAAATCCAGCTCAAACAAGCCAATATCCGCTATCCCGATTCCATCGCCGGCGCGCTCACCGGCGCAGATGCGGTGATTAACCTGGTGGGCATTCTCCACCGCGAAGGGCCGCAACGTTTTGAGGCGGTGCAAAGACAAGGCGCTGCCAAGATTGCACAGCTGGCGGGCGAGGCGGGCGTTGAAAATTTTGTCCAGGTCTCGTCAATCGGCGCCGATGCGGACAGCGACAGCGTTTACGCGCGCACCAAAGGCGAGGCGGAGATTGCGGTGCGCGAAGCCATTCCTTCCGCGACCATCATCCGTCCGTCGATTGTCTTCGGCCAAGAGGACAAATTCTTCAACAAGTTCGCCGCCATGGCGATGATGTCGCCGGTGCTGCCGTTGATCGGCGGTGGCAAGACGCGGTTTCAGCCGATTTATGTCGATGATGTCGCTGATGCGATCTGCGAAGCATTGGTTCGCCCCGAAGCCAGGGGGCGTATTTACGAACTTGGCGGGCCGCGGATTTATACGTTCAAAGAGCTTCTGGAATTAATGCTGCATGAGATCGGCCGCAAGCGGGCGCTCGTCCCTGTGCCGTTCCCCATTGCATCGCTGATCGGCCTGGCCGGTGAGATGGCGGGCATTGCGCCATTTGTAGAGCCGCCGCTGACGCGCGATCAGGTGAGGCTGTTAAAACGGGACAATGTCGTGGGCACGGGCGGCGGTGTTGCAACGCTCGATGATCTTGATATTCAGCCGCATACGGTGGAAGCGATTTTGCCGACCTATATGACGCCTTACCGGAAATACGGCCAGTTCGCTGAGCGTCCGGCTTAAGTTTTACTTATACCCATCAGGATTGTTGCTCTGCCAACGCCAGTGATCGGCGCACATTTGGTCGATGGTTTTTTCTGCGCGCCAGCCAAGCAGCTTTTCCGCAAGCTTGGCATTGGCGTATACCTCGGCGATATCGCCCTCGCGCCGGGGCGCGATTTCGTAAGGAACGTCGCGGTTGGAAGCGCGCTTGAACGCAGCGACCGCTTCGAGCACGGAATAACCGGCGCCGGTTCCAAGATTGATGTCGAGCGCGCCGCCATCTTCCAACGCCGCCAGATAGTCGAGCGCTGCGAGATGGCCGCGCGCCAAATCGCTGACATGGATATAATCTCGCACGCCGGTTCCGTCGCGCGTGGGATAGTCGTCGCCGAACACCATCAGTTTTTTGCGCCGGCCGACAGCCACCTGAGCGATAAACGGAAACAGATTGTTGGGAACGCCGTTCGGGTCCTCGCCGATGCGGCCCGACGGATGGGCGCCGACCGGATTGAAATAACGCAAGTTCACCACGCGCCAGGCGCCGTCCGCCGCCGCCAGGTCTTTCAGCATGTCCTCGATAATCAGCTTGGTGCGGCCGTATGGATTGGCAGCGCCGGTCTTTCCGGTCTCGTTTACCGGGCTGTCATTTAACGCGCCATAGACGGTTGCGGAGGATGAAAAGACAATGGTTTTCGCGTTCGCCGCGTCCAGGGCGCGGATCAGCGTTAAAGACGCGCCGATATTGGTTCGGTAATACAGCATCGGCTCGGCCACCGACTGGCCAACCGCTTTCAGTCCCGCCAGATGAATGGCGCTGTCGGCGCCGAAGGCTTTGACGGCGGCGATCACATCATCACTATGGGCGGGGTTGGCGAGGTCGCGCTCCAGCAATTCAAGATTGCCCGGCGCCAGTTCTTTTATCCGCGCGAGCGCTTCAGGATGGGCGTTGGAAAAATCATCGATGATTAAAACATCGCGGCCGGCGCCCAATAGCTCGACGGCGACATGGCTGCCAATATAGCCCGCGCCTCCGGTGACGACAATTTTTTGAGCCATAGAAAGTTCCGTCTACAAAAGATGCTGGAGGCCGCGTTTTTTTAATTCCTCGACAATCGCACGCACGTCTTGTGCGTTGTCGCTGCGCGCCACCAGAACCGCATCGCCGGTGGCGACGATTATCAAATCTTCAACCCCGGCCGCGGCGATAAGCGGTCCGTCGCTGCGGATGATGTTGTTTGTCGCATTGACGCAAATGACATTGCCGCTGTTGTCGGCAGAGGCGACCTCGCTCCAGCTGCCGATATCGGTCCAGCCGACATCGACCGGCGCGACGATGGCGGCCTTGTCGGTTTTTTCCATCACCGCATAGTCGACGGAATCTGACGGACAGGCGGAAAACGCCGCCTCGTCAAGGCGCAGGGCGCCATCAGACGGCGCGGCTTTTTCAAGCGCCTCGCTCGCGGCGGCCATAATTTCCGGCGCAAGGCGCGCCATCTCGTCACGCATGGCGCTCGCTCGATAAAGGAATATCCCGGCATTCCAGTAATAGCGCCCGTCTTTGATATAGCGTTCGGCGGTCTCACGATCAGGTTTTTCTTTAAAGGCGGCTGCTTTGTATACAGATGGAAACAGCTGCGCGCCGGTCTCGATATAACCATAGCCGGTATGCGGGGTTTGCGCAGCTATGCCGAAGGTGACGATATTGCCAGCCTCAGCCGCCTTGGCGCCGAGCGCGACAGCGCTGCGAAAGCCTGCGCCGTCGGCGATATGATGGTCAGCGGGCATCAATAAAATGAGCGCATCTTCATCGCCGCGCGCAACCCAGGCGGCAGCGGCTGCCGCGACGGCGGCGGTGTTGCGCGGGCAGGGCTCCAGGATGATGTCTGCCGGCTGGATGGCGATCTCGGCCAATTGCTTGGCGACAATGGGCCCGTGATGGGCGCCGCAGATCACCACCGGATCGCCATAGCTGTCTTGCTTGCCGCAAACGCGCGAAACGGTGTCTTGAAACATGGTGCGGTCGGTGACCAATTTTAAAAACTGTTTCGGCAGCGCCTTGCGCGACATTGGCCATAGTCGCGTGCCCGAACCGCCCGACATGATGACCGGCTGAATTTTCATGATCGCTCGCGCTCCGCATTTTCAAAGCTTGCAGCATCGCCGACAGCTTCAAACAAATGGTAAAGAATACTGGCCGGCACGTCACGCGCTAGGGCTGCGCCATTGGCGTCAAATTGGTCGCACCAAAGCCCGGCGACGTCTTGGGCGAGGTAGCTCTTAAACAGCATGTCTATGAGGGCGCCGGCGCGCGCCGCCATCGCCTTGTCGCCGCGCCGCGCCAGGGTGATGGCGGCTTTGATATATTCGGTCTGCGGCCACAGCCGTCTTGGGCCGGGCAGGCTCTCCTTGCCGAGGCGCACCGTGTCGCGCAGGAAGCCGGCGCTATCAAGCCCGATCTCCTCGGCGCGACTATAAAGCCGCGTCATCTGTGCGGTGCTGTCGGTTGCGAACAGGGCGTCATAATGCCCGAGCAGCCAAACCCACTCCATCATATGGCCGGGTTCGATAAGATCGCCTTTGTCCGTGCTAAGGGCGAAGTCCTGGTCAAAAAATTCACGCAACACGCCGTCGCGTTGGTCGAAGAACACGGTTTCAAACAGGGCGTAGACTTGCGCGGCGTAATCGCCATAGGCGCTGTCGCCGGTGGCGCGGTAGAGCGCCATGAACGCTTCCAGCAAATGCATGTGCGGGTTTTGCCGCCGCGGCGTCTCGCGCTGGTCGCTTTCAAGCCAGCCGCCATGGGGGGAGGCAAGCTCATGGTTGAGAAAAGCGATGATGCGTTCCGCCAGCGCCAGCGCGCGCGTGTCTTGCGCCGCTTGCCATCGTGACGCACAGGCGAGCAAAGCGAAGGCCTGGTCATAGAGATCGCGGCGATCATCGAGAACCGTTCCGTCATCGGACAGATGATGGACACAGCCGCGCGCGCCTTCATCCGGGCAGGCCTTAGTGAGAAAATAATCGAACCCGGCAGCGGCAAGCGCTTCGTAATCGGCGCCCCAACCGCGCAAGGCGGCTTGCGAGAAGGTGTGGATTTGCCGCGCCTGAACCCGCACCCTTCGCGGCCGGCCGGTCACCGGCGCGCCGGTGAAATCCAGACATTCGTAAAAGCCGCCGCGTTTGGCGTCATAGCCTTGTGCGCGCCACAGCGCCAATGCGTCGTCGCGAAACCAGCGCTCGAATGTCGATACGGACTGGCGCAACGCCGTCATAAACCAAACTCTTTCCCGCAAACTTATCTAATCCGGTAACGCGTTGCGGCAGAGCGGTCAAACCAAAGCGGTGCGGGGGGCGGTTTTGCGGGCTAATCGGCGCCTTTGATCATGTCTGCGGCTTTTTCAGCGATCATGATGGTCGGGGCGTTGGTGTTTCCCGAAACCACAAACGGCATCACCGAGGCGTCAACGACGCGAAGACCGCTGACGCCGGTAACGCGCAATTGTGGATCGGTGACGGCCTGTTCATCGCGCCCCATCCGGCAAGTGCCGACCGGGTGATAGATCGTATCCGAACGATTTCGAATATCCTCAGTGAGCGCCGCGTCGCTGGCGGGCTCTTCCAGATAGAGCGATGCGCCCTTGACGCCGGCAAAGGCGGGCGCTGCAAAAATCCGTTCCATGATGCGCGCGCCTTTTATCAGGCGATGGAGGTCGTCTTCGTCTGCGAGGAAATTCGGGTCGATTGCGGGCGGCGCTTGCGGATCGCTTGAGGCGAGCGTGACGCTGCCGCGGCTTTTCGGTCTCAAAACGCATGCATGACAGGTTATGCCGCCGCCGAGATGTTTCTTGCGGCCGTGATCATCGACCAGACCGGGAATGAAATGTAGCTGAATGTCAGGTTCTGCCTCAGTGGGATCGGTTTTTACAAAGCCGCCGCATTCTGCAAGGTTTGACGTGAACAGGCCTTCGCCGCGGTTTTTATAGGCGAAGAACGACGGGAAGAACTTTTTGACCATGCCAAAATTAAGGCCGACAGAATCGCCTGACGATGTTTTATAAAGCGCGGGATAATCAAGATGGTCCTGAAGATTGGCGCCGACGCCCGGCGCATCAACGACGACATCGAGGCCGTGCTCGCGCAAATGAGCGCCCGGACCAATACCCGATAGCATCAACATTTGCGGCGACTGGAACGCGCCGCCGGAAAGGATGACTTCGCGTTTGGCTGCAACCGATTTCGGCGCGCCCATTTCAAGAAATTCAACCCCGCTTGCGCGTTTTGCGTCGAACATTACGCGCTCGGCGTAGGCGCCGGTGATGATGGTAAGGTTGGCGCGCTCTTTCACGGGATTGAGATAAGCAACCGCTGTCGAGCAGCGCCGGCCATCACGCTGCGTCACCTGATAGTATCCCATGCCTTCCTGATCGGCGCCGTTGAAGTCATTGCAGTCGGGCAGCTGTAATTCAGCAGCAGCTTTCAGAAAAACATCCGACAATGGATTGCGGTAGCGCAAATCAGATACCGATAGCGGGCCGCCAACTGAATGGTAATTGTCGCTGCCGCGCTGATTGTCTTCCGCTTTCATAAAATACGGCAGAACCCCGTCCCAGTCCCAGCCATCGGCGCCTTCGCTCGCCCAGTGATCATAATCAGCGTGTGCGCCGCGAATATAAATCATCGCATTAATCGAGCTTGACCCCCCAAGCACGCGCCCGCGTGGCTGATAGCAGATGCGATCATTGAGATGTTTCTGCGGGACGGTATCAAAGCGCCAGTTTACCGGCGAGCTATCGGAAAAAAACGCAAAACCAATCGGCGCATGAATGAGCGGGTCTTTATCGACGCCGCCCGCCTCTAACAGGCAAACGCTCACCGATGCGTCTTCGCTCAAGCGATTAGCAAGAACGCAACCCGCCGACCCGGCGCCGACAATTACATAATCAAACTCGCCCAGCTTTTCACGGGCGTTATTTTCTGCGGTCATAATTGCGCCTAAAGAATTTTCCGGATGAAGGAGAGGGTTTTTTCTAGTTTTTCTGTATAGGGAGGATGTAATAGCCCGCTACTGGCAAAACGGCTCTGGTAGAATACCGGTTTCAAATGTGAGAAAGTCTCAAACCCTGCGCGTCCATGATAGGCGCCGATGCCGCTTTTGCCGACGCCGCCAAAGGGCAGGTTTTCTTGCGCCAGATGCCATAATGTATCGTTGACGGTAACGCCGCCGGAAACGGTTTGCTGCAACACGCGGTCGCGCGCCTCATTGTCTTCGCCAAACCAGTATAGCGCCAGCGGGCGCTCGCCCTTGTTGATGTGGGCGATGGCCTCCTCGGTTGAGCCGTTCGGCAAAATCGGTAGGATCGGCCCGAAGATTTCCTCTTTCATGACAGCCGCATCCGCCGGCGGGTCGATCACCAAAGTCAGCGGCAATTTGCGTTGCGGATGCAGCGCATTGGCGGAACCGACTTCAATAATCCGCGCGCCGCGGTCGCGCGCCTCTTCCACCATAGCTTTCAGCCTGGCAAAGTGTCGGTCGGAGATAATCGACGTATAATCCGCCGTCGTATCAATTTCCGGATAGAGCGCGCGCGCAGCGGCGGCGATGGCGGCGGCGGTCTCATCGAGTTTGTTGGTTGGCGCCAACACATAATCCGGCGCGATGCAAGTCTGCCCGGCATTGAGCATTTTGCCATAGGCGATGGATTGCGTGACTTTTCCAATATCGGCGCTGGCGTCGATAATCGCCGGGGACTTGCCGCCAAGCTCCAGCGTCACTGGCGTGAGGTTTTTTGCAGCGGCCTGCGCAACGCGTATGCCGATGCTGGTCGAGCCGGTAAACAGCAAATGGTCAAATGGTGTTTCGGTGAAAGCCTGGCCAGTATCAACGCCGCCGACAATAACGGCGAATTCTGATTCATCGAACGCCGCGCTAATTAACTCATGCATAACATCGCTGGTATGCGGGGTCAGTTCACTCGGTTTCAGCATCACCCGATTGCCCGCCGCAATCGCCGCCGCCGCCGGGGCCAGCGCTAAAAATACCGGATAGTTCCATGGCGAGATGATGCCGATAACGCCGAGCGGTTGCGGCTCAAGCTTGCTTTTCGCCGGCAGCATATGCAGCGGTGTCGGCACGCCACGCGGACGCATCCAGTTTTTTAAACTTTTCTTCGCCATGCGCACGCCGGAAGTCAGGACCAGCATTTCTGCAATGATGGTTTCATGTTTCGAGCGATTGCCAAAATCGGTGCTGATCGCCTTTGCGAAAGCGTCCTCATTGGTTTCAATCAGCTCGATAAGCTTATCGAGGCCAGCGATGCGTCGGTCATAAGAGGGAAACGGATTTTGCAAATAGGCGTCTTTTTGCAGCGCAAAAATGCGCTTGATCTCGCGTTCGCCTTCAGATTGGTCGGCGCCTAGTGTATGGGCGGTGTCGGCGGGCATTAAATTTCTCCCGTTATCAAATGCGCAAGGCTTGCGCAGAATGTGATGAATGCATAGGCGAAAGTCCACCTTCTTTGGCGCCAGCTGGGCTTTGGCGTCAGACGGGCTTTGGCGCCAGCTGGGCATTGGCGCCAAGCCGGCGCCCCCTGATTTTGCCCGGCATTGTGCCCACATCGCCCGGTGGCTGACAACACGACAAAATGCGTCTAACCCTGCGCGGCAAAATCAGGCGCACAACAATAGCGAGCATGGCCATGAAAAGTTTTTCTCCGCCCACCATACGTCTTATGGGCCCCGGCCCGTCAAAGGTGAGCGAGCGTGTGCTGGCCGCTATGGCGCGCCCGACGATTGGACATTTGGATCCGGAATTCATCCGCCTGATGGATGAGATCGGGAGCCTTCTGCGCACTGCGATGCGGACGGAAAACGATCTGACATTTCCGGTTTCTGCGCCTGGCTCTGCGGGCATGGAAACCTGCCTGGTCAACCTCCTGGAGCCGGGCGACACAGCGGTTGTTTGTATAAACGGTGTCTTTGGCGGACGGATGAAAGAGGTTGTAGAACGCGCTGGCGCAACGGCGGTGGTCGTCAATGATGAATGGGGCGCGCCTGTAACACCAGACAAAGTGGAAGCTGCTCTCCAGGAAAATCCGCAAAGCAAGTTAGTCGCTTTCGTTCATGCTGAAACGTCAACCGGCGCCCTGTCGGATGCGCAACAAATTTGCCGTATTGCAAAAAATCACGGAGTGCTCGTCGTGGTCGACGCCGTTACCTCTTTGGCAGGCGTGCCGTTGGAAGTCGATCGCTGGGGTATAGATGCGGTTTATTCCGGAAGCCAGAAATGTCTTTCCTGCCCGCCGGGTCTGTCGCCGGTCAGTTTGAATAAAGCTGCTTTGGCATGTGTTGAGGCGAGAAAAACGCCGGTTCAGAGTTGGTTTCTCGATCTGTCGCTTGTCGCGGCCTACTGGCAGGGAGATGGCGCCCGCGCTTATCACCACACCGCCCCGGTCAACGCCATGTACGCCTTGCATGAAAGCCTTATCGCATTGCATGAGGAAGGCCTGGAAGCATCATGGGCGCGGCATGAACGAGAAAGCGGGGTCTTGCAGGAAGGCCTTTCAAACCTTGGGTTTGAGTTTCTTGTAGATAAAAAATACCGGCTGCCGCAATTGCTGAGCATTCGAATTCCTGAATTTGTGGACGATGAAGCGCAAATACGCCGCCATTTTCGCAATGCTTTTTCGCTTGAAATTGGCGCGGGCTTAGGCCCCCTTGCGGGCAAGGTTTGGCGCATTGGCCTGATGGGCGCCGGCGCCAATCGAGACAATATCGACGCTTGCCTTAGCGCCCTCGCTTCAATTTTTGAGACCTGACAGAGGGGTTTAGCGCCGCAACGCGGTTTGCCTTTTTCTCCTCAGCTAGGTTTGCTCCGGAAACGCTTCGCAGGCTCGCATCGGTGATAATTATTATTCTACCTGTGAGCGATGCGGGACCGTTCCCGCACGCCGTTGCGCTTGAAGTGAGGGAGGCGCCGCCTTCGCTCTCTCGCTATTTACCGAAACTAACTTTCAACTCTACGCCATATTTGCGCGGCTGGTTGAAGTATCCGTTCAAAGAAATCGTTTGCAGCCGATAGACTTCATTGGTCAGGTTTTTGCCAAAGGCGCTAAGTTGCCAGCCATCGCCGCGCACCCCAAGGCGCGCATCGACAAGAAAGAAATCATCAAGCTCACGGCCTGTCGCTGACGTCGTTCCGCCAGAAGCATTCTCAAAGCCGCCGCCTTCTGTTTGCAAGCTACCGCCCATAAACCAGTCAACCGAGTCTGCAAGCGGCGCAAAATAAAACGCATTTGCCTGGATCACATAGTCTCGCGTTCGATTGACGCGCGCGCCCGATAGATCAATCGTTTCAATAACCGGGCCGCCTCCACTGGTGGTAATCAGCGAGCCATCGGAAAAATCGCCCCGGGTCGTCGCCGCACTGGCGCCCCAACGAAGTCGCCCCGGCCCAGCGTCAAACGCACCAGAAACATCGGCTTCAAACCCAAAAATATTGGTGTTTCCGACATTTTGAAGAGCTGTCGTCGTTGTGGTTGTGTCCAGCGTAGATACAGCCTGCACATCTTTGGTAACTACGTAAAAACCGGTGAAACCAAATCGCACCCCGCCTTGCGTGGCGCCCTTCCAGCCGGCCTCAAAAGAATACGCAGCCTCAGGATCGTAAGGAATAAACTGAGTATTACTTACATCAAGACCGGTATTGAAGCCGCCAGGCCGGTAGCCGCTTGCTGCGCGCAGATAAATTATCTGATTATCCGAAACACTATAGTTGAGCGTTGCGGCGGGCAAGAACCGTGTCCAGCTTTCCTCCAAGTCACCTGTGGCAAGTATTATTGAGCCGCTTTGATTGCGCGTAAAATTAAAATCCTTATTGTCATTTTGAACGCGCGCTTCCAATGTCAGTGACGTAGATTGCGCAAGGCCAAACTCAACCAATCCGAAACCAGAAACCGATCTCAGTTTTTCAACAAACATATCTTGCCGAGTTGCAAGCGCTGCGAGCCCGCCCAGCCCTGAAGTCCCTCCGTTTGTGGTAACGACATCATCATTTGAACTTAGGAAGTCAGCGCCAATCAGCCAGGTGACCCCTGAGCCAGACTTTGACGCCAAGCGAATTTCGCCAACAAAGCGTTGATAATCTTCCGTCTGTGCGGCGGTGAGGTCCGTGGTGACACCGCCTACGTCAATGCCTTGAAAACCAATGAAGCTGTCGAGGTCTTCGTTAAAGCGGTTTCCATCCCTTTGTTTGTAGGAAAATATCGCTGTGAAATCACCGATAGCGAGATCGGAAGTCAAATCTGCAAACACCGCCGTAGAGTCGATCTCCACAACACCGATACGGCTGTCGTTGGTCTGATAGGGACCAGGGTCGGCGTCTCCGGTTTGCCCGGCTGCATTTCTGCCGGTGAAGCGTTGGCCGAGCGCACTAAAGCCGGGCGCTGTACTATCGTAATACTCGACAAGGACATTCGCAGTCGTGGACGGTGACAGGTCCGCACGCAGCGCGCCTCGCAGGCCAAGATAATCTCTTTGATCGACGGCGTCGCCAGTGTTGACATCGGTAATGAAGCCATCGTTTTGATCAATATAAAAAGCGCCTAGCCGTGCGGCTACGTTTTCACCCAGTGGCGCATTAACTATTCCGGATACTGAGTATCGTTCGGCGCTTTCATACCCTGCTTTTATTTCTGCCGTCGTTTCATCGGTAGGCTTCTTGCTGATGACGTTGATTGCGCCGCCCACGGCATTACGACCGTACAATGCGCCTTGAGGTCCGCGATATGTTTGAACATTATCAAGGTCAAAGAAATCTAGTCGATTGAACGACCGCCCGCCAAACCCGCCGCCTGCGATATAAACGCCGTTGCGATAGATGCCTGTTGAGGATTCAGAAAACCCTTGGCGCCCGCCGCCCTGACCGCGAATTGAAATGTCGGATAGATATTCCGGCCCGCCATTCACCAAAATTGCATTGGGAATTTGTCGAATGTAGTCGGCGATCCCATCGAGCGCCAAGAGATCGGCGTCTTCACCTCGCAACACGCTGATGCTTGAGGGAACATCTTCAAGCGATTCTTCTTTTTTTCGGGCCGTGACAAGAATTGTATCTCGCGCATCGACGGCGTCTGCGTCTTCTTGCGCCATGGCGCCAGGAACTACAGCGCCGGACCCCAACGCTGAAATAATCGCTGCCGTGGTAAGTAATTTATGGTTCATGTCTTCCTCCCAGAATTATGATTGGTCAGGCGGTTTTCAAAACGCTAGGCATGGGAGAGGCTCTTGTCCACACTATTGTAGACAATTCTGTAAGCAAACACGCATAATTTTAATCATGTGGCAATTTTCACACGATCCTCGCCGCGTTCTCTAGTGAAACCTGCTAACTGAGGCGAGCATGCGGCTGTTTTCATGAATCTGCCGGCTAAAAAAGGGCAATAAGGCGCGCATTCTTTTTGAATAGCGGCGGAGAAATTGAAGGTTTCTATTTGGAATGACAATGTTGTATGCAGGATTGCCAACAAAAGGAACGAGACCTATGCCGCAACCTGCAGCAAAACGACTTACGTCGGACGATATTGTGTTTGAGATGATCAAGCTGTTGCAGAAGAAGGTGTATCAACCTGGCGACCGGCTACGCGAACAGGAGCTCGCCACCAGGTTTGGCGTGAGCCGCGGTCCCATTCGTGAAGCCTTGCGCGCGCTGGAAGCAAAATCACTGATCAAAATAGAGCCGATGCGCGGCGCCTCCGTAACCAGGCTGAGTGACAAAGACGCAATAGAAAGCGTTGAAATTAGCGCCACTCTGTTTGGCTTGGCTGCGAATAAGGCGGCCGGGTGTGAACAACATTTCATTACAAAACTGCGAACGCAATTGAAAACGCTAAATGACATGGTCAATCAAGACACCTCTGCGAAAGCTTTTTTTCTGCAGACCATCAAAATGGGCATGATCGTCGTAAAAGCTGCGGGCAGCGATCGATTGGCGGCATTGCTCTCGGATATCCGCATCGGCGCCCCCGATCTGTTCGGCCCTTTTGGCTTTACGTCATCAACGTTGCGCAAAAAAGCAGCGACGAAATGGGCGCGAATGATAGATGCAATCGAATCTAATGATGTGGATGCGGCGGAAAGAATCGCGCGCGAGCTCAACATGGATTCGCTAAAAGCCGCTCTTGAAATTGTCGGGTGAACACGCAGGATGCTTTTGAGGACTGGCGCCATTTTGTGTGTGGCGCAAATAATGTGCAACGCCCCTCGCGCTGCCAGCAAAGCGGTCAAACTATAATTGGCGCAAGCAAATGCGATCGCCGATAACCAGGGGAGGCTCGGTTAATCGTTCTTTGGCGCTTGTGTCGATTGTTGTCGATCATAGAGGTTACGCCAATCTTCTGGCGGAAGCGGTAGCTGGCGGCTGTCCTTTTGTCGCGCAGGCTCAAACGCCGGACGCGGCTTGTCGGAGCGGACCTGTTCGAGCCAGAAGACGCCATCATATTCGCCGCTATTGCCACGCGTTGCAACGAAATCGATATCGCCATCGCCATCCATATCGTGCGGAATGAATTCGTCATACATGCCTCTTATCCGTCGCGAGATATCATGGCGAATCCATTCATTATACGGATTACCTGTATTTTGAAACCAGGTGATGCGGCCAACAGAAGAGGCGGCGGTAACGTCTGGATCGTCGTGATCACGCGCGGCGCCGGAATATCCGCCGTCAAGCACATTCAGACCGGAATAGCCGCCAGCCATCACATCCAGGTCGCCATCATTGTCGATATCGGCAACGGCGAATCCAACGATTACATCCGGCATAACATCGCCAATTGTGAAGAACCGCCAAGGGTCTGAAAGACGGGCCGGCTGCCTTAGCCAGCCCAAGGAAACGACGAGCTCGTCAGTTCCATCTTCGACGATCACCATCACAAGATCAGTGCGCGCGTCGGCGTCCAAGTCAGCGTCCGCAGCATGAAACACATTTGTGCGTCCGCGCCATCCGGGCGGCATGTCCGCCCCGGGCGCTATTTCGATTGGTTCTACCGCCCACCCGCGCGCGCGTCGATCCGCCCGATCACTTTGTACGAGTAGCAGCGCCTTGTAGGTCAATCGTGATCCAGTTAAAATATCGACATCGCCGTCACGATCAATATCGATGGGCATTGCCGTATTCGGCACGCCAGCATCCCATAGTTTCATTTCCACCCATGAGCTTTGGTCAAGCGGATCACTGGTGATTTTGAAAACGGACAATACGCCGCTGCGGGCCTCTCCCGCGCTTACATCGATGACGTCAACGCCGCCCTTATTCGCAGCCAGAACTTCCGGCATGCCGTCGCCGTCCAGATCCGACATGAACACACGAAGCCATGACCCCCGGTTTTTAGTAATCGACGGAATTATGCGCGCCCAGACGCCCCGGCGAATCTGGCGGCCGGGATTTTGTAGGTAGATGAGGTGACCGCGCTCGCAAGCAGCGACAATGTCAATCCAGCCATCGCGATTGAGATCGCCGAGTGCAACGTCCTCAATGGCGTTGACCTCTTCACCAAAGGCAACGGTGGTAAGAACCCATTCGTTCGGGTCATCCGTACCAAAAGCAATACGCAAATGATCTGAATCCTCGTGAACGGATATGATATCAATATACCCATCGGCATCCAAATCCGCGAGCTTTAGCCCGTCGCCGCCGCGTATTGGAACGCCGCCATTGATGTCTTCACCATCAATGAGATGCTCCGTCCAGGAAATATACGCGCCGTCGGGCGTTTGCGCTTGGGTCGGCGTCGAGGCGATGTTTTGCTGTGCAGGAGCGAGGCTTAATTTCTGGCTGCATCCGGACGCAATCATAAGCACAACGAATGTGATCAGGAAAAGGGGGATAGCAGAACATCCAGACTTCATAAAAGCCGTACTGTTTTTAGAGCCGCCAACCAACGACTACGCGTTTTCATAGTTTGTATTCCTGCAAGCGCAAAAGACATAGAAATGCCTTGTTATTATAGAAGATACGATATAGTATCACCTATAATCGCGGCCGACAACAAGAATTAAGACGTTTGGCGCGCTCCAAATTTTTGACAGGCCGTTTGCGCCGGCAACGCTAACGAAAACCGCATCGAAGCAAGTAAGGACACCATTTAGCGATGGCTCAATGTGACGGTTCAAAAATTTTAACAACACCGACAAGAATTTTCGCCGCTGCCGTGGCGCTTGCTCTCGCTTTAGCCGGGCTGAGCATCACAAGCCGTGCTCACGCTCAGGAAATGCAGCTTTATTGGGGCGACACCCATGTGCATACGAATTATTCTTTCGATGCTTATCTGTTTGGAAACAAAACCGCCGACCCAGACACAGCATACAGGTTCGCAAGGGGTGCGCCGGTTTTGCATCCGGCAACCAGGGTGCGGATCCAGTTAGATCGCCCCCTCGATTTTTTGACTGTAGCCGATCATGCCGAAGCGCTTGGCGTTATCAGACGCCTGGACGCCCGCGACAAAAGAATACTCGAAACTCGGTTTGCCAAAGAAAACAAAGCGGCGTTTGCTTCAAATAACGGCTTGGAAATTTTTCGCCGCCTTGCGCAAGGGCTTAGCAAAGGCGAAAACCATGATTTATATTCGGAGTTGCAAACCCCTGAAATTCTGGCGCCAGCGTGGAATGACGTGATTACCGCCGCTGACCGAAATAATCGGCCAGGTGAGTTTACCGCCTTGATTGGTTGGGAATGGAGCTCTGCGCCAGGCAATGCGAATTTACACAGAGTCGTCGTAAGCGACGCCAATGCGAGCACTGCATCGAACTTTCTACCCTTTTCTGCGATTGATAGCCAAGACCCTGAAGCGCTGTGGAGGTTTCTATCGGATACTGCATCCGAATTTGGCGTCAATTTTGTTTCTATACCTCATAATTCAAATTTATCGCGCGGCCTCGCCTTTGCTATTGAAGATGTCAACGGTCAACCGATTACAGCAGATTATGCGCGCAGGCGGATGATGTGGGAAAGAGTGGTTGAGGTCACTCAAACTAAGGGCGATTCCGAAACACATCCTGTTTTGTCTCCAACCGATGAGTTTGCCAATTTTGAATTCTATCCATTTCTAGTCTCTGGCGGTCAATATGGTGATGACGAAGAAATCAGCGGCGGAAGTTATGCTCGCTCAGCGCTAAAGCGCGGCTTGGCGATTCAAGGAGAGACTGGCGAAAACCCGTTTCAATTTGGCATGATCGGTTCAACCGACGTCCATACCGGCCTTTCTACAACTGGCGAACGCGAATTTGCCGGCAAGCTGCCAATGATGGCGACGCCTGAGGCGCGATTAGATCGAAAAAAGAACCTCGGTGATGACAGGGTCAATACGTGGGACATGGGGGCTCAAGGCCTTGCGGCTGTCTGGGCGGAAGAAAATACGCGGCAATCGATCATCAACGCGTTCCGACGGCGTGAGGTTTATGCGACGACGGGTTCAAGAATTATGTTGCGGGTGTTTGCGGGGGCATCGCTCAGCCCACGAATAATCAAGTCTCGAAACTGGATAGAAAAAGCCCGCTCAAAAGGAGTGCCGATGGGCGGAGAGCTTTTTGGCGGCGACACTGAAAAACCCCCAACGTTCCTCATTCAAGCCGTAAAAGACCCGCGCAGCGCCAGCCTTGACCGCGTGCAAGTGATCAAGGGGTGGCTGGATTCCTCTGGCGAAATGCATGAACAGGTCTTCAATGTCGCCCTGTCCGGTGATCGTATCATAGCCGCTGATGGCTCAGCGCCGGCATTGCTCGACACAGTCAACCGTGAAAATGCAAGTTATGACGCCGCTTCCGGCAATACAGAGTTTCTCGTTGCCTGGACCGATCCTGTCTTTAGAGCTGATGAACCAGCCTTCTATTATGTGCGCGTTCTTGAAGCGCCAACGCCGCGTCATTCCCTCTACGACCAGGTAGCGCTGCAAGAAACCATTCCAGGAAATGTGACGCTGACCCTGCAGGAGCGCGCTTACAGTTCTCCCATCTGGTACACGCCCGCCCAATAAGAGCTTAAATTACTCGACATTTTATTCTGGACAACCGGAACGAAATCAAAAACGAAGCATAATGTCAAAAAACAATAACACGGTAACGAAGACGCCTGACGTTGAAACAGTGGATGGCCGCACGACGCGTTATGCCTCTCATAGAATACAACGTCGGGAGGCTCTGCTTGAGCAAACAACTGTGCTCTTGGCGAAATATGGGTTGCGCGCTTTAACGATCGACGACATCGTTGAAAGGCTGGATATAGCCAAGCCTGCTCTTTATCGCTATTTCAGTTCGAAAGAAGATCTGATCCGGGCTACGCTGACCCGCGCCCGAGAAGATCTTGTGGAGGCGGATATGGCGGCTGACAATAGTGATTGGCGGCTGCAATTGCTCGGCGCCATTCGTTTCATCGCCGTCCGACCCGAGGCTTTTATAGTCTTATACCGGCACGCCGCTAATGATCCGGAATACCACTCGTATTTCAAGGCATACTTCGATCAAGCGTCGGAACTCACGTTGGAACGTCTTGTCAGGTTTTCTGCAAATAGTCCGGACACGCCAGTTAGCTTCGATTTTTGCGCACGCGCGCTCGTATCATTTATTTTCAGCGCAACACTAACATGGATTGAAGATGGGGCTTGGGAAATCAAGGCGTTTCACAAATGGCTTGTGCTTTCAGCGGTCGCACTTACCGAAAGCTGGGCGGTGTTCACATTCGAATCCGCCGCTGAAGAAGAAAATTTCGGCCAGTAACCTCGACATTCAGATAGCTTGCACGCCGTGACCCAACCCGCCCAAGAGCATTGCCGTGCTGAGCCCTTAATTTGGGCCCGAAAAAAATTTACCGCCGCAACCGCAACGGCATCAGTCTGTTTGAGGACAAGCATATGCAAAAAAACAAAGCCTTTATCAAAAGACAAGCGGAGGAGCCTAGGCTTTTGGGGGGCACGGGGAATAGCCGCGATAAAGGCCGAGCCACGAGTTTGTTTTGGTCTGCAAAGCGGCTATTTAGCGACCCGCTTACTCATTTTCTGATTATTGGTTTTATTATATTTTCTACCATAACCGCTTTATCGCCGGACGAGAACGAGGCGGTCATTATTGTCGATGACGCCGCTATCTTAACGTATATTCAGTATCGTTCGAAAGCATTTGATGAAGAAAGCGCATGGGCGGCATATCGCAATCTTAGCGCTGATGAGAAAACCACATTAGTCAATGACTATGCCCGAGAAGAAGCGCTCTACCGTGAGGCAAAAAAACTTGGCTTTGAAAATGGCGACTACATCATACGTCAGCGATTGATTCAAAAACTCGACTTTATCGCTGAAGCTGGTTCCATTCCACCATCACCTGATGTCGCGGAGATGCTTGAATTTTACACAAACAACAGCGATGAATTCAGCGAGCCGGAACGCGCGTCATTTACACACATATTCTTTTCAAAGGACGGCAGTTCATACAACAATGCTTTGGTGCGCGCGCGCGCTGCTCTTTCCGTAATTGAGCGAGCGGAAACGATGCAAGATGGTAGCGAATATGGAGACCGTTTTCTTTATCAATCAAGATATACCAACCGAACGCATGATCAGATTGTTGATATGCTTGGCCCCAAGGCTGCCGAGTTAATTTTTTCGCCAGAGGCATCAATAAATCAATGGGTTGGGCCGGTAACATCTCATCATGGCGTACACCTCATATTCATTTCGAGCCGGCGCGCACAAATGACCGAACCGTTTGAAGCCGTGCAGGATATTGTAGAAGATCGAATGAGGCGGGAGGAGATCGCCAAGCGAAAGGCCGATTACATCAGGCAAATCGTCACCAACTATCAAATCAAGACCAAGCTATCGCCGCTGCACGATGCTGGCTTCACTGAATGAAATTAGGATTGAACATAGTTCTTGCCGGTCTAATACTCATCTTTAGCCAGGCGGCGTTTATAGCACGCGCCGAAGCCCATGAGGCTCGCCCCATCTACATTGAACTGACGCA
Organism: Alphaproteobacteria bacterium; assembly: GCA_013151255.1. GTDB lineage: Bacteria > Pseudomonadota > Alphaproteobacteria > Caulobacterales > Parvularculaceae > Hyphococcus. The sequence continues at coordinate 28,096 of JAADIQ010000098.1, forward strand.
AACGGGTCAATTTACTACCGTTTATTGGTCGACGCCGCCAACGCTTGCACAACGCCTCGCACCTAGAATTTCACTGACCGGTTGCAATTTGATCAAAGTGGTTGATGGCGCCGCGTCCAGCGCCAACTTCCTCTCCTACAAATGCGCCAGCGTTTCCGGTCGGGTCTTGAATCTGGATTTTCCGTCTTACAATCCGTCACTCTCAACAGTTATTAAGTTGCGCAAAGATGGAAAGAACCAGTTTGTCACTTTGGTCCCAGGCGTTTCACAATGGGTTGTGCCAGAAAATACAACCGGCGGCCAAATCATCAAAGACTATTTCAGGATTGGGATCCAACACATTCTTCGCGGCGCCGATCACCTCCTGTTCCTCGCCGGCCTGATGTTTATCGCGCGCACGCCGGCAAGGATTTTGACCACCGTTACCGGTTTCACATTGGCGCATTCTCTCACTATTTTCCTAACGGCATTTAATATTATTCAGGCGCCTATCTTTGCGACCGAAATTATTATCGCTTTGTCCATAGTTTTTCTTGCTAGCGAGATCGCTCGTAACAACAGGCAAACGCTCACCTGGCGCAGACCAATATTTGCAGCGTCAATCTTTGGTCTGTTTCATGGAATTGGGTTTGCTTCAGCTCTGGGTGAGATTGGGTTGCCGCAAACGGATCGAATTTTCGCTCTTGTTTTCTTCAATCTAGGCGTGGAGGCTGGCCAGATACTAGTTGGCGTCGCCCTGTTTTCTGCAGCGCGCTTATTCCTCGTATGTTTCGATCAAAAGAGAAGCGATACAATGAAACCGCATTTGCAGACAGGCTTAGCATATATGCTAGGTATCGTATCTTCTGCCTGGTTCTTCGAAAGGCTTTTAAGTGCGGCGTAACAACCCGGCGGGTTCAATTTCGACTCGCTAACAACACAGCTCACTTTCAATTGTTTTGGATATACGCTTCCGCTCACCCTTTGCGTTGCGGTAAGAAATCCTGTTGCTCACTTAGCTAAAAAATGAAGTGGCGGTGTCAAGAAACCACCACTTCAAGTTTCAGGGAGAGATCGAGCTTTTTTAAGCAAATTAGGTCGGCGCCCACAGCAGAGATTATAGACCCCGACGATACATTTCGCAGAGATGGGCAAACTTAAGAATTCAATTGAAATAGGCCTCGCGAACAGCTTTTCCGCACACGTAGCTATTTTGAAAATTTGAGCTGTCTGTAGCGATAATACCGTAGCGTCCTTTACCGGCGCTAATCCAGGGATAAAATCCCAAGGCGCCAGGACTAGAGTAGGCGCCGTCACCAGGGCTCAAGGGCGTGCCATTGGGAAGCACGCCACCGGTGTTATCTTCAATCCAATGGTACAACGAATAATGTAGATCGACTGTACCAAACGGGCTGTTGCAATTCGCACATTGGGTTGTGACAGGGCTGTCGCCTAAATAGGCGGACATTACGTAGGTCCCCTTCATAATGCCTTGAAGAAACGCAGCGTAATCGGCAGCACTTGCGCGCATGCCGCCGGCTACAGCCGGCATGTTATATGAAAAGTCGGAGCCAAGATTTAGAAAGCTGTTTATTTCGGTTAGCAGGGCGTTTGCATCTTTGTTCCCAAGCCCTAGCAGGTTGGACTTTGCGGCCGCGTACTGGCCATCACCGCCCCCATAGTTGAAAAAACCAACCTTACTGGGATCAACAACGTCATTGTTTCCGACTACGTAGCATCCATAGACTTTGTTAGCGAGAGCACACGAACCAGGATTAAAACTTGTATGGCCTTCCTTCATGTTAAGCGAGGATATTATTGTCGCTCCGGACGGCCCGGCAGGCAGCCCTCCATAACGCTGCAAGACGTAAGCGCCGAATATCCATTTTGAAGCTGATGCAATTCCAATTTGCGTGTTTCGGCCATAAGTATTTCCGCCGACCTGTCCAGAAATGATCGGCCCACCCCATTTTCTGCCAATCTCCCAGTAAAATGGCTGCACAGCATTACATGCTGACCCGTTTGCTGCTGCGATAGCCTCTGGTTTTCCCGCATGAGCGATCGAAAATACGCTGGCGAGACCGACAAAGGCTGATGCAAGCAGTTTGAATATTGCAGCCCGGTTTGATTTTCTCATGAACGAATCTCCCGTTTCTTTAGGTTGAAACTGAATTTAAGGACTGCTTGCACCTTTTCATATTGTTGACAATTATGCAAACAATATTTGACGACAGAATTGAGGTGGTTTTTCGCATGAACTTCAGATGCCAAACCTGAAGCGTCCGTTCATGAGGAAGGGGCCCGTAGAAGTTGGTCGTTCCTTGCCATCGCACCCAGCGACGACCGCCGCCCTATAGGAAAGCGCCCATCATCTTCGAATGGAATGATCAGCTGGTCGATAGTCGATGAGCGGCAAAAAGAATTGGTCGTCTGCAGTCGTTTCATAGACGTCTGAAATTAAATCTTCACCGAAGATTGCAATCAATCTCCGTTGTTCGGCGCGCGACTTCAAAGGCAGTTTTCAATATTTTTTATCAACACACGCTCCGCATCCACAACACGGTTCAATCTGCTTTTTATAAAAATAACGCCCCATGTGCCGTCCGTTCGGTCAATCCACGGGTAGGCCCCCCAGGCGCCAGCGGAATGAACAAATTTACATGCGCCCCCCACGGTTTCATAACCTTCACACCAGCTGCCAAGACCATAGCTTGACCCGGTCACAACAGCATTAGGCGCGAAATCAATCCTAGCGTCTCCGACTTGATCAGAAAACATCTGATCGATTGAGGCGCTGCTAACAATATCCCCGCCGCCAATACTTAAAGTATGTATGAGCGCGGCAAAGTCTCTGGCTGAAATAAATAACCCGCCGCCCAACATCTCACGACCAACTTCCGGGCCGCGCAACGGGCGCCCCCAAGCTGCTGTCTTTAAACCAAGGGGGCCGGCAACGCGCTCAGCGAACAGCGCTGACCAGTTTTTTCCCGTGATTTGCTCAGCAATGGCGCCGGCAACCTGCATAGAGCTGCCGCCATATCGAAAGGATGTTCCAGGCGGCGCTAGCAGCTTCGGCGCAAGCATACGCCGCGCAACGGATTGGGCCCCGCCCTTACCGGTGTCTCGCCTTATCAGCCTCGGTGCGATGCCGGACGTATGCGCCAGCAATTGCCGTAATGTGATGGATTTTTTGACGGCGTCAATTTCCGGAAAATATTCGCCAATTGTCGTGTCGAGCTTGATTTCTTCGCGGTCGACAAGCGTGAGAAGCGTTACCGCCGTCGCCCATTTAGAGGCGCTTGCGATGTTTATGGCGTCATTGGCGCCAAAATTGCCGTATTGGTTGGTATACTGAGCGCCATGCGCGTTTCCTGCGATGACAATAAATCCGTTGCTCCTCGGCGCCGATCGCAGTGTCGAAAAGGACGTCTGCGTTGTTTCTTCGTCATTGACACATTGGGCGATTTTCTTTCCAGCTGATAGAATCGCAGCAGTATTTTCAACATTTGCTGCGTCATTACTGGTCGCGGTAGAACAGGCCGCAAGGGCCTGCATTACCGTAAAGACAAAGGAAAACAGAAGCTGGCGCGGGTAATTCATGAGCAGGCTTTCCTTGATGCGAAGCTCCAATAATGTAGACATTATTGTTAACAATATAACGTCAATCCGAAGCAAGGCAAGGAAAATCTCAAGTAAGAAACAGTTGGCGCACTAACCCAGCCTGTCCCAAGTGAAAACCATATCCGGCAAGGTTCGCATCGTAAAGCTACTCGTGTTCGCAATACAGCATGTGGAATTTGTTTCACCTTTTGGTGCTTTTCCTGCGCGATATATTTCTATCACGTAAATTCTTGGAAGCTGAAAACACTTACCCCGCCGTCAACTTGGCGTATTGCAGCGCTAATCGTCAAATCGTTTTCGGCTCATGCGGGCGACCGGTTTATCTTCTACTGGCTGGCGCTCATTCGTTTTTCCAATTGAACAGACAATGGCCGCGACTATGACGCCGACGCAAAGCTTCCAAGGAAACGCGATGTTTTTCATCGCTTCGGGAAGCCCTAATATATCGATCATGAATGCTTGCTGCGCCAGGATTACAAAGAACCCGATAATCAGCGCTGCGATGACTGAGTTCGCTGAGCCTCTATTGGTGAAGACCGCAACGAAAAAGACGCCAAGCAGACCTGCATAGGCGAAGGTCATGACCGATAATGCAAATTCCAACAACGGCATTTGTGCATAGCGCTGCCAATAGAAACAAATCGCGGACATTAGAAAGAGGCTGAGCGCAAAGGCGGCCATGCCTATTCTGCCTGCATTGACAAAATGACTAGGGGCGAGTTTCCGGCGTCGTTCTATCCAGGGGCGGTAAAAATCTTCAATCAACACCGATGACATCGAATTCAGGCCTGAATTCAAAGTTGATATCGCGGCGGCCAGGACGCCCACCGTAACCAGCCCGCGCAAGCCCGACGGGATTTCGCTAAGGATGTAAAACATAAAAACGGTGATGGTCTCGCCCTGAAACTCGCTTGCAACGCTCATCGTATCCGCGCGGGCCATTAGGTCTGGCCGTTCATAAAAAATGTGCAGCAGCTCGCCAATCGAGACAAACACCCAGACCAGCGGAATGGCGATCAGTACAGAGAAAATAATCGCTTTTCCCCCGCCTTTTTCATCCTTGCAGGAGAGCAAACGCTGTGTCGTGTCCTGGTCGAGCCCGAAATTGCCGACATAAAGGAGGAAGACGCCAGTGCCGACGGCCCATATGGAAAATGGTTGGCTGAATGAGAATGAAAAATCGATCAGCGTGAGTTTGTTCTGGCCTGAAGGCGTGTTGGCGAGCGCGTCGAGAATATCGACGAACGGCAACGGAATTTGCATCCGCAGATATATCAATACGCCAATCGCGGCCCCGGCATAGATAAGAAACTGGATGAAATCGCTCCAGATTACAGACCGAATGCCGCCGACAAAGGTAAACACAAAGCCGAGCAGCACAATCGCGAACGAAGCGGTGATAACGCTTGTCGCCGCGACATCTGCGAACAGGATCATGGATACAGCGATGGCCGCCATATAAAGCCGCGCGCCATTGGCGAACACCCGGCCGACGAGGTACATGGCGCCGGCGGCTTTTGTCGCCCGGTCTCCAAACTTCACAGCTAAGAGTTCATAAACCGTCGTCGCCCGAATGGCGTAAAAGCGCGGCACCAGGATTTTTGCGACAAAGACCGCCGCGAGGAATGCGCCGATAAAGGTGCTGAGATAGGTATAATCCCCTCGATATCCGTAATCGGGACCGCCAAGGAATGTTGCTGCGGACTGGGTCGTGGCGAGAACGGAAATCGTCACCAGCCAAAGCGACATTTCATTGCCGCCGAGAAAATAGTCCCGTGAGCTTGATGCGCCTTTTCGAGAAAAGAACCAGCCAAACATCGCGAGTATGACGAGATACCCGACGACAACCATCCAGTCAGCAAGAGAAAATTCTGTCATGGCATATTCGTTCTGACTGTCGGGTTAGCTTATTGAGTGTCCATATTGGGCATAGCAAATTTTAGGCGTTACGCAAAAAAATGCGGGAGATGACACCGAAGTATCATCTCCCGTCAGGACTGGCGCCGCCGCTCGGATGATGTCGGGAGAAAACATCTCGTCCCGTACGGAGCAAGCCTCTGTAATCGCCCTAAAAGCGCGCGCGAACCGTGGCGCCAAATGAACGCCCAACCGCATCATATTCACTAACCGTTCCGAAGAAATTGCCCCCGGAGAGCGGCACGGGCGGTTCTTTATCGAAGATGTTTTTGACGCCAGCCGTCACCCTGACATTGTCGGTGACGTCATAGGTGCCGGTCAGGTCAAAATAGTCCTGGGCGTTAATGGTATCGGTCGCATCGCCTGCGTTTCGTACGCCGCCGATCCGGCGCCAGCTCAACTGAGCGCCGAACGCGTCCATCGCCCAATCCAGGTTCGCGCGATGTTTGTAGTCCGGCTGAAGGAAGCTGGCGAAGTCGCCGCTGCACGAGCCGCCGAATGTGCCTTTACAGTCGGTCGACGCAACAGTGGCGTTGGCTTGCCGGCTTTGAGCGGTAACGATTGTCGCCGAATAAGTCAGCCGAAACTGTTCTGCGAGCGTTCCCATAATATCCAATGGAAGCGTCAGGCCTATATCCAGCCCTTCTTGTTTCAGGCTCGCCAAGTTGAAGTCATTGACCAGCGCCTGGCTGATCAAACCCGTTCCCGGGTCCCGCAGGACAGCGCCACAAAGTGGATTGTCCGCAACCGGATTATCAATATAGCAATCCGTCAGGGCTGCTATCGGTTGGATCTGGCTCACCGCATCAGTGATTTCAATATTATAATAATCAACCACCAGGCTCGCGCCGGGATAAGCTTCAGGCGTCACCACCACGCCAACGGTAATTGTTTCACCTTTTTCGGTGTCGATGGCTGGGTTGCCGCCGAAGCTGTAAATGGCCTGGCTGGTGTCGAAGGGCGTCCCCGGCGCCGCGGCGCCTTGTGCTGCGCATTGGGCTGCATCGCCGCGCCCATCCAAACAGGGATCGCCGTCAAACCGGCCGCCGAGACGCGGAATGAAGCTTGCGCTTGTTGGGTCGAAGAGAGCGAGCGACAATTGCACTTCGGGGCCTGCGAACTCACCCAGATTGGGCGAGCGAACGGTGGTTTGGCGCTGTCCGCGGAAGCGGATGGTGTCGTTTACGACCCATGTGCCGCCGAACTTATCCGCGTTGCCCTTACCGGTTGTCGAAAAGTCGAACGAGCGAAAAGCGCCCTCAAAGTTCAACTGCTGAATGAACGGCAAGTCCGACAGGATTGGAACCAAAACTTCGCCAAAGACTTCGTTTGTATCAAACCCGGCATCGAGCGAGCTGACGCCGCCCAAGCCAAAAGCAAGACCGTTTTGCAAAGCAATCCCCGGCGTTTGGCGACCGGTTTCCTTGCGATACTCATAGCCGCCAGCAAAGCCTATAGGGCCGGCCGGCAATTCAAAGACATCGCTGGTGTCACCGGAAATAACGATTGAGGTAACGAACTGGTCGCGCGTCCTGTTGGAATGCACAATATCGGTTCCAAAACTGCTTAGATCTGCATTCGGACCAAATATGTCCACTGTATCGGCAATGGCGCCAAACCGGCTGTTTCCACTTCCGTCGTTGACTATCGCATTATTAAATACGACGGCGTTTTCTTCCGCGCGCCCATATTGGACATAAGCGTCCCATGAGACGTTATCGGTGATGGCGCCGCGCAATCCGCCGACGATTTGGAACGTATCCCGGCTGGTTTCCGTTCTTTGCAAGCCGAGACCAAGATTGCGCTCGACATTCACCGTCGCATTCCCGCTGCCATCGAAGGTCAACAGGGCGGCCGCCGCTGCCGGCAAGAATGGGTTTGTGTTGGAAATCGTCACTTCTTCATTGACGCTGATGGGCGTCTGCCCGGTCGATCCGGCGCCGGTCACATTGATGTCGGTGAAAAACGCCCGTCCATAGACCTCAACATTGCTGAACAATTCATAGTCAAACAAAAGGCTAGCGTTGAAACGCGTCATCGGCTGGATCAGGAACCGATCAGGGGTGACATTGACGGTTTGCCGCGTCGTGCCGAAATTTCCGGCTTCGTCAAAGGAGAAGAAATTTCCTGAGGCGACATCCGTAAAGTTTCCGCCTTCAGACGGAATAGCTGTCACCGTTCCCGCGGTGAAGTCTCGCTCGCCGGCGAGAAGTTCAAAACGCTCAGTATACCCTAAATAAGCAACGACATGACCGCGCCCATCATGGATGTCGCTGCCAGCGATAAGCTCAGCTTGAATAGATTCGCCGCCGCCATTGGGCACATCGCCGGTGACAGAAAGCTGAAGGCCGTTAAAGTCATCATTGAGGATAAAGTTGACAACGCCGGCAACAGCATCCGCGCCATAGATCGCCGCTGCGCCGCCGGTCAGCACTTCAACACGTTTTATCAATCCGGTTGGTAGGCTGTTGGTGTCGACAGCATTGCGGAAACTAAACGGAACCGCCCGGGTCCCGTTCACCAGAACCAGCGTCCTGTTCTGGCCCAGGCCGCGCAAGTCGATGGTCGAGGAGCCGAGCGAATCGCCAACCGCCGCGCCCGTCGCATTGGCGCCGCCGCCGGCTTGCGGAAGGCGCTGGAAAATATCTTCGATGGTTACAGATCGATCCGTAGCGATTTGTTCGGCGTCAATAGTGGTCACTGGCGTTGGCGACGTCAGTCCGGAACGGGCGATGCGCGAGCCCGTGACGAGGATTGTATCGCGCGCGTTATCTGTCGCTCCATCTTGCGCGGCGGCTTGCCCGCTGATGGCGAAGACAAGCGACGTCAGGCTCACCGCGCTTAATAAAACTGATCTTTTCATGGAATTCCCTCCCAGCGTATGATTAACCAAAATTCTCGGCCTCTAAACCGTATAGATACCAATAAAACACCATTTTGGACCATTTGCAAATTCAGGCAAATGCTTTTTGTGATGGCGAGGCGCCTCTGTGACAAATTCGCAACGGCTCAGATAGCGCTGCCGATGTCAATATTTAAGTGATTCAGTGCCTTTCGCGATGTTGGCAGCCACAGAATCCACCGATACCAATTTTTATGGATGCCGCCGCCAGGTGGAATCAGACGCGAAAAAGAAGGGCTTGAAGTGGAAGGCCATGTAGACATATATAATACCACTCGGTCATAATTAACGATGCGTGCTGCGTTGAGGAGGGTTTTTGCCGCCTGCGCAGTAAGTTTCGACGCGCGCTGGCGCGCGATCGCAAGACGACGAGCACGACCACTACAAAGGAGGCTGCCATGTTTTATCTGGGCGTAGACGCAGGCGGCACCCATTGCCGGGCGCAGCTGATCAATGAAGATGGCATCCTGGTCGGCTTTGGCGAAGGCGGGCCCGGCAACACCCGACTTGGCATTGACGCATCATTTGCAAGCATTGAGCAATCCTTTCGGCAGGCCTGTCAAAGGGCGCAGTTGGAATCGCATCAGCTTACGCAAATTGCAGCGGGACTGGGCGTCGCCGGGGTGGAGCGCGACGGCGCTAAGGAAAAATTGCGAACATGTCCGTTCCCGTTCAACACGGTTGAGATTGCGAGCGATGTGGAAATTGCGAATTTGGGCGCCCATAGCGGTCAGGATGGCGCCGTCGTTATCGTTGGTACGGGAAGCATTGGGTTCGCGCGTTGTAAAGGCGAAACGTTTCGTGTCGGCGGGTATGGTTTTCCGATTTCCGATGAAGGCAGCGGCGCCTATCTTGGATTGCAGGCTTTGCGTGTTACGCTCAGGGCCGCAGACGGGCGGATTTCCGGAACCAACTTCACAGAAAATCTTTTTGGTGATTTTGACGCATCCTCCAGGAAGATTGTCGCCTGGATGGATGAAGCCGGGGCGACGGAATATGCAACGCTCGCGCCGAAGGTCGTTGAATATGCCCGCCAGGGAGACAAAATCGCTGCTGACCTTATGCGTCGTGCGGCTGAACATGTGAACGCGATGGTGGAGAGCTTGTCAGACTGGGGCGCGCCGCAATGTTCTATCATTGGCGGTCTCTCGGAGCATATTATTGACTGGCTTCCGCATCGGACAGCCTCAAACATCAAGCCGCCGGAAGGCCAACCGATCGATGGCGCTATTCTTCTCGCCAAGACCCTCACGACGACAAATCGCCTCGCGCCCTCCAAACAATAACCGGCCTTGTTCAAGCATGCTTAAAGACATTGAAAAACTCGCCGTCGTCGCCGCAAAAGAGGAACGAACCATCATCGGGCTGATGAGCGGCACGTCGTTGGATGGGCTTGATATTGCGTTGTGCAAAGTTTCAGGTTCTGGTCGCGACACCAAAGTCTCGTTGGAGGCATTTGCAACGGCGCCTTACCATGATGATTATCGGAGCAACATCGGCGCAGTTTTTTCAAAGCGCGATGTCGACCTAGAATTGGTGTGCCTGTTAAACCCTTATGTGGCAAGAATACAGGCCAGGCTCATAAATCAACAACTCAGAGCCTGGGATGTACAGCCCCAGGATATTGATTTGATTGCGAGCCACGGACAAACGATTTATCACGCACCGAAATCGCAGCACAAACGAGATGTGTTCTCAAATGCAACACTGCAAATCGGCGATGGCGATCATATGGCGCTTGAAACCGGCGTCATAACGATCAGTGATTTTCGCCAAAAACACATCGCCGCGGGCGGCGAGGGCGCACCGCTTGCAGCTTATGGGGACTATCTTATTTTCAGCACCCCAGCAGAAAACCGAATTCTTCTGAATATTGGCGGTATCGCAAATATCACTTTCCTACCCAAAAGCCTTGAGGCGAGGGAAGTCTTCAGCACCGATATCGGGCCGGGCAATACAATCATGGACGCCTATATACGAGAGTACTTTCCCGGAAAGCTCTACGATACGGACGCTGAGCTTGCTGGCGCCGGCGCCGTTCATGAACGGCTCTTGAGAGAGCTGATGTCGTCGGAATTTTTCGCAGTCGGATTTCCAAAAACCACAGGCCCAGAATTATTCAATTTGGGTTATCTAAAGCGCGCCCAACAAAACACTGGGACACAAGCGCTTAGCCACACGGATATTATGGCGACCTTGAACCGGTTTTCCGCCGAGACTATCGCAGAGGCTATTGTCGCATGCCCGGCGTACCCGGCGAGCGCGACTATCTTCGCGAGCGGCGGCGGCGTTCATAACCCACTGCTAATAGCGACAATTCAGAACCTGCTGCCGCAAACCGATATCAAATCGACAGCTGAATTGTTTGTTGATCCCGATGCGAAAGAAGCAGTCCTGTTCGCCATTCTTGCTAACGAATGCGTAGCAGGGCAGGGCGCCGGCATCGGCAATCCAGACGCTGGCATACCCAGCATATCCATGGGCAAGATAAGCCTGTGTCATTGACGCGCCTTCACCGCCATAGACGCCCCGCTCGCTCACAAGAAAGCAATGGCATGATCGAAGATTATTCTGGGACGCAAATGTATGCCGAGGCGGCGCAGGCCAGTGATCGCGTAGAACAACAATCTAGAGAGATCAGGCCTGGCGTTGATGAGCTCGGCCGGATGTTTGGGGCCAACCGGTTTCATACCGTCCTCACCTGCGCACGCGGAAGTTCCGATCATGCCGCAACCTACGCCAAATATTTGATTGAGACGGAACTTGGCATTCCCGTCGCATCTTTCGCGCCTTCAATCGCGTCGGTTTATCATGCGCGACAGCGTTTGGAAGGCGCTTTGTTTCTGGCGATCTCACAATCGGGCGAGAGCCCTGATCTTTTGGCGGCGGCGGAGCATGCGAAAAAATACGGGGCAAGCGTTGCGGCCCTCGTCAATAACACAAGCAGTCCGCTTGCTGATGGTGCAGATATTGTAATCCCTATGGGCGCCGGGCCGGAACTGAGCGTGGCGGCGACAAAGTCGTTCATCTGTTCTCTTTGCGCCATTGCGCGCATCGTTGAGGCGGGCGCCAACAACACAAAGCTCAGCGCCGCATTGCCAGGCCTCCCGTCAGCGCTTTCCAAGGCGTGGTTATGTGATTGGTCGGAAGCGATTGAGCCGCTGGCGTCCGCGACAAATCTTTTTGTCATCAGCCGCGGGCTCGGTCTGTCCATCGCTTGCGAAGCGGCGCTAAAACTCAAAGAGACTTGCGCCCTGCATGCCGAAGGCTATAGCGCCGCCGAGGTGAAGCATGGCCCCATGGCGATAGCCTCCGACGGGTTTCCTGTCCTGGCTTTTGCCCCCTCGGACAAAACAGGCATAGGCTTCGATGCGCTGATAGAAGAATTTTCATCGAGAGGCGTTAATTGCATGGTCGCCGGACTAAACCTGGCTAATGCGCTGCATTTGCCGAGCGTTGATGCGGGCGCTCACCAACTCACCCCAATCGTACAAATACTCTCATTTTACCGCTTCGCGAACGCCCTGTCCTGCCGCCGTGGTCTCAACCCCGACGCACCGCCATTTTTAAAAAAGATCACGGAGACGCGCTGATGCTGGCAATTCATGGCGGCGAAATTCTTGTTGACGATGCATTCAGAAGCGATGTCTGTGTGTTGGTTTGCGATGGCGCCATCAAGGATATTGTGAGCCAATCTGATGCGCCGTCGCAGGCGGATCGCTACGACCTTAAAGGCGGATATCTCACGGCCGGTTTTATTGACCTGCAAGTCAATGGCGGCGGCGGCGTCATGTTCAATGATGCGCCGACCGTCCAAACGATAGAAAAAATTGCAGCCGCCCATCGTGCATTCGGTACGACAGGTTTTTTGCCGACGCTCATCAGTGATGATTTTGACATTATCCGCGAAGCGATCTGCGCGGTGGACGAGGCCATAAAGATTGGAGCGCCGGGTGTTCTCGGTATTCACCTCGAAGGCCCGTTCCTGAATGCAGAAAAACGCGGCGTGCATGACGTAAAAAAGCTGTTGCCGCTCGATGAGGCGTCGATAGATTTGATCTCATCGCTGAAGAACGGCGTAACGCTTGTGACTTTGGCCCCAGAAATGACAATGCCGGGCCAGATACGGGCGTTGACAGAGCGCGGCGTCATCGTTGCGGCCGGCCATACAAATGCTAGCTATGCGCAAATTAATGCGGCTATCGCAGAAGGCCTCAGCGGTTTTACGCATTTGTTTAACGCCATGTCGCAGCTAGGCTCGCGCGAGCCCGGCGCGGTTGGCGCCGCACTCGATTCAGACAGCGTGTGGGCTGGGATCATCATTGACGGCTTCCATGTTCACGACGCGTCGTTGCGCCTTGCGTTAAAGTGCATGTCGCCGGCCCGTGTTGCGCTTGTCACCGATTCCATGGCGACAGTTGGCAGTGATATCGATAGCTTTTCGTTAGGCGGCGCCATCGTAACGTCTAACAATGGCAAGCTTACAACACCGCAAGGCACGCTTGCCGGCTCCACGCTCAACATGATGCTGGCGGTAAAAAACTGCCGTGCACGCTTAAATGTTGATCTTGCAACCGCGATACAAATGGCGACGGCAACCCCTTCGCGAGCGTTAGGCTTACAAAATGCCCGGGGAGCGATTTTCACAAGCATGAAGGCCGACCTGGTTCACTTTTCCAGCCAATTTGATGTCGTTGAAACCTGGATCAACGGCAGCGCCAGCGCGTCGTCAAACCGGGATCGGTAAGCCATGCCCCAGCGGCCGGAAAACCAACGCTTGTTGTCCATCGACGCGCTACGTGGTTTCGATATGTTCTGGATTATCGGCGGCGATTTTCTGGCGCATGCGCTTGCCGACGCCACAGCTTTTCCCGCTTTCTTGTGGCTGTCCGCACAAATGCGCCATGCCGATTGGATCGGCGTCAATTTATACGATCTGGTATTTCCGCTATTTATGTTTTTGTCGGGCGCGTCTGCGGCAATCGTCCTATCGCGCAAGGATAATTCAAAAGCTCCCAGTACTTATATATCCGGCGCGGCAAAACGAGCGCTGATCCTGATCCTTTTGGGAATAGCGTATAATTGGGGGTGGGATATAACCGCTGAACGTTTTCGTATTCCCAGCGTGCTTGGTCTTATCGGCGTTGCATATCTCATCGCCATGATAATCCTTGTCACAATCAAATCCTGGCCGCGGCGCGCAATGATGCTTGTAGCAATCTGGGTTTTTGTCGCATTGCTTCAACTCGCTACGCCAGTACCCGGTTTTGGCGCCGGCGACCTCACCGCTGCGGGCTCCATCAATGGATGGATAGACCGAACTTTTTTGCCGGGCCGGCTCTATGGCGGCGCTTATGATCCCGAAGGGCTGCTCGGCATGATTTCAGGCGCGAGCATTACATTGGCCGGCGCCTTTGCAGGGGCGCTGCTGGTAAAACCAAACAAGACTTATTTAAAAAAGACCGCCATCCTTGCCGGGACGGGCATCGTTCTCATCCTATCGGGTTTAGCTTTGGCGCCATACTATCCACCGATCAAGAAACTATGGACGGTGACGTTTGACCTCATTGCCATCGGCGCCTGTAACATATTCCTGGCGCTTTTCATTATACTGATCGAGCAGCTTCGCTTACGGCGGTGGGCAACATTCTTTGCGGTCATTGGGGCCAACTCCATCGCCATCTATATGGTTGCGCGCTTTTTTGCCTATCCGGTGCTTATTCCGCTTTCGACTTTTGACGGATCAATCGGGTTGAGGATTTTAGGCATTATCGCCATTCTCGCGGTCGAGTGGGGCTTGCTTTTCGCCCTCTACCGCAAGCGGATTTTCGTGAAAGTTTGAGCAGGTAAAGAGTTTGCGGCCTTGCGCGAGCCCCCCGTCAGCGCAGCCGTTTGCCTGCCGGGCCCAATAATCCGCCTGATTTTCCGGCGTTTACCATAATCACTGGCTTTACAAAGGTATAGCACCAATTTAATACATATTATGGGCCGCGTTGGCGACTTTACTATAGGTTTTCTGAGGCGGCCGTTTGCGTGGAGCCAAATTAGCCTGTGGCGAAACACAGGGACATGGGGGCGTGGATGCCAACTGAGCACCTGAATGAACGATTCGTTGAGATCGACAGCTGGTCTACTGCGGAAGCCGTTGAGGCCATGCTGGAAGGACAATTGAGCGCTGTTGCGGCGGTAAAGCCGATTACGCCGCTGATTGCCAAGGCGAGCGAGCATGCATCGGCGAGGTTGGCGCGCGGCGGACGGTTGGTTTATGTCGGCGCCGGTACATCGGGGCGAATTGCCGCTCAGGACGGCGTTGAATTGACGCCCACCTTTGGCTGGCCAAAAGACAGAATCAAATTTGTCATTGCTGGAGGGCTGGAGGCATTAGCCGCAAGCGCTGAGGCCGCAGAAGACGACGGCGGCGCATCTGCTGAAGCGCTTTCTTCTTTAAACTTGAACGCCGAGGATGTTGTTATCGGCGTTGCGGCCAGCGGCGAAACCCGGTTCACTGTCAGCGCGCTTGAGGCTGCGAACAAGGTTGGCGCCCTTACGATTGGTATTGCGAACAACGAAAACACGCCCCTGCTTCAAGTGGCGGAATTCGGGCTTTGCGCGGAAACAGGAAGCGAGCTTGTCGCCGGGTCAACACGGATGAAAGCCGGGACTGCACAGAAAGTAATCCTCAACCTGTTTTCGACGGCGACAATGATCCGTTGCGGGAGGGTCTATAAGGGCTTGATGGTGAATATGCTGATTTCCAATTCAAAACTGAAACGGCGCGCAACTGAAATCGTGCAGCAGCTCACAAATACTGATGTTGAAACCGCAACAAAAGCGATTGAAGCCGGGCAGGGGGATTTAAAGTCTGCAATTTTAATCGGCCTGGGCTATGGTCGCGAAGAAGCCGCCTCCCGGCTCCAATCCAGTAACGGCAACCTGCGGGCCGCCATTGAGAACAACAGCTAAGGAATTTCTCCATGGAGGATCTAAGCCCTAGCAAAGCCAGCAACACGCCGCTCTATCTACAAATTGCCAGCAACCTACGCAATCGGATCAACACTGGCGGCGTTGGCACGGGCGAAGCACTGCCGTCGGAGCGCGACCTGAGCGAGCTGACGGGCGCCTCGCGGGTCACCATTCGCAAAGCGATAGACACGTTAATCGCGGAGGGGTTGCTGTTTCGCAAGCAAGGCTCCGGCACTTTCGTATTGCCTCGGATCGAGGCGCCAGGCTCTTACTTAAGCGGATTTAGCGACGACGCGCGCGCCCGCGGAGATGAACCGCGCGCCCTATGGATTGTCAAAGCCTACGCCCCTCCAACCAGTGACGAGGCATCGCATCTGAATGTGTCCGCTAGTGCAGAAGTTGCACGATTAGGCCGTGTACGGCTTTCCGGCGGCGAGCCGTTGGCGATTGAGCATGCGGTGGTTCCGAAGCACCTGCTGCCGCCTTTGGATGATATCGGCGATTCTTTGTATGATGCTTTAGAAAGCATGGGCAACCGCCCCGTTACAGGCAAACAAAAAATTAGGGCGTCCCTCGCCACCCCGACTGAGGCCGGCTTGCTGATGATAAAGGAGAACAGCGAAATTCTCCGTATCGAGCGGATAACAAAACTGGCCGATGGAACCGTTGTTGAGTTCACACGATCTGCTTATCGTGGCGACCGATACGATTTTGTTTCAGACCTTCAATAAGAAAGCCCCCGCGGGGAGAATTGCCTTTGCGTTGAATACGCAACTGGATTGTTGAGCAAAAATTTAAAAACACCTGTTATAGATTATGCCGAACCAAGAGCTTCTGGCGACACTTCAAACAATTGTTGGGCGCCGGTATGTTTTGACCGACCCCAAAAAGACTGCGCCATTTCGACATGGGTATCGGTCAGGCTCGGGCAAGGCCCTGGCGGTCGTCAGACCCGGCTGCCTCGTCGAGCAATGGCGCGCACTTCAAGCTTGTGTCGCGGCCGACAAAATAATCATTATGCAAGCTGCCAATACGGGCCTCACCGAAGGGTCAACGCCGACGATAGGCTATGATCGCGATGTCGTAATTTTCAATACACGGCGGATGAAGACAATTCAGGTTTTGCCCGACGCCCGTCAAATCATTGCATTTCCCGGAGCGACGCTGTTTGATCTTGAAGGCCTTTTGCAGAAATGTAACCGCGAGCCACACTCCGTCATCGGCTCTTCATGTATTGGCGCTTCGGTTGTGGGCGGCGTATGCAACAATTCCGGCGGCGCATTGGTCGCGCGCGGCCCCGCCTACACGCAATTATGTCTTTATGCAGAAGTCAAAGCAGATAGACGGCTCACCCTCGTCAACGAATTGGGCATTGAGCTTGGGCAGGACCCGGAAGAGATGCTCGCGCGGCTCGAACGGAAAGAATATTCGCCTTCAGACATAAGCGGCAACACGCTGAAAGGCTCTGACAATGACTACGCGTCCTGGGTGCGAAATATCGATAGCCCAACCCCAGCACGCTTTAACGCCGATCCGCGCCGCCTTCATGGCGCCAGCGGTTGTGCAGGAAAGCTAGCTGTTTTCGCCGTACGATTGGACACATTTCCTAAACACGAATTAGAAAAAACCTATTATATCGGAACCAACGATCCCGCCGCGCTGACAAAGCTACGGCGCGACATACTCGGCAAATTCACAAATTTACCTGTATCGGCTGAGTACATGCATCGGGACATGTTCAATATTTCGGAGCAATATGGGCGCGACACAGTTTGGTTGATTTTGTTACTTGGTACAAAATTTTTGCCGACATTTTTCGCCGCAAAAGCATCGATTGACGGGTGGCTTGCCGGAAGGAAGTTTTTTTCTCGCCAGCTCACGGATAGGGTGCTGCAAACAATAGCGAGAATTCTTCCCAACCCGCTCCCAAAAAGCATTAGGTCCTGGCGCGATCTATATGAGCACCACCTCATTTTAAAAATGAACGATCAAGGCGTTAGCGAAGCAACGGAATACTTAAGTTCCTCCTGTAAAAAATACGATTTTGGGTATTTTGAATGCTCCCCAAACGAAGCAAAGCTAGCTTTTCTGAATCGGTTTGCAGCGGCAGGCGCTGCTGTGCGGTTTGACGCCGTGCATAAAGGCGATGTTGAGGGTATTTTGGCGTTAGACATCGCCCTGCGTCGTGATGATAGCCAATGGTATGAAACTCTCCCTGAAGATATTGAGGCGGAGCTGTTGCACAAATTATATTATGGGCATTTTCTCTGTCATGTTCTGCATCAAGATTATATAATCAAAAAAGGCGCCAATATTGACGCTATAAAACATCGCATGCTGGAGATTTTGGATCGGCGCGGCGCTAAATATCCCGCCGAACATAATGTCGGGCACTTGTATCAAGCAGGCGCCGTGCTTGCAGCGCACTACAAAACCATAGACCCAACCAACACATTTAACGCGGGCGTTGGGAAAATGGAGAAAACAAAAAACTATTCAAAATAACAGCAATAAATCTCACTTGAGCTTAACAACGACGCATGTTGCATCGTCAGATTTCTTTACCCGTATATACTTCCTGCATTCCGGGTCCGCATTCTCTGCACCGCGAACATCATCCGCCACATAAAGAAGGGGATTTTTTTGGACGCGCTCAAACAAGTCCGTGTAATTGCCGAGCTCAAAGGTTTCTGTATATCGCAAAAACCCATCACTCATGAGTGCAAGACTGTCGCCGGCATTTAAAGGCGCGCGTTGAATGTTCAAATCGTCTACGTTTATCTCTGTCAGACTGAGAATTCGATAGCCGTCAGGCTGATTCATCTTTTGTCGGTTTTCTTTCATGAACGGCGTCAGCTTGGAAACAAGTTCCGCATGCGACAAGTCCGGATTATATTTTCGTATCTCGCGAAGCGCTATCTGTGTTCTGTTTTCAAACGGTTCAAGCGAGTCATCATAAAATATACGCGTGTCTCCGGTTTCATCAGTAAACAACGCTTTGCAATCGCCCAGTGAGGCGATTTCTATTGCTCCCCCAAGCATTCTGACCATCACAAAGGCGGCTGAAGGCGCCAATGTTGAGCTACGATCAGAATTAGCGGACCCTTCCAAATATTTATTTCTGGTCGATGCAATGGCTCGGTTCATGATGTCAAGCGTTGGCGCTTCGGGCGTCGTCAGTAGCTCAAAATCCAAAAAACGGCTGAACGTGCGAACGAACCAATACGCATCGCTTGGGTAGGGCAGCTTTTCATCGGAAACGCCTGTCGCTCCATCAAGAACCCATGCCGCTTTTTGCGTCCATCCAAAAAAATCTTCGTTCACAACGCCGTCGCCAGCGAGCGAACAACCGGCTGATAAATCGAAACCTAACAACGCGTTTTCCATTGAAGCATCTGTCCTATTTTCTCGAAGCAAACCATGCGCAGCGCCGATTATCATCGATAGCATTTTGATCGCACGCCTCTCAACTAAAATCGCCAGTTCGCGCGCGATTGGCATTGTCTATGAGACGTCTATCGCCCGACTTGCCGTAAGATAGGTATTGCAGAGCCAGCCTATTGCTAATGGAGGAAGCTGTTTGCTGCGATTGGCCGCTTCGTTTTGGGTTGAACTTACCGACGACATCAGTTGTGCGAGGTTTGTTCGGTAAAGAAACTGGGCGCCAAAAGTACTGATAATTGGGGGGTATGGGGCAATCCTGGCGAAACAGCTCGGGTCTTTCTTTAAGCGGTAGCGACTGGCTAGAAGTTCACCCCAGAGCAAAGCTGGTAGAGCGGTTGGCTTTCGCGAAGCAGGTGATTGAATTTGCAACCCGGTCCACCAAGGACCATAACCAGAACAGGGCGAGCCTATAAACGCGGGCAATCACAGGGCAACGTCAGGACAGGCAACTTTTGCGAGTTTGATAGAGCTGATACATGGATTACACGGTTACTCCAGCTGTGCGGATTTTTCATGAAGCCCTTCTTGTTGTGGTTGCAGAGCAAGAGAAGGCGAAAACAGCCGGCGGCGATGATGACGGTGGGCGGTAGCTTGTCGATGTTGTTGGCTAATATTGGCGACAGGTTAGGATTTTCACGTAAAGATGCGCCGTTTAAATACCAGTCCACTGTCGCATCGATGCCAGCGCATGAAAGATAATAGGCGCCGTCTCCAAATTTGATGCGCGAGGCATAAGCTGAATGCGGCTGGCTGATATCAAGTATCGGATAGAGGAGGAATTGTGCAGCGAGCTTTATCCGGCCCGCCACATGAACCCTATGGGCGACCGCCGCGGTAAGATTGCCGCCGGCGCTATCGCCCATGACGGCAAGGTGCTCTGGATCTGCGCCAATTGAGTTTGCGTATAGCGCCGCCCACTCTACGGCGGCTATGCAGTCGTTGAGACCGGCAGGAAACTTGTGCTCCGGCGCGAGACGGTAATCGATACTGAGAAAGATGGCGTCAGAGCGAGTGCATAGGGCCCGCATCAACTCGTCATAGCAGTCCAGGTCGCCCAGCGACCATCCGCCGCCATGAAAAAAAACTATCAACGGCGCCGGCCCCTTGCGTGGCGCGTTCGGCCGGTAAAGCCGCGCCGGAATTTCGCCTGCTTCGCGGGGAATACAAACTTCTGTCACAACGCAATTGGTTTTTTCTGCACCAGAGAATTCGGCGAAAACGGCAGCCACGCCGTCGCGTGCATCGGCAACATCAAACGCCTGCTTCGTGGCGCCAGCTCCTTGCACATCGGGTACCAATTTTTGTAAAAGGACGGCGGTCTGCCGGTCGAGCATTCTCAACCTCGCAATATATGAGTTGCTACTATTTGTGCGCTGACCACGCCTTCTAATTTCGCGAGCAACCTTAGTACCGGAAGATCACTCGGAAATCATAGATGCGCGGAGCCGTATAAAATCCCAGTTCTACGCCTGGAAACTCAGACAGATTAAATCCTTGAACGCGGATTGCTTGGTTAGTAGCGTTGCGGACGCCGCCTCGCCACTCCCATCGTCCGCCCGCCGTCTTGAGCGATACAAAAGCATTTAGGAGAACATACCTATCCTGAGCAAGAATGGGAGACGCTGTAATTTCGTTGAAGGACATGCCGCGATAGGATGCATCCACATGAGCCGTTGCAACCAATCCCGGCGTTACTTGTGTTTCATAGGTCGCGCCAAGATGGGCGTTCCATTTTGGCGAATTGACTAACCCCCTGTCGCTAACATCGGTAACAACGCCGCCAACCAATGTTTCAAACTCATCATACTCGGCGTCGAGATATCCCACCGAGCCATTCAATGTCAGTGAATCAACAGGTTGTGCAACTATTTCAAGCTCAACACCTTGCGCATGCGCGGCTGCGGCATTGGTGAAACGACTTACAAACACACCCGAGATAGGGTCGGCGCCGAATGATGTTACCTGAATATCAGTGTAGTCATTATAAAAATAGACTGCATTGAAGATCAGCCGTCCATCATACCAGCTTGATTTCATACCGCCTTCATAGCTCCAGACGAATTCCGGCTAACCTTGCCCTCTACGGTTAATAGAAAATCGACATTGTCAGAAGGCGTATAGAGCAGTGAGCCGCGCCCGGAAAACGAATCTACATCGCCATCGTTGCTCCCTGTGAACGTGTTTGTGTTGTAACCGTCGCGGCGCGTATAGGAAATATAGTAACGGCTTCCTTGATCAGAAGGAAGCGCGGCGACAAGAAAGAGCCACTAGGCCGCGGCAGGTTATGCTTAACCTTCCCAATCATGTTTCAGGCGCGGCGCCGTAATCATAAACAACGTCGCTGCAATGAGATAAAATACCGTTCCTGATAAAATCGCGTAGCGTAAGGATTCTTCTGCAAACCGCACCGCAAGCGAGTCTGAAAGAACGCCGATAGCTAGGTTGCCTAATCCGATGCCGATGAGGTTGTTGATGAACAAAAAAATTGCCGAAGCCGTCGCGCGCATGTTGGGCTGAACTAAATGCTGGAACGCAGAAAGCACAGGCCCGAGCCAGACGAGGCTGAGCGCCTGGATAAACAAAAATGTGAAGAAAGTCAGAACTAGCGTATTTGAAAGCACGCCGATAATGAACAAGGGAATTGTTGCCAGAAATGCGACGGCGGGAATGATTGCATAGGCGCCTTTTTGGCGGGCCCCGTAACGGTCGGCCAACCAACCGCCGAGCCAGATTCCCGCAATCCCCCCAACCAGCAAAATTGTTCCGTAGAAATAAGATGCATAGAGCAGAGGGCCAGCATCAGGGGGCACAAGAAACGGCGGCATCCAAGAGAAAAATCCAGGAAGCGCATCGCCAAAACTACGTACAAAAAATGACGGCAGCCAAAAAATAAGACCGTATCCCATCATTGACGATGACGCGGCGCCAATGGACATGCCCCAAAAACTCTTTTTACGGATGAGTGTTCTGAAAACCACCCGAATTGACACAGGCTCAACACTTGCCGACGCCGGGTCATACTGGCCGCGTTTCGGCTCACGCACCGTAAGCCGAAATATTGGCGCGATCACAAGGCCCATCAGGCCAACGATGATGAAGGCTGCGCGCCAGCCGATCATGTTCGTCAAAATGCCGCCGAGGATAATGCCAATTGCGCTGCCGATTGGTATGCCAAAAGAATATATGCTCAATGCGCGCGCGCGCTGGTTGGGTGGAAAATAATCAGAGATCAAAGAATAAGCCGGCGCCACGCCGCCCGCCTCGCCGATACCGACGCCGAGGCGGGCCAGGAACAGCTGAAGAAAGTTCTGTGTGAACCCGCATACCGCCGTCATGGCGCTCCATATTACAAGTGCGGCGGTCATGATCCAGGTCCGGCTCTTGCGATCCGCGAGCCAGGCGATCGGGATGCCGAGAAAAGTATAAAACAGCGCGAAGGCCAAGCCTCCCATGAGGCTAAGCTGCGTATCGCTTAAATTTAGGTCCGCCTTGATCGGCACCGCAAGAATGCCGACAATTTGTCTGTCGATAAAATTAAATGTGTAGACCACAACAAGAATGAACAGCACCCAGGCGCGATAGCCGTCGGTAATGGGAGGTGCGCTTTCAGACGAGCTTTTGTTTATTGCCGTCATTGATGTGTTCCAGCAGCTTCGTTTAGAAATGAGATTGCGTCTCGCACAGTGGTTTCAGAAATCTCTTCCTGAGGAACATGGCCTGCGCCATCATAAATGATGAGCCGCGCATCGGCTATTGCCGCTTCCATCCGCAGCCCGTGGTCGACGGGGATTAGCTTATCCTGACGTCCCCACATGACCAGTACGGGAGCGCTGATGCGGGCAAGATCAGGATTTGGGTCCGGCAAAGTGAACTCGCGCAAATGCTCCACGAACGCATCGCCATTACCTTTGCGGCGCATCATATCACGAGCGAGTGCGACACGCTCGTCTGTGATGTTTGCACTGTCGGCATAAAGAAACTTCATTGATGCGCGCACGCCCTGTTCTGGCGCGGTGCGCAAAAATATTTCTATCGCAGGCGGAATAGGCGCCGGGACATCCGTCACGCCATTCATGGGATAGGCGCCGGCATCGATAAGGATCAGGCGATCAACCCGTTCCGGGTTGTTGACGGCAAACCGCCATGCAATGAGCCCGCCCAGAGAATTGCCGGCAATGTGGGCCTTATTTACCGCCAACGCGTCCATCACCTCTTCAAGGAACGCCGCACGCTCCTGAGGCGAATAGCGTTTTTGCGGGTCCGGACCGGTGAGGCCGTGCCCGAGCAAGTCGTAGCGAATAACACGGTGCGTTTTGGAAAGCTCTTGCGCCCAGCCGTCCCATGTCTCGAGGCTAAAAGTGAAGCCGTGAAGCAATATTATCACGGGCCCATCGGTAGGCCCTTCCTCCCTGACGCGCACGCGGACGCCCGCGATATCAATAAAACGATCCGCACTGGTTAGATATTTCGGTTCTGATGAAGAGACAGAAACACCCCGCGCCGATTTCCAATAGGCATAGCCAACGGCCGCGACGCCAAAAACAACGATGATGAAAATTGCGAGCAGGATTTGTTTCACGGGCCGGCTTCCCCTCAGGCTGGTTGTTCATATGACGAGGCGGCGATCATACATAGATCGCCGCCCCCGGCTCTAGGAAGGGAGTAAATATCCTAGAACCGTACAGAAACCGTGCCTGTCACCGTGCGCGGCGGACCGAAGAAGGCCGTTTCAACACCCTCAACACCCAGTGTCGACGTCAGCGGCGAGACAAAGCTGCCATCCAAATTCTGAGCCAGGAAATTATATCCCGCAACGCGATATTCACGATCAAATAAGTTCTTACCGTGAACGCCAGCTTGCAGGCGCCCATCATCAGACGTCCACACCAGGCTGGCGTCAAACAGACCGTACCCGCCCTGATCGAGAAATGCGTTTGGCGTCTCGAAAATATGCGTCCGCGATTTGTAAGACGTTTGCGTAATGAGCGCGAGATCGCCGCCTGCCATTGGGTGTGTATAGTTGGTGGTGATCGCGCCGGAAAATTCCGGCGTATTTTGAATAACGCGTGAACTTGCAATATCAACCGGAGGCGTGCCGGTTACAAACTCGGTATAGCGCGCATCAATCCAACCACCGCCCCAACTGACCGTGAAGCTGTCGCCTGCGCCAAACAAATCTTCGCCAACAAGCGCGCGGCCTTCCCATTCAATGCCATAGAATTCGGCGCCGCCCGCATTGGTCGTTATGCCAATAAAGGTCGGCGCCATAGTGATTGGGTCAATACCGCCCTGGGAGCCTGGGATCTGCACGTTTTTATAATCGGCATAGAAAAAGGCGAGGTTGGATGTGATCCGCCCCTCTGCAAGAGAAGATTTCCAACCTATTTCATAGCTATCGACTTCTTCCGGTTCGAATTTAAAGAATTCAAAAATGTCGTCCCCATCGACATCGCCATCGCCGTCAAAATCAATCGTGACCGCAGAGGATTGCCCCCGTGGATCAAACCCGCCGCCCTTGAAGCCCTGCGAATAGGAAACATAGAAATTATGATCGCCATTCGGGCTCCAGCCAAGAGATACGCGCGGGCTGAAATCGGTAAACCTCTCCGATCCTTGAAAATCCGATGTCGTGGCGATGAGCGTCGATGTTGTCCCGCCAAATAACGGCGTGTTGCCGCCGATAAACGTTTGCCGCAACACGCGCGCCGAACGTTTGTCGCTTGTATAGCGTCCACCGACAGCGAGTTCGATGCCTTGAACGCCAAAAATTTCTTCCAGGTCGAAGGTTACGTCCCCGAAGATCGACCAGGAATTGGTGTCCACATCGCCGAGCGTATTTGCGTTAAGACCTGGTAGGCTGATTAAAGTCCCAACGACATCAAGTATGACGTCAAAAGTATCAAACGCATTTGCATCGATATAATAGAACCCAAGCACACCTGCGACCGCATCACTCTCATAGAGCAATTGCAGCTCTTCCGTAAATTGTTCATTTTGATAGATTACAGGAACGTCGAGATCAGCGCCGGGCAAAGCATCAAAGTCGATTTGCTGAATATTATCGTCCTTACGATATGCCGCAATATTCTTCAGCGTCCACTGATCGTTCAGCGCAATCTCGACATGCAGTGCGCCGCCATAAGCTTCGGCTTCGTTCTGTCCGGTAATGCCGCCGCGGGAATCGTAAACATTGTCAAGCACGGGCGCAGCTGTGAACAGGCTGGGAATAAGTCTGTGCCCGCCTTTCGGGTTTGACTTGTCTTTGAGATAATCGCCGCTCAGGCGGATAAAGACTTTGTCGTTGTCATATTCAGCGCTGGCGCGGAATGCGAGAACGTCCTTATCATAATTTTCTGCGCCCGTTGTCAGGTTTGTTCCAAACCCGTTACGCGAGAGATACGCTACCGATCCGCCAACTGATAAAGTATCGCTCAAAGGCATGGCTGCCGTACCAACAATATCAAGCTGGCCAAATGTACCGCCGGATGCGCGAAGCTTGGCCATCGGTTCGTTGCCCAGTCGCTTGGTGACATATTTTATCGCGCCGCCAACGGAGTTGCGGCCGTATAAAGTTCCTTGCGGTCCGCGCAAAACCTCGATGCGTTCGACGTCATAAATATCGAGGACGGCGGCTTGCGGGCGGTTGAGGTATATATCATCGACATAAATACCGACGCCGGCTTCAAAGCCGGCGACAGGGTCCTGCTGGCCGACGCCGCGAATGAACGCTGTCAGGGTCGAGTTCGTGCCGCGCGAGACTTTCAAGGTAGTGTTCGGAATCGACTGCGTTAGATAGGTTATGTCCTGCGCGCCGACTTGTTCTAGGGCTTCGCCGCTAATCGCCGTGACGGCGATCGGCACATCCCGCAGGGATTCATCGCGCCGCCGGGCGGAGACGATAATGACATCGCGATTGGCCGCATCGCCATCCTGGGCGATCGCCGGCGCTGGCGCCATTATCAGCAATGGCGCGATCGCTGCTCCCGCTGCAAGCGCAGACTTGAAATTGTTATACATTCGCTTCCTCATGGGTTTACCCCTCCCTGGCTAATGCGCCGCCACGATAAACGGCGTGTTACTGATCGTTTTGGAACTCAATTTTTCAATGAAAGTAATAAGCCGCTCATTGAAGCGGTCAGGCTCTTCCAAATGAGGCGCATGGCCGGAATTTGGAAAGCTTGCAATTTCGCAATTCGGTATTTCGGAGGCGACAAACTGGCTTGTCGCCTCTGGATATAGTTGACTCTGCTCACCATAGATGACGAGCGTTGGGATGTTCAATAATCGTATTGTTTTTCGAAAATCCTGAACCGCCATGGACTCCCATAGGTCGGCCATGGTTTCTGCATTCAGTGCGTTCGCCTCTTCGATCATCTCCGCGATATGCACGCCATGGTTGGTTTTTCTGTTTGGCGAAAAAATTCTGGGTACGAACTGATGGACCATCGCTGGCCAGTCCTGGCGCATGGCTTGCGCCGCGCGCAATGCCGCAAGCGGCCGGCGGCCGTCAGAAAGACCAAGCTGCCAGGAGGCGTCATTAGAAATGCGTGGGCTCATGTCGATGATGACAAGACCGCTGACGCGGCGAGCGAATATTTCCTGCGTCATCGCCTCCCACGCGACCATGGCGCCCATGGACCAACCGACGCAAACTGCTTCTTGAAGATTAAGCTGCTCAAAAATCTCGACAAGATCAGCGCCAAGCCGTTCAACCGTCGCCGCTGCATCATGGGAAGCGGAATGGCGGTGCCCGCGCAGATCAAACGAGATAACCTGATAGTTTTTTGACAGCGCATCATGCTGCGGCTCAAACATACCGCCATGCATTGCCCAGCCGTGAACAAACACCACAGGCCGGCCTTCACCCGATATTGTCAGGTTGATTTTAGCGCCGTCGCTAAGGGTCAGTGTCGTCATGGCGGCGTCGGCTTCCTCCAATATCTTCGCCGGCGGCTGGAGAGAAATCCACGCCGGGCTTGCCTTTGAGGGCCGATTGGGCTCATGATGAAACATGAACCAACAATCATATTGAAACATGAACCAGTTATCAGATTTTGTCCATAGCCTTTCGGAAAAGACGCCAAAAACCGCGCGGGGACGGCGAACCTGGCAAAAACTCCTGGATTCGGCGGAAAAAGAATTTGGTGATCGCGGCTTCCATGAGGCGGCGATCAACCGGATTACTGAAAATGCCGGCGTCGCGATGGGGACATTTTATGTCCATTTTCAAAGCAAGGAGGCGATCTTCCGGGCGCTCGTCGCCTATATGGGCCATCTGACGCGACGCTGGATCGCTGAGCGAGTGGCCGATGCTCCCAATCGGCTCGCCGCTGAGCGCCAGGGGTTGGAAGCGTTCATCGAATTCGTCCGTGAACACGGCGACCTTTACCGCATCGTCAATGAGGCCCAATTCGTCGCGCCCGACGCCTATCGCGAATATTATTCGGAATTTGCCAAAGCCTATCAGCGCCGGCTGGAAGACGCCGTTGCAAATAACGAAATCAAACCCGGCGATGATGAGCAACGTGCATGGGCGCTGATCGGCGCAAGTGTCTTTTTAGGCATGCGCTATGGCGTATGGGATGATGCGCGCCCCGCAAGCGAGGTTGCCAAGGGCGCGGCAGATCTTTTCGAGTTCGGTTTAAAACCGGAGTGACAATCAAGCAGTTGCGATGAAAGAAATACCGGACCTGATTGCAAAGCGGGCCATACTGACGCCGGACAAAACGGCGATGGTCGATCTCCTGTCGGGTACATCTACAACTTATCGCACGCTAGACAGGTCTGCGATTGACGCGGCAAACATGCTCGCCGGATTGGGCGTTGCCGCGCAGGATCGTGTCGCCATTTTATGCCGCAATCGGATTGAGTTTTTTGAGCTGCTCTTTGCTTGCGCTAAGCTTGGCGCCCTCCTGGTTCCCTTGAATTGGCGCATGCCTGATAAAGAGTTAAAGACGATTATTGATGATTGCCGCCCGAAGCTTGTGCTGACTGGTGCGGAAGATCGAGGCAAATTAACGGGCGTTGCAGCGGACGCAACTATTATTGAGCTGGATAGTCCCGATACGAATGGCTATCGCGCACGTTGCGCCGCCGCCGACCACACGCCTCTGCGCGAGTTCTGGCCGGGCGATGAGCCCTGGTATCTGCTCTACACATCCGGCACGACGGGCAAACCCAAAGCCGTCATTCAGACCTATCAGATGGCGGTCGTCAACTACATCAATGTGCGGCAAGCCATTGATCTGCGCGCCGAAGATGTCACCTTAAATTTCCTGCCCTTGTTCCATACCGCCGGCATCAACCTTTATACGCTGCCATTTTTGTTTGCAGGCGGTGAGGTAAAAATCTTACCGAGCTTTGATGTCGAAAAAACTATCGCCTTGCTAGAGGGCGGCGCCGTCAACGCCTTTTTCGGCGTCCCTGCGGTTTATCAAGAAATCAGCCTACACCCTAAATTTGTGGATGCGGATTTATCGAAAGTCAGGAGCTGGGGATGCGGCGGCGCGCCCCTGCCAGACATATTGGTTGAAAAATTCGCCAAACGCGGCGCGCTTGTTTGCAACGGATATGGCATGACAGAGACAGGCCCCACGGCATTTTTAATGGATGAGGCTCACGTTACGCAAAAAATTGGCGCTGCCGGTCGGCCCCAAATGATGACCGCGGCGCGCATTGTGGCGAGTAACGGCCAGGAAACCGAACCCGGAAAAACTGGTGAGATACAGCTGAAAGGCCCAGGCATTACACCGGGCTATTGGAATGCGCCCGACGCGACAAAAGCAGCGTTTACGGATGATGGCTGGCTCAAAACCGGCGATCTGGCGAAGACAGACGCCGACGGTTTCACCTATATTGTCGGTCGATCAAAAGACATGTTCATTTCCGGCGGCGAAAACATCTACCCGGCGGAAGTTGAAAATATCTACGCCAAGCACCCGGCAGTGCTGGAAGCGGCGATCATCGGCGTCAAGGATGAAAAATGGGGGGAAGCCGGCCAAGCTTACATCCTGTTGCGAGAGGAGGAGGCAGTCAGCGCAGAAGAACTGACACGTTACGGCCGCGACCACCTTGCGGCGTATAAAGTACCCAAGTCGTTTGTCTTTGTTGATGCGTTCCCGAGAACTGCAGCCGGCAAGGTTCAAAAACACTTGTTGGCGGCGAAAAATCTAAGCTCATGAACGCAATCCCTAAAACGCACATCGCCATAGACCGCACGCTCACGCAGGATGATTTTGATGCGTTCGCGGCGTTAAGCGGAGATGACAACCCAATTCACGTTGATCCTACGTTTTCAGCCCGCACAAACTTTGGGCGGACGGTTTCACACGGCATGCTGCTTTACACGATCCTGCGCGGCCTGGCGGATCAACTGGCGCCAGGAGCGCGGCAAGTCTCGCAGGAGTTGAAATTCCCCGCCCCCGCCTATGCCGGCGAACCGATCCGCTTTGAGGCAAGCCTCACCGAACATAATTCTTCGCACTGGTCGGTGACGATGCGCGCAACCAGAACCCATGACCAGACATCCGTCTGCGAAGGGTTGTGCATACTCGAATCCACCCAAAGGCGCGCTCAATGAATGTCGGAGACAGATCGCAAATCGAACGGTCCTTTACCGAAAGCGATGTCGCCGCATATGTGTCGCTCGGCGGCGCACCGACAAACAACGATACCGTCCCCGAGCCGATGATCGCCGCCCTTTTTTCCTACCTGCTTGGCATGCGCCTCCCAGGGCCAGGTACAAACTACCTCAAGCAGTCTCTAGAATTTTACAGCGCCGCCAAGATCGGCGACATGCTAACGGCAAACGTCGAAATCATCCGTATCAGACCGGAAAAGTCATTAGTTTATTTAACAACCCTATGCGTCAACGAATGCGGCGAGGAAATTAATTCGGGACGCGCTCTCGTGCGCGTAAATGATGTTGAGCGCTAATCCAACAAAAAGTTACTGCGTGTTGCTCACACGGGAAAAAGAATAATAGGCATAAGAAATTCCGCGCGCCGCATTACTGGAACAAGTCGCTTTGTCGGCGAGCGGTCTACCGCAGAACTTACTCGGTTCAATTTTTTTTGGGGCAAAGGATGCCCGAAAATATATTACTTAATTTGGTTTAAGATTCATCGAGAAGGCCAAGCGCTCAAGGTTCCAATTATGTCATCTCAGACTTCAAGGCAAAGATATTTTGTTTCGAGATATTCTTCGACGCCCTGACGCCCGCCTTCTCTTCCGAGCCCGGATTGTTTGACGCCGCCAAAGGGCGCGACTTCCGTTGAGATGATGCCGGTGTTAATACCCACCATGCCGGCCTCAATCGCTTCAGCGGTTTTGAATGCGCGCGATAGGTTTTGCGTGAACAGATAAGCGGCCAGTCCGAATTGCGTATCATTGGCGAGAGCAATGGCCTCATCATCAGTTTTGAATTTTATCACCGGGGCCAGCGGCCCGAAGGTCTCTTCATGAGCGATTTTCATGGTCTGCGTGGCGCCAGTCAAAACCGTTGGTTCAAAAAATAAGCCGCCGCGTGCGTGCGGCTTCCCGCCGGTTGTTACCGAGGCGCCTTTATCTAAGGCGTCGGCTAAATGCGCCTCGACCTTGTCCACCGCCGCCGCATCAATCAGCGGGCCGATTTGCACGCCGTCATCCATGCCGTCGCCAACATTCAACGTCGAAGCAAGCCGCGATAGTCTTTCAACAAACCCATCATATGCACCCTCTTGAACATAGATGCGATTAGCGCTGACGCATGTCTGGCCTGCATTTCGAAACTTGCATAAAATTGCCGCAGCGGCGGCTTTGTCTAAATCGGCGTCATCAAGAACCATAAAAGGCGCATTGCCGCCCAGCTCTAAGGATAGTTTTTTGATCGTGTCCGCACATTGGCGCATCAACAGCCGGCCAACTTCCGTCGAGCCTGTAAAAGTCAGCTTACGAATGGCCTCATTGGCTGTAAGCTCACCGCCGATCTTGGCGGCATCGCCAGTGATAACTGAAAAAACGCCGGGCGGCAGTCCCGCTTTGTCGCCGAGTGAAGCTAACGCAAGCGCAGACAGCGGCGTTTGCTCCGCGGGCTTCACGATCATCGCACACCCCGCAGCAAGCGCGGCGCCGGCTTTTCGCGTAATCATCGCATTGGGAAAATTCCACGGCGTAATTGCTGCTGTTATCCCCACAGGCTGTTTGATTGTGATCAGTCTTTTGTCACGCATATGGCCTGGGATTGTTTCTCCGTAGGTACGCTTTGCCTCCTCCGCAAACCATTCAATGAAAGAAGCGCCATAGGCGATCTCTCCGCGCGCTTCTGCGAGTGGTTTTCCCTGCTCAAGCGTTAAAAGGCGCGCCAGATCTTCCTGCTCGGCCATGATCAACTCAAACCAGCGCCGAAGGATTACGCTTCGTTCTTTCCCTGTCTGCTCACGCCATTGTTCGAACGCAGGGCCCGCTGCGGTGATGGCTGCGCGGGCCTCACCGGCGCCCATATTGGGGACGCTGGCGATGACCGCTCCGGTCGAGGGATTGCTGACATCAAACGTCGTACCGTCATCGGCGCCGCGCCATTCACCGCCAATATAAGCCTTATCATTAATCAGATGCGCAACCACTGCTCGCTCCATTATTTATTAGATTCACTTTTGTTTCGCGCCATGAGTAAAAACAAGAGCCCTAATCCAAACCACACTGCCAGCAGTCCCCATTCATGGGGCCATTGAAGGGCCGCTGGCGAGCCAGGCAGGTAAAGCGCCAACAAAGCGATGCTGAAAATGAGTGCTGCAACGCCGGTCAATACGCCGCCCGGCGTTTTATAGGGCCGTTCCAGCAACGGCTCGCTGCGACGCAATTTCAAAAACGCCGCAGCAACGAATAGATACGCAACAACAATGCTAAACCCGCCAGCGTTTACGATCCACACCAAGGCGTTGCGTCCAAGCATCGGGGCAAAAACAGACAGTATTCCAATTAACAAGATCGCTGGCCATGGCGTACCAAAGTTGGGGTGCACCTTGCCCAAAAAGGCGGGTAACTGTCCGGAACGCGCCAATGCAAATACCGCCCGGCTGCCGCCAATCAGGAATGCATTCCAGCTTGTCAAAATGCCGCCGATCCCGGCGATGACTATGAATTGTGCAGCGGTTCGCGAACTCCAATAGGCGCCGGCCGCATCTGCCGCCGCCAGGTCAAAGCTATCCTTTGACGCCGGCGCCAGACCGACAGCGAAAACAATCAGCAGATAAAATATCACCGCAAATATAATTGATTGAACAAGTGCGCGTCCGATTTCACGTTTTGGCGCGTCGATCTCTTCTGCTGATTGCGGAATGACATCAAATCCAACGAATAGAAACGGCACCATGACAATAACAGAGAAGACGCCCGCAAGCCCTTTCCAGGCAGGCTGATCGAAGTGCATCGCGTTCATACTAGTCGCGCTGCCGCTCAGTAAAACGAGCCCTGCAAGAAGTATTAAGACCAAAACCACCGACTGAACACGCGCCGCAACACGCACGCCGAGGATATTTATCATTGTGATAAGGATGGCTCCGCCGGCGCCCAGCGCCACTTCGCTGGCGTGGACGGTGTATCCGGCAACCACCCACAAAGGCGCTATCTTGAATTCCGGAAAGAGGTAAACAACCGCCACCGGTAAAGCGATGGCTTCGAATGCAACCACCGACACATAACCGAAAATAATCGACCAGGTGCAAATGAAAGAAACCGTCTTGCCAAAGGCGCGTTCGGTATAGGCGTGCTCACCGCCAGCGAAAGGCAATGCTGAAGCAAGTTCGGCGTAAGTTAATCCAATTACAATGATCGCGATGCTGCCGAGGAAAAAGGCGAGGCTTGCGCCCAAAACCCCTGCTTGGGATATCCATAGCCCCGCCAGGATAACCCAGCCCCATCCGATCATCGCGCCGAACCCCAGCGAGACAACATCAAAACGTCCAAGGACGCGTTTCAGACGGGGCTTTTTATTGGTTGGCTTGTTCATTAGGTCTCTCGCGGCTCAATCTTCTATATCAAGTATTAATCAACGCCGCGCTCATAGACGACTTCACCGTTGAGGATGGTGATATCAACTTGCGCATCGAGTATTTGCTTCGGTCGCGTTCCGGTGATGTCGCGATCAAGAATAACGATATCAGCCATCATGCCTAGCGAAATCTGTCCTTTCTTGTGGTCTTCAAATGTGAAATAGGCGCCGCCGGCCGTATACATCCTCAGCGCCTCTAGCACACCGATACGTTCTTCCGGACTATAGACGGTCCCTGATTCACCCTTGCGCGTAACCGCTGCGTAGACGCCGACAAGCGGGCCCATCGGAATAATGTCCGATGAAAAAGCCATTTTAATTCCATAACCTATCGGCGTCGCAATGGAGTTGTTATGGGCCAGTCGCGGCCCCGATAAATACGCCGTGTAGCGGCCTTCAAGACTATAGGTGAAATTTGGCTGCTGAATAATGCCGATGCCATGATCGGCCATGAGCTTCATGGTTGGTCCCGTCGGCATGACTGTGAAATGGTTGAGATAGTGCCGATGGTCGACGCGGGGGGCGCGCTCAAGGATGCGGCTAAAAATATCAACAGTTTCTTCAATTGCCGCATCGCCAATCGTGTGAAACCCTAGCTGCCAACCTGCCTCATGCGCTTCATCTGCAAGAACAGCCAATTCATCGAGCGATACGGAAAGGGACCCAAAATAATCGGGGTCGTCTTTATACGGCTCGCGCGTCCAGGCTGCGGGACCTGTGAATCCGCCATCTACAAAAACTTTGAGCGGCCCAACCTTGAGCTGCTCATCGCCATCGCCTGTTTGCAACCCAAACTCTGTAAGTTGCGCGAATGCATCTGCGGCGGATAAATTTCCGAAGCCAGAATTAATTTGCACTGTTGCGCGCGGCAGAGGGCTGCGTGATTGTTCATATACCGCGCTCCAGATTTCCCGATAATCAGAAATGCTGGTCGATGCATCGGTGAGGCTCGTAATTCCTAACCGGAACTGATCTCCTAACCGTTGTTCCAGGTCTGCTTTTATTTCCGCCGGATTTCCATCAGGAATATGCCTGTTAATAAGGTCGCGACGTTCGCGAATAATACCTGAAAGCGCGCCGTCATCGAAACGCTCCAGCACGCCGCCATCCGGATTGGGGGAGGCCGCACTTAATGCCGCGATTTCCAAAGCAAGAGAGTTTGCAACGCCGCTATGGCCTCCTTCGCGCGTAAGAAAGACAGGATTGTTGGGTGCTACAGCATCCAAATCAAGCCGTGAAGGTTTGCGCCCATCCTCCAAACGGTCTTCGGACCACCCATAGCCGGTGATCCAGGCGCCGGGCCCTAGTGCTTCAGCCTTCTGTCGCACCAGGTTTTGGAGTGCAGTGATTGACTTAGTTTCAGATAGGTTGATCCAACGATCAGGCCTGCCGCGAAGATGCGTATGCGCATCGTTAAATCCTGGAAGCGCTAACCGTCCCTCAAGATTAATTGTTTGATCAGCTTTGTATTTCTCAAGGAGATCATCACTGCCGGCTGCAATGATTATTCCATCGGATATGACAATGGTTCGGTAGAAGTCATGTTTGTCGTTCGCAGAAAATATAGGGCCGTTATATATGATGAGATCAGCTGGGTGTCGCCCTTCGGCGCAGCTAGTAACAGAAATTAGAGCGATGCAAACTAGTAGTTTTAAATTCATGGCCTTATGCCGCCAATGCTTTTTCAACAACATCGAGCCCTTCATCAAGCAGGGCGTCAGAGATCGTTAAGGGGTAAAGAAATCTGATTGTCTCGCCTGAAACGCCGCAACTTAATAAAACGAGCCCATGGTCGAGAGCTTTTGCGGTTACACGCTTCGCCGCCGCGCCATCGGGTTTTTCGCCGCCGCGCGTTGTGACAATGTCGAATGCGACCATAGAGCCTAGCCCGCGAATAGCGTCGATTGGTAAAAGGTCATCGCGGCGTGAAAATTTCTCAAGCCGTTCGGTGAGATGCGCGCCGAGTGCTACGGAACGATCAAGCAGGCCTTCCTCGTCGATCACATCTATCACAGCGAGCGCTGCTGCGCAGGCGACAGGAGAGCCGGCATAGGTGCCCCCAAGGCCGCCCGGACCAACGCTATCCATAATATCCGCTTTGCCGATGACAGCGGATAAAGGAAAACCGCCAGCCAGAGATTTCGCGGATGTAATGAAATCTGGCTCAACGCCTGAATGTTCGATGGCGAATAATTTACCTGTTCTGGCAAATCCAGATTGAACCTCGTCTGCAATCAGCATTATTCCGTATTCATCACATAGGGACCGTAATTTCTGTAACAGCTCAACTGGCGCAACATGAAACCCGCCTTCACCCTGAACGGGTTCAATGACAATTGCAGCCAAACGGGAAGGGGCGATATCCGCTCTGAATATGTGCTCTAAAGCGTTTAACGTCGCCGGAACATCAATGCCGTAGCGTGAGATGGGGAACGGCGCATGATAGACATCCGCAATCATTGGCCCGAAGGCATCCTTATAGGGAACAACTTTTCCGGTCATTGCCATTGTCATCATCGTGCGCCCATGAAAACCGCCAGAAAAGGCGAGGACGCCGGAGCGACCAGTCGCCGCGCGTGCAATTTTTACTGCATTCTCAACCGCCTCAGCGCCGGTTGAGAAGAGTATGGTCTTGGCTTCGCGGATTGGCGCGCGTTCATTCAGCCGCTCCGCCAGTTCGATATACGCTTCATAACCCGCAACCTGAAACGCCGTATGGGTGACTTTGTCAATTTGCGCATGCGCGGCGGCAATAACCTTAGGATGACAATGCCCCGTATTGAGGACCGCAATGCCGCTGGCGAAATCAATGTAGCGACGTCCCTCGACATCCCACATTTCTGCATTCTCAGCATGGTCAATGAAAATAGGCGCGGCTGTAGCAACGCCGCGCGGCACAGCGTTGTATCGCCGGTTTAATAGATCATCATTTGTCGACATATCGAATACCCTCTGCGTCCTTCGTTTTTGGATATGGGCGAGCGCCGCTTAACTTTGAGGTTTCGCAGTGCGATCCAAGTTCAATGCGGGCAGCAGCATCACCATAGCGCTCAGCCCAAGACCGATCAGTGCAAAATTAATGAGAGAACCAAAACCGAACCCCGCATCAAGTATGCGCCCGGCGATAACGGGCCCTGTGGCAAGCCCAAGTTTTGAAATAAACCCGCCGAACGCTGACAGCCTTCCGGCTTTGTCGAACTCTGCTGTCATGCCAAGCAAGTAGGCAATCACCATGCCCCAGGTAATTCCCGTTGCGCAGTTTGCTAACAAATACGCCCATGGCTGTCCGCTCAAATGGAAAAAGCCCGTCCCGCCTAAAGTCAAAGCCATTCCCAAAAGCAACGGCCAAAACCGTCCAAAGCGAATGCCAATAATCATCACAACCAAAGGTCCAAGCAGCGCCACCCATGTTGCAAGACCGAGCGCCATGCTGACATAATTTCGGTCGAGTCCGTAATTGAGGCCGAGGCGAATGATGAACGCAAGCAGCGCCATATTTGCTGCTTGAAATATAAAGATAGCCAGCAAGGTCATGGAAAGTGGAAATGTCTTCACACGGCCTTGGGATGTCATTGTGCGTGTTTGACGATCTACAGGATATCGGTCCAGGAAAGGCACCATCAACAGCGTCACCAAGCTAAATGCAGCAAGTGAAAGGAAAAGCGCTTGTGTGCCATATATTGGCACGAGCCGCGGCAAGAACATCACGCCCAAACCGCCGAGACCGAACTGCACAAATAGGAGTGTTCCAAATGCCCTGTCGGGTGATTTCGTTCGTGCAATGATGGAAAAAGCAACGCCAACCAGAAAACCGCCAAATAAACCGTGGACCAGGCGCACTCCTAGCAATACGTCAGCAGACGTGACCGGTATCGATCCGAGGTCAAGAGCGATAAGGCCAAAAAGCGCAACAAGCGCCATGGGCCGCCATGGGAAATGCTTAACAACCGTCACAGCAAACAGCGCGCCCAACGCCGCGCCATAAATATTCGCCGAGCCAATGTTGCCAGCCGCGCTTTCGCTGATGCCCATGCCGGAGACAAGCCCATCAACGATCGCCGCCATTATATTGACATAAAAAAGGCCCGCCGTTGCAAGAAAAGCAAGCATGATCGCAGCAATGAGACTGTCAGGCGATGCTTTGGGAAATAGATTCCTATCTTCTATGGCGGCATCAGCGGTTTCAACCATGGTTATCCCCTGTGCCGCACATGGGCTTATATTTGTCTGCAGCCTGAACGCCGCGGGCCCATGAAAATTCCTGATTATCACTCACGTAATAATAGATGACGTCATTGGGCATTAGCACGACGGACACACCGCCAAAACCTGACATAAACGGCATCCAAACAGGGCTGTCACATTGCAGCACGCCGCCCGCATTCCATGCCCAAAAACCGTTATTGTAACGGAAGTTCTTATCCGGCGCCGGCAGTCCGGGGTCAGATTTATCTTCCTGCAATGCGGACGCTAACAGGCCAGTATTGACTAACGGCGCACCATCGTGAATGCCGCCGTCAACAGCGATAAATTGTGCGAACTTGGCAATGTCATCGGGCAAATAGGTCAGTCCCCAGCCGACAAAGGGTTGGCGAACGCTGTCGCGCGTTCTGCGCGTTGTGTATGTCACGGGCGAAAGGCCAATATGTTTCCAGACAGGATCGACTAATAAGTCTTTATATATGTCGCCTTCATCTCCAATGCGCTCGCGCAGAAAGGACTGCATTGCCGTTCCCAGAATATAATGATCCGACGTGTGATAAACCCATTGCTGTCCAGGGTCAGACTTGTTGGGATATGATGTGCAAGCGCGTTTGATTTTGTCCGCATGGGATAGAACGATAAAGAACCCGTCCAGAACGGAAGCATTCTCATCGGCTTCGCGCGCACGAGAATTATATCTCCCGGTCGCCATGTCGAGAGCATTGCCAAATGTCACATCGCGCCAGCCGACGGCGGCGCATTCCGGCACATACTGATCAATCAACGTATTCATCGCGCCGGGGTAAAGCTGCTCCAGCCGCATCATGCCGAGACCGGCAAAAACTGATTTTGCTGTGGAATAAGACGGCAGAGCAACGCTCTCGCAGAAAGGGTAGGGGCCATAGCGCGTCAAGCAGCCGCCGCGATAATGGACGCCTTCAATAACAACACCATAGGTGGTGAGGTACTCCGGCGTTACATCCATCGGGGCAGCGAACGCATCCGGATCAATCGCAGGGTAATCTGCGCCAAGCTCAGCGATGGGTTTGATCGGCAGCTTGCCGCTCATTTCTTGCTTGTAGGCTGCTACAATTGCATCCGCGTTGGCTACGTGCTGGGGCGTATAACTTGTCTCCGCCACACCCCACATATCAAACTGAAAATAAAAACATGTTTCCGATACGATTTGATATGCCGCCCGAGAGATATCTCCGCCGGGTTTAAATATGAATGTCAAAACACCGTTATGGGTGCAGTTCGCATTGCGTTCTTGCAACGCAAACGGGACAGCTGCGCGCGTATAGCCATCATCGCCGGGCTCGCGCCATACACGTCCGGGCTCAACGATTAGATCCCAGGCTTCATTGTCTGTCCGAATGAGACCTCTGGTTGTAGGAATCAAATTATTTTCTGACTGAACAAAATCCAACTCAAAACTCGGTGGGTGCTTGATGCCTGGAAGGGGGTCAACCATGAAGTTGAAATTATCACGCAATACTTTGATGGCGCTTCGCTCTTGCTTGAATTCGAACTTTAACTTGCCTTCAAAACGTCCGGCCGACGCCTGTGCATCTGCGGCCTGAGTATATGCCTGCATGGCGACAGGGCTTTGCAGCCTCTCGTCGCCGATCAAAAACGCCAAAGAAAGTTGCTGTCGCGGTCCGGATTGATCGTGTGATGATTGTTGAGGCCGCGCAGTGATGCGGATATTATCCGCCCAGCAAGTGTCATTATCACCATTCCCGGCAACGCGGAGCCTGACGATGAAAGACGCGCCTTTCGTCGGCGATGCGATGCGTTGAGCGCCTGTATGTAGGGTGAACCCATCATCGCCGCCATCTTCAACTCGGTTGAATTCTATCCAGTTGGCGCCATTGTCGTTTGAAGCTTCTGCAATGCAAGCGTCCTTTCCCTCAAGATCAAGCGCTGCAAAAGCCATAGACACTGTCACTTCAGGCGGGCCTTCAACTTTCAAAGTGATAAACGCCATCGCGCGTTTTGTTAGCCGTAAGGAGTAATTGCCCTGATAGGCAGTAACTTGCACATCGCCGTCGCCTCCGGACTGCCAACCATTTGCATCGCCATCCTGAAAATCTTCAAGAAATAGTGTTTGTGCGTGAAGCGTCGGCGCGCTCATCGCAGCCGAGAACATCATACACGCAAAAACCAGGCGCCAACGCGTCACTGACATTCCATACCGCCTTCCTTCAATACTTTAGCAAGCGGCGCTAGAGCTGTTTCATGCGTGCGCCACAAATCTCTAGCCTCGCGATAAATTGGTTGCCGCACCTGAGCTGCGCTGGCGGTCGCGGTCGGCGCGGCGCTGCGATGGAATTCGATGCACTCCTCTTCCCAATGCAACCGACAATGGGCGAGTATGGTGCGACTGACCGCCTCTTGATCGTCAACAAGCGCCTCATACTGAACATCCAGTATTCGACCAGGAAACATGTTTTTCCAATGCGTCATCAATCGATCATATGCGAGGTAGTAACGGCCGATGTCTTTGAAGTCGTATGAGAAAGGATACCCCATGCGGAAAAGCGTTTTATACATCGCGTATCCTGAGGCCATAGGATGCCGGCGCACATGGACAATGCGCGCATTGGGAAGCGCTTTTGCAATAAGG
Source organism: Alphaproteobacteria bacterium (assembly GCA_013151255.1). Lineage (GTDB taxonomy): Bacteria > Pseudomonadota > Alphaproteobacteria > Caulobacterales > Parvularculaceae > Hyphococcus. The sequence continues at coordinate 67,783 of JAADIQ010000098.1, forward strand.
CCAAGATAGAGGTAATTCGCCGGCGTTTTATCTATGAAATAGGCGCCGGCCTCGCCATATCCGCAAAGCGCGTCCCAATACGCCTCTCCAAGCTCTCGTAAATCAGCGTTTGCCGTTCGCCTGATAAGGTCTTGTTTGTTCACTGCCGGATAGCCGGTGCGGACGACGGCATAAGCAAAGTCGTTGACTTCACCCAGGCTGGTCACTTTGCTATGGGCGCTTAATATCCGATCGACCAGCGTTGTGCCGCTCCGGGGCAGGCCGAGAACAAATATGGGGCCTTCGTTTTCTGCGCCATCAGGCGTTTTATGAGCCCAGGCTACATTAAATGTTTCGATGATATCATCTGCCGCCTGCTCATCCATACCGACGTCATAAGCGAGCCTTGCTCGACGAGATTTTGCGCCACGAACAAATGCATGAAAAGCGTCTTGATGTTCGCCAAGGTCTTCAAGTTCTTTACCTAACGCATAACACACCGGTGCTTCACGGTGGTCGCCTTGCCGTAGCTTATTCAGCCGTCTGCGCAATTCATCAACATGGTTGTCGTTGGCTGTCTGTTTTCGAAGCGTTGAACGGTTATAATAAATGTCCCCTTCATCTGGCGCTGCCTTGATTATCTCATCCAGGAGTTTTTCCGCTTCCTTCATCTTGCCGACGGCAATCGCCGCGCTGGCGACGAGGTAAAGCCGGTTTAACGAATGCGGAGAAAGGTCGCGCGCTCTTTGCGCACAATAGTAGGCGTCTTGATGGCGGCCGAGTTGCGTGTAAAGCGCTGACAGCTGCCTGAACGCTGCATCATCTGCATGTGCATCTTTTTTAATGCAGTTAAGCGCTGCAATCGCTTCTGCGATGCGGCCGATGTAGATTTGGCTTTCCGCTGCAACCAGGTGCACATCCAGGCGGCCTGGCGCTATGTCCAGGGCCCGCCTCGTATGGGCAGCAGCGCCGTAAAAATTATTTTGCCGTTGTGCTATGCGCGCATGGAAAACCCAACCGTCAGGCTCTTTGGGAAAATCACGCACCATCTTTTCGCATACAGCTTCCGCCTCCGCAAAACGACTGCCCTGAAGGAAGTCACTGGCGGCCATGCGGAACTGGTCGAGCTCCGCTTTTTCAGCAGTGGCAAGTTTTTCCGGCATCACCCAACGTCATAATTGTTCAAAGCAGCGACCGGTTTCCCGGCCGCTGCAAAGTGTCTAGAAATTATAGTTAAAGGCAATCCCAAATGTTCTCGGCAAAGCAATAAACTGACGTGAGTTACTGCCGAAGAAATCAGCGGCCGGAACAGGCCCGAATGCGTCCGGCGTGAACGCGCCGGTAGTACCGTCCTCATTTGCAACGTTCTTAATGAAGAACGATGCATTCCAGTCCTCAGCCGCAAGTGTAAAGGTCAGATCCCAAATTGAAAACCCACTAAACGCCTCGGCGTTTAAAACACCCTGATCAAGTACGTTTTGGGTCGATGATTGGTAGAACCCGTCAACCCGGCTTATGAGACTATAATTGGAGCTCAACGGAACCGTATAATCGGCTGCAAAATTTAGTGAATGACGCGCCACGCCGGGTAAAGGCGAGCCATCTGCGGCTACAGGCGTACCGATCATGCTGCCAAAGCCCGGCGGCGCGACAAAATCAGCTGTCAGTTCCGCATCAACAAACGCGTAACCGATGCCGTAATTTAAGCGGTCATCAGCCAGACTTCCGTTGAGTTGCAGCTCAATACCGGCGGTTCTTGCTTCTGCTGCATTTGCGACGGCAAAGAAAAACCCGTTCGGCGTTGATGTATTAAACTGCGGATTGTCCCAATCAATGTAGAAACCGCTGAGATCATAGCGAATACCGCCAGCCGTTCCCTTGAACCCGATTTCGTAGTTTGTGGCTTTATCCGACCCAAAAACCAGCCATGCAGGATTGTTTGCGAACTGACCGACGGTGGGAACACCGTTGCTGCCGCCACGACGATAACCTTCCGAAAACGTTGCATAGATAAGGTCGTCGTCGCCAACTTCATAGGCAAGGTTCGCCCTGAAGAGAACATCGTTATCCTCGGCTGTAAATGTCGTGTCCGCTTCGCCATTAAAAAATGTATATACCCCCGCACGAACAAGTGTGTTGGTTGTTGATTTATTATCGAACCAGCGCGCGCCGCCGGTCAGCTTTAAGTCGTCGGTGAGGTTTAACGTGACCTCGCCAAAAACGGCGATTTCCCGATAGTCCTCATTGCGTGAAAAATCGAAAACATTGTCCGTGAACACAAAGTCAAAGAAGAAAAATGCGTCAGCCCATGCTTCGAATCCAACGAGATCGCTGACTTGCGTCGCGGTCCGCGTTTGATCCTGATAGAAAACGCCCAGGACGTAATCAACAAACCCATCGGTGTTTGAAACGACCCGAACTTCTTGAACAAATGCTTTGTCGGAAAAAGTACGCTCCGCCGTATATAGCGGTCGCGGAAAGACATAATATGTTGAATAATAGAACTGCGCCAGATTATTTGCGAAGAACCCGGTGTTGTCTGTCTCGCTAGAGCCTTTGTTCTCATAGTATGAAGAGGCAGATGTCAGCGTAGCAAAACCAAGGTCTATGTTGGCTTCAAGCGAGCCTAAGTGCACGTTCCGGTCGGCAGGCTCTCTAATAACGGCGCCATTTTCATATTTTCCATAAGCGTTGCCTAGCCCATCAACGCCTTGACTGGGCTGACGGCGTCCTCCGCTGTCGTCGGACTGATAGAAATAGTTGGCAACGAATTCCACACCGTCAGCCGGCGCCCAGAGCGCACTGATGCGTGCATAAATGCTCTCATAATCATCCACGTCTTCAACAGATTCATATTGAGTGGAGTCAAACCCGCGGTCAAAAATTCCATTTGGTTGTACGGGAACGCCGCTTGCATCCAAGACATAAAGGTTCGTGTAATCCGTGATGCCAGGATAGTCCTGCCACAGAACATTGGCGCGTATAGCGAATTTTTCCCCTAACGGCGCATTGAAAATGAGCCCCGTCGTGTAGCCTAAGCTGCCCGAACCATCCACGCTTGAACCTGTGGCGCTAATGCGTCCTTCAACTTCGCCGAGTTGCGGTTTCCGCGTGAGATATTTGACCGTTCCACCCAAAGCGCCGGCGCCATAGAGGGTTGCTTGCGGTCCGCGCTGAACTTCTACGCGCTCAAGGTCGATCAGCGCCAGATTTGCAAAAACCGGTGTTTCGTTCACATAGGTCGAAACCGTTGGCGTAGACCCGAGGAGAAAATCTCCAAATGCAGAACTGTCAACATTTAGCCCGCGTATGCGAATACTGTTGAATTGAAGATTCCTTGGGCCTTGATCAATTTGTCCGGCGCCCGGGATTGACCGGAAAAGCTCTGCATTATCCAGCGTAATTGAATCTTCAATGGCCTCGCCAGAAATAACGGTAATGTTGTAGGGAACATCGAGAATATTTTCTTCTCGTCGTTGCGTGGTGACGACAATGACGTCACGCTTGGCCTCATCTCCATCTGTTTGCGCAAAGGCAGCGCCAGACGTTAGCGCGGTTGACCCCAACAGGAGACAGGCGAACGCTCCCATAGCTGTTTTATTTTGAACTGATTTTGTCTTACTCATGATCTTTCTCCTAAACCTTCCCCACATAGATTGTTCTGTACACTCGTCATTTTCGTTCTTTACTCATTCTTGCTTGGGCGATTTTTTCAACTCTCCCAGAGCATTCAGCGCAGGCGAGTTTCGCCCTGCGCCATACGCCGTGTAACGAACCGGATTATCGCGAAAACTCTTCAGCTGTTGTCCGAGCCCCTGCCAACCGCGCTCGCGAACACGCCGTAGATAATCAAGGTCGATATCGACCGTGATTATTTCCCGTCCCGTCCCGGCTTGATGGATGATTTCGCCACCAGGACCGGCAACGATTGACCGTCCAAAGGCGAGCGGCCCGGCGGAGTTTATATCGATGAAATAACACTGATTAGACGCAGCATTCGCTCGTGCAATCGCGAGCTCGACATCTCTGTCTACCGTATTGGTGAGAGTCGGATGAATAATAACTTCTGCGCCGGCGCAAACGAGTGACCGCGTCGTTTCCGGGAACCACATATCGTAGCAAATCGAGACCCCGAACCGTCCAACCCCATCAATATCGAATGTCGTAAATTCTTCACCGCAGGCCACTTTTTCTTCATACGGAAGGAATGGAAAAATCTTACGGTGTCGGGCAACGACCACCCCATCGGGGTTAATGATTGGCGTGGTGTTAAAAATTACGCCGTTATCATTCTCGTAAAGGCTGCCCGGCGCCAACCACAGGCCCGTTTCCTTTGCGACCGCGGCGAACTGATTTTCTGCATCCCCCGGCAGGGGCTGTGCTTTTTTTGTATCCGTTCCAAAAGCGCTCAGCTCGCCAAGCACCACCATTTGCAACCATGGAAACCGTCTTCGCACCTTGCGAATTTCTTCGCATAGCAAATCGAGATTATCGTCTGTTTCCAGCTCAAGTTGCAGGCCTGCTATTGAAAAGACAGACACAAACTTCTCCCCCAAAACGGGTATGCGAACACCATAAACCGCCCGAAAGCAGTCCCACCGTTAGCGATTGTGTCTTTGAGGAGGCCACGGAAATAGAGCCAGTTTGAATTTTCTATGGAGCCAGTTCTTGATTCTCTGGTTTCGTGGCTTTTTTGCCATTTGCACGAACGATCACAGCCCAATCGATGAGCCGGCCAGAGGGATTAAACCACTGAATCCTGTCGCCGGTAATCATGACGCGGAATTTGGCTGTCTCGCCATAGGCCCATTCGGTCCACTGCCGGCACCAGTAATCATCGTCGATCCACCATTTGCCTGTGTCTTGTTCCTCATTGGCAAAACCTGCCCGTCCATTCATGTCGCCGTTGCGCGCCAGAACAATTGTGCAAGGATCGCCGTAAACGGTTTTACATAGCAAAGTGGCGCCGGAACACGCGCGTTTTAACGCGGCGCCGGATAATGCACGGCTTTCATCAAACTTAGACTCCAGAGAAGGCAGATCCAAAGACTCACGAAATGCTTTGGCAACAACCGAAACACCTTCGCGAATACGGTCTTCCGGTATGCCGGTAACGCCGAGACGGAATACGTTTTGCGGCGCTCGCTCGGCATAATACGCGTCCACTGGCTCAATGAGTGCGCCATAAGCCTCAGCAGCCTTGCCCAGTCGGTTGGCGTCCAATTCGGGCGGGCCGGTTATCCAGGCCGCGGCGCCTAACTGCGTCGGCAAAATCGATATTTTTGTCGGCAAGTAATAATTCAACGCCTCACGTAGAGCGGCCATTCTGTCTGCGAAAGCTTGCTCTACTCTTCGTAACGCCGCAGCGTAATGTCCGAGCCCCAACATGTGTGCGAATGTTCTTTGAATGCTCAACGCGGGATGGCGCGATGTGATGCGGCGCAATTTGCGCGCCGCGCGAATGACTGGCGCTGGCGCAACAAGCACGCCCAACCTGACAGCCGGCGCCAGGGGCTGCGCCAATGTGGCGGCGTAAATCACATTTTGCCCGCCGGGAGCGCCGCGAAGAGCTACTGAATTGGACGTGGCGAAGTCTGCCTCCCACTGATAATCATCTTCGACAAGGATGATCTCGTTCTGGGTTGCAAAATCCAATAACGCTTTGCGGCGCTCATCCGACATCGTCACGCCTGTGGGGCGTTGGCGGCCTGGAGATATAAACAGGAGACCGCATTTTCCTAAACGATCAAAATTAAGAATCATTCCATCTTCATCAACATCATTATGTTCAAGACGCGCGCGCTTTCGCGTGAGCACTGTTCGAAGTTCAGGATTGCATGGGTTCTCAAGCCCAACGACAGTCCGGGAATTTACAAACAGCTCTGTTGCAAAATACAGCGCTTGCTGAGCGCTGGTCGTTACAAGGATCTCTTCCGGTCGCGCCGTAATTCCCCTTTGAGGGAGGATTTTTCGCCGTAGTTCGTCGATCAACATCGGATCGTCGGCATCGCCAACGTCACCTGTCCAGTCCTCAATTTCAGAAACGGTCAACGCCCGCCGGCTCGCATCGCGCCATTCCTGCACCGGGAAAAGCGACCGATCAAAAGGCCCTTCAAAAAATGGAAATGGGTATTTTTCCCAATCCGGCGGCAACGCTGCCGGGAACAAACTTTCTGCATCAAGTGAAAGCCGATTGCGCCATCGCATATCGCTTTCACGAGGGTTAGGCCCCGTTACGCGGTTTCGGTCACGCTCCAATCCGGTTCTGTCATCGCGGACATAAACGCCGCTGCGGTCGCTGCTGCTTAGATGCCCGTCTGCGATTAGCCGGTCATAGACCGCCGCAACAGTGTTTCGCGATATCTCAAGATCGGCGCTGAGTTGACGGCTTGAAGGCAGACGCATGCCGCTTGGCAGCGTTCCTATTGCTATCGCGTCAATAATCTGACGGCGGAGCTGTTCTTGAAGCGAAACCGTGCTTTCACGATCGATCGACAAGCTATGCGGGTGTGTATTTTTGGATTGAGAGCCCAAGTCTATGTGCTTTCGGTTTTCTATTTATCTCAAGTATTTATTATATTCTGGTGAATTCGCGGTGCAATCCGTCTGATCTAACTGCCCCTACCATATATTAGATTCTGGCATATTCATGGTGCAATCCTCCGAGATGTGACGTTGATTTGACTGTACCTGAAGCTGAAATTGATCTTGGAACAGGCGCATTCTTCTCCAAACTGAGATGCGCGCGGGCATTTGAGCCTTGAAAAAAGACACGCCCGTTCCAAGACCGAATTCAACTTTCGACGTAATTAAATCGATTCCCCATCTCGGAGGAATGCACCATGAGTACGGTAGAATCTAATAAATTGTAGGGGCAGCCTAAAGTCGGGGACTTATAAGGTTTGGATTAACGTCCCAACCATTCGTGGAATTCTTTCGCCCGTTCTCTGGCAATGGGTAAATCCAGCCCGATTTTTTCGAGGCTAACCCGCGCGTTGCGCAAATTAGCACTCGCGGAAGTCACAGCCTGATCCGAAATAATCGCCTGCCGGCTAATGCGAAAAAAGTTTTTCGGATTGAGAATGCTCTCCAGTCCAGTTCGACAACCGTATAGTCGAGAAAATAACTGTCACCCTGTAACAAGTACGCTTTGAGGCCATGTTCTTCAGCCATGAAGCAGGCAATGTCGCTGGTGAGAATCGGCAACAGCTTCTCACCGGCCCTGATGAGAAAGCGTGATTTATAACCGGCTCCCGCCGTACCTATATCTCGTATGACTTGCCGATAACCAGCGCCACGCCTCTTAAACGATTGATGCAGTTGCTCAAGTTTCCCCAGCGCACCACGTAAATCCGCCTCAACTACTGGTTTCAGAAGATAGGCAATGCCGTTGGACTGAAACGCCTTTAGCGCATATTCGTCATAGGCCGTGCAAAAGATAATTGGCGCGGTAATATCGCACACTTCGAATAAAGAAAAACAACTGCCGTCGGCCAAATTAATATCCATCATGACCAAGTCAGGCGCCGGATGACGCTGCAACCATTGAAGCGTTTCGTTGATAGAGGCGGTGAGGCCAACAATTTTGCTGGCGGGTGCAACAGCGCTGAATAAATCTTTTAATCGCTCCGCCGCAAGCGGTTCATCCTCAACAATCAATACATCCATTAAATACGGGCCTCGGCGCCTATAAAGGGGATTTCCACCTGAAATACAGATTTGGAATGCATAATGCTGAGGCCTTTGTGGATCAATAGTTCATACCGCCTGGACAAATTTTCGATCCCGATATTATACGACTCTACATCCAACTTTGGGCGAAGGTCGTTTTCAACAATGAGACTATCATTATCTCGCACCTCAATTTTCATATTGATCGGCGTTATCTTGGAAAGCACATTATGCTTGAATACGTTCTCTACCAATGTGTGTAAGGTGAGCGGAATAATACGTAGATTGCGCTGTTGTTCTGAAATATTGATTTCTATATTGACCGCATCAGGATGGCGATCTTCCTGCACATGTAACAATGCCTTTAAGCAATCGATTTCACGACCGAGGGACACGGTCTCCTTATCCTTATTATCCAGAATATAGCGATACACTATAGACAATTGCGCTAGAAATTCCTGTGCGCGACTGGGGTCCTCACCAATGATTGCACCCAAAGTGTTGAAGCTGTTAAAAACAAAATGGGGGCTGAGTTGGTTCTTGAGCGCTTCAAACTTGGCCGAAACCATTTGGCGTTTGGTTTGCTCCTGTAAATATTGCTCGCGTTGCCATTGGCCGCGATAATAAAAGGTCTCCAACAAGCCCGTGAGAATAATGGGGATAATGAAAGCCAGCACGGCTATGTTAAATAAGGCTGCCCCTGTTGGCATGCCAAAATGATAAATCACCGTACTATAAAACCAATTACTAAGCCCGGCGCCTATAGCCGCAAAAATACCGGATATAATGAATTGCAAGATATAACGGGTTTTGACATGAGTTTCACCAAAAACTTGGCGTAAAATGCGCACAACGCCTAAGTGCAAAAATACAACTATCGCAGTGACCGCCATATTGAAAAGACCGTCACTGCTGAATACAGCGCCAAAAAAATCAAACCCGCCACCTTCTCTCAATGCGTAAGAAATTTTGAAATACAGAATTTGGAACAAACCAATCACCGCAATCAACAATAAAATCATCGAAGGCGGAGGCCCGTTTAACGCCTCTTGGGAAGGATTAAGCACACCATTTGAAGGCTGGCTGTGTTTTGGCTGGGGAGTGGCGATATGAACCTCCAGGCGAAGTCGTAATGCGGCTACCATAGCGCTGCATCTGGTTTGCGCAAAGACTGGTTAAAACATTATCTTCAGGGCGTTATTCTCGTGATTTTTCTTGTCGCAATTTCATATTTATACAAACCAATGCGATTATGTACGCCCAAACCAGAGCTGCTGACGGTATTAGAGAATAATATGTACCTTCCATCAGGCGAGTAAACTGGACTCCCGTCAAGAATAATAGGAATATTGAGGGAGTGCTGACCGGACCCATCACTATTCATTTCAAAAACAGAAAATGCGCCATCTCTGTCTGAGACAAAAACTATTCTTTCGCCATCCATGCTCATTTTAGGGCCATAATTATTCCCTGCATTTTTCGTTAGCGCGCGCCGTTCCTTGGTAGCTATATTATAGGCCCAAATATCAAACCCATTGCCTGACGCTGGCGTATATCCATGCAAGATGGTTTTTCCATCGCGACTCCATTGCGGCCAAATAGCGTTTTCAATTTCCTTTCGCGGATTTCCCCCATCCCTATCCATGATAAAAACTTCGGCAAAACCGGCATCTGGATTTATTCGTCCAACGGCGATGCTTCTTCCATCGGGAGAAAGTGAAGCACCCAAATCAGCCGCATCATTCTTGGTGACCTGCATGAGGTTAGAGCCGTCTGTATTCACGGTAAACGCTTCCCAATCTCCGTCGCGGTTGGAAATAAAGGCCAGAGTTTTTCCATCAGCAGAATATTGCGGCCAACGATCATTATTACTACCGGTAGTGACTTTTCTTGGAGTTTCCCCATTTTCCTTCATAATCCAAAGGTCATAATACCCCTCTCTTGTAGAAAAGAAGGCGATCTCAGTTCCATTGGGGCTATAAACGCCGCCCTTACTTGAGGCCACGGAAAATATCAGGAAATAATATGCCGCTGCGATAAGCGCCAAAATCAATGGTATGGCGATCATGGTGATTTTTACGTTTACGGTTTTCATTTTCAATTTTCTCCTCTGTCTTCACGCGGCAGCGACGTGCATGGCGTACCGAAATTTTTCCAGTTTACTGTTTGGAGGCGTGCGGCGCGGGCAGATGCGCCATCGAAAAGCCGGTTGTCCAATCACCGGTGGAGTACAACAAATGCCGGCCGTCTGGCGAAATGCTCGGAAAGTATGCGTGCTGATCGCGGGCGGTATTCAGCATCAGGCCATTGGCGCCTTCGTCAATGCCCTGTGCAGAAATTGCAAAGAGTTGAGTGTAACCCTCGACCACACCGGCATAGACAATCGTTTCTCCATCTGGAGTGAAGGTAGGTCCGAACTTGGAAAGCGAAGAGTTAGTGAGGCGGGTTTTGTGGCTGCCATCCGGCACCATAACGTAAATTTCTTTACTCCCCTCTGGGTCGTCACCATGGTCGAATACGATGCGTTTGCCGTCTTCTGACCAACTTGCCCCGGTGGAGGCGCCGGGCATGTCGGCAGTTAAATTGACCAGCCCCCCGCCATCACTGTCAATGATGTAAATATCCGCCAGCATGGTCGAATGGTCAAAGGAAGTGAAAGTAATTTTTGAACCATCCGGCGACCAGCTTGCGCCTACTTCAGTGTCGGGACCATCATAGAATTCACGATTATGGCTGCCGTCAGCGTTCATCAGGCGCAACTCCAGATATGGCATGCCGACGCCCGATGAATAGACGATGCTCTTTCCGTCAGGACTGTAATCTGGCTCAATATCCCAGGTCTCTTCAGATTTTGTGAGATTGATTTCGTCACAACCTTCCGGTTTGACGTAAATATCTGGCAAGGCATCGCCGTGATAGCTGTAATAGACGCGTGCGTCGCCGTCAGGACGATAGCTGATGTCAAAATCTTTAATCAGCATGGCGTCTTTATGATGTCCATCATTGCTTTGGGTTTCTGCACCATTTGCATGCGCAGTGTGGGCCATCGTCATTGAGGCGATAAGCACTATAAATCGCGAGAAAAAAGGCGCTTTACTCATCATTTTGCTCCAGAATTTATTGCTGGAGCCACCCTAGAAATGCAAATTTATTGCTCAATATGGCAAAATCCTGAACGGGCCATCAGCATCGGTGAGCGGGTTATTTGGGTTGCTGAACGCGAAGGGCAACGAGCGACAACATCTGTGACCTGAGCCCCAGTTGGTCCCTCATTTGAATAGAGAGTCCGTCAACCAGGAGACGGACATGAGAAAGTCGAGATTCACCGAAGAACAGATCATTGCGATTTTGACCGAACAGGAACGTGGTATGGCGACGGCGGAGGTTTGCCGCAAGCACGGCGTCAGCCCAGCTTGCTTTTATAAATGGAAAGCGAAGTTCGGCGGCGTGGATGTGTCGGACGCTCGCAAGCTGAAGACATTGGAGACCGAGAACGCCCGATTAAAGCGACTTCTGGCCGATTCAATGCTGGACAATGTCGTCCTGAAAGATCTGCTGGGAAAGAGCTGACGACGCCCCAAGCCAAGCGAGAAGCGGCGCTGAAAGCGATGTCTAAGCATGACATCTCACAGCGTCGATCCCAAAACTGTACGCCGCAAGCGTGTGCCCGATTGTCCCGAGATCAGACAGCGTATGCGTGAGATCGCCCACGAGCGCCGTCGATTTGGCTATCGCCGCGTTGGCGTCATGTTCGAACGTGAAGGTATTAAAATGAACCACAAAAAGCTGAGGCGGCTCTACAGGGAAGAAGGTCTCGCCGTGAAGCGACGACGCGGCCGCAAGCGGGCAACGGGAACACGAAGACCGCTTGAAACGCCGACGCGCCCGAATGAATGCTGGTCGCTCGACTTCCTGTCTGATGTGTTCGAGCCAGGTCGGCGGTTCCGTATCCTTGCGGTCGTTGACAATTGCACAAAAGAAAACCTGGCGCTCATCCCCGACACCTCTCTTTCCGGGGGCCGCGTCGCACGGGAGTTGGACGCACTCATTCGGCTTTACGGCAAGCCTAAAACAATTATCTCAGACAATGGAACGGAGCTGACCTCTCGAGCCATCCTCGAATGGCAAAACGAAACTGGCGTCGCATGGCATTACATTCAACCAGGTAAACCGACGCAGAACGCGTTCATTGAAGCGTTCAATGGCCGGTTACGTGACGAGTTGTTGAATGAGGAAGTGTTTACGAGCCTCGCTGACGCTCGGCGCAAAATCGCCAGATGGAGATATGACTATAACAATATCAGGCCGCACTCGGCCTTGAACGGACAATCACCGGCAACCGCGTGGCGTGCGCTTGAGCTAGTGGATTGCTCCGCGCACACCGCGCTCGCCAAACCGAAAGCTTTGAGCTATTCAGCAGCAGGACTCTCAAAATAAACGCGGGAGCCAAAGGGCCCAGGTCACGGGTAATCGCCGTCACCATCTAAAATAATTGTAGGGTAAAGTGTGGGGTGGAAAAGGGTGCATTTAAAGTTTTATTTATGCATCAAATAGTTAGAGCAATTTCTGGCGGACAGAGAGGGATTCGAACCCTCGGAACGCTTGCACGCTCACACGCTTTCCAAGCGTGCGCCTTCGACCACTCGGCCACCTGTCCGTTTTCAGGAGCGCGGACTATAGCGTCGCCCGGCTGGCGCGCAAGGCTGCGCGCGCCCCAAATTTGGCGGTTTTCTTGGGTTTTAGGCGGGTGATTGCGGGTTGGGCCCTGGCGCGTTATTCTGGCCTCAGCATGGTTTGAGTGCGTAGACAAAATGAGGGGGCCGGAATGGCGGCGTTTCGATTTATTGCATGGGTATTGGTGGCGATTGCGGTCGCGTTATTGGGCGCGGACGGGGTGGCGTCACTGGAGCAGGGCGAGCCGATTATGCGCTCGACGGCTGACATTATGATGCTGGTCGGCATTGATGGCAGGGCGATGGCGGAGAGCGCGCCGGGCGGCGTCTCACAGGCGCTCGGCACCATTATGGGCCTGCCGCTTTGGGGTGTCCTCGGTATTATCGGCGTTGTCCTGACGCTGATTTTCCGGCCGATGGAATAGCGCCCCTGATCGCGAATGCGATCTTACATAACCTGATCGCGAATGCGATCTTACATAACCTGATCGCGAATGCGATCTTACATAACCTGATCGCG
>JAADIQ010000125.1 GCA_013151255.1 Alphaproteobacteria bacterium
TTTCAACAAGATTGTCCGCGGGCTCTAGCCGAGAAAAATTGCTAGATCACGACGCGGCGTAGCTGGCGAAAATTTCCCGGGACCCGTCGCGCCGTAGAAGAATGACGTTGTAGGCTTGGGTTCCATAAGGCCCTTCCATGCCCGGCGAGCCTAACGGCATGCCGGGTACGAATATGCCGATTGCGTCGGGCCGTTCGGCCAGCAATTTCTTAACCGCTTCAGCGGGCACATGGCCTTCAACGACATACCCGTCGGCGACAGCGATATGACATGACCTGAGGTCTGCGGGGGCGCCCAATTTCTCTCTAGTTTCTGTCAGATCGTTCTGGTTGACGGTGCTGGTTTTCAATCCTGCATCGTCAAGATGTTGAACCCATGCGCCGCAACAGCCGCAGGTAGGTGTTTTGTAGACGACAATCTCACCGGTCTTGCTAGGCTCAAAGCTCGCGACGGCTGGGGATTGCCTAAGGAGCAATCCGCCCGCCAACGCCCCGGCCGCGATGACGGTCCCGCCGCCAACCAGCAAAGAGCGGCGCGAACGGTGCGGGCCTGGAGCAGGAGAATTTTTGTGTGGCATGTCAATTCCTTGTAGCGGCATTAAAAGTAGCGGCATTAAAAGCGGACGCCCGCCGCACCTCGGGGGGTAAGTGCGGCGGGCAATGGGAACCGATAAACGTGGTCATCTATAACAGGCATCGGCCTCCCAAATACTCTTTTCATCATTACAACCGAAACTTAATGAATATCGGACGTTCCAATAGGCTCGGACGCTCCAATAGGTATTATGGCAGAATTTATCGCGCCATCGGTGCAACTGAACAAGTTATAGGTATATACGGTTGATGCTCGTGGAACCCTCAAAACAGGTAAGATTTTTGCAGCGATGCCTTCTATAGGAGCGCTCGCCAGTCCGAAAACAGCGCCAAAGCCGCTTCTTTACGGGCAGGGATAGCGAAACCGACCTCCAGCCTGTCAAAATTGACTTCTAAGAGTTCAGTTCAACGGGTGGAAAAAGTCCGCCATGGCCCGGCCTATCAAAAGCGGCTCTTCCTGGATTACCCAATGGGTTCCCGTGTCTAGCTCCCGGACTTCGCCATTTTCGAGAAAAAGCACGTTTCGTCGGGCGAGGTCGATCGGTGTAAAAGCGTCATCCGCCGCAATGATCACTAAAGTTGGGGGCGCAATGCGCGCGTCGCCGACATCCATGTCAAACTTGGCGTTGGCGCGATACCATTTGCCCATGGCGTGAATGGCGCCGTCCTTATCCCATGCGGATCGGAATTGATCGAGGTCGCGATCGGGGAAAGTTTCCGGCAGGGATGTCTCGCGCAGAGTTTTTTCAAGTAACGTCCAATTTCCCAGGCGCCCAACATAGCCCGGCAGCCATGGTATTTGTAGAAAACTCATATACCAGTCTATTTCATTTTCTGAGGAAACATATTCTCTATTTGCATACGGATGTTCTTTGTTGATGACGATTGCCTTCTCCACCCTTTCGGGATGTAAAAGCAGCGTCCACCAGGTTACCTGGCCGCCAAAGTCATGACCAGCCAAAAAGAATTTGTCGTAGCCGAGCGCGTCTGCAAGGCCGACTACATCGCCGGCCAATCTGTCGAGCTTATAAGCGTCAACGTTGGCGGGCTTGTCCGACAAGTTATACCCGCGTTGGTCGGGAACGATCACACGAAATCCAGCTTCCGCCAGCACAGCCATAGGCCCGCGCCACGCATACCAAAATTCTGGATAGCCATGCAGCAATATAACCGGCTCGCCATCAGCAGGGCCAGCAAGCACCACATGCGAGGACACATCTCCGACGGTAATTATTCGGCCTTCAAGTTCGAGGCCGAGTTGTTTTTGCGCGGCGGCGACACTGTCTCGACTGGGCTGATTACCCGAGATTTGACCAGCCATAAGGGCGGCCGTCACGAATACAAAAAAGATGATGTAAGCAGGTATTTTTTCATGATTGCCGCCCATGGCCTTGTCAGCTGAGAACTCATGCCTCGGATGGGCGTGAGTAAGTTTTTTGCTTGCGAAAAGGTTGAATGAGCTGGCTCAGATAGCCGGTAGGGTAGTCCGGCTGATCACCGATGCCGATATCGTCAGAGCCGATAACCCTTCTCCTGTCGTAATAAACCGTACCCAGAAAATAATCCGTCAAATTTGTGAACAACCCAAAATTGACATCGCCTTCTTCTGCTGTTTTCAAGTGGTGAAAGCGGTGCACAACATTGATCGCGAGCAAAAACTTTAACGGGCCGGTAAAATACGCCACGTTCGAATGTTGAAGAAGAAGTTGTAAAACCACGGCGACGATGAGCAGTGACAAGACATCTTGCGAAATGCCCATCAGCAGCAACGGAGATGTTCCGGCTAGGGTCTCTATGAATTGATGTAATGGATGTTTCATCAACCCATTAAAACCATACATGCGTTTGACGCTGTGATGCACTGCGTGGAGGCGCCAAAGCACGTCTATTCTATGGCTGGCGTAATGCGCCAGTGTGATGCCGACATCTGCAATAAGAACAGCAAGCAAAAGCTGCTGCCACAACGGCCAGACGTGCGGCCAGACAGATGGTATGGCGATGAGGCCGGCTATCAATGGTACAGCCAGAACCCCTAAAACATTAGATATTTCGTTGACAAGGAAATGAAAAAAATCTCGTATCCGGTCTGCGTGAGACTCATTGAACGCAGCATCATATGGAGCCGCTCGCTCCAACAAAAATGCCAGGACGATGAAAGCCGAGACGAGAAGAAAGAGCCAGCCTTTTGAGTAACCGGCCTGAACGATAAAAATCGCGAGCGCGTTTCCGACTATCAAAAATAGCGGCAAGTAGAATAATCGTATCAGAAAATTCAACACTTCGATTTCCTTCTCTCGTAACCAACATCGCCTCAGCTAAGGGCGAAGGGTTATAGATGAGAAGAAAATCACCAGTCGCGCTTGAACGTAGCGGCTATTATCCGCGTTTCCTGGTCGTAAAATGCGCATTTTTGTTGAGATCGGCCGGGGTCAGGCCGAATGTTCGCTTGAAAGTGCGCGATAAATGAGAAGAATCAGAAAACCCGGCAATATGCGCCGCGCGCGTCAACGAGCTATCACTCGCCAGGCTTTGAAAAGCGCGTTGCAGTTTGATCCATAGAAGGTAGCTTTTAAACGGCATGCCAATTTGCGCACTAAATAAATGCCGGAAACGGCTCGCCGACAGGCCGGATGAGCTAACGATCTGGCTTAAACTGATGTTTAAATCCTCCGTCGCGTCAATATCGGCAAGCGATTGTTGGATGCGCGGATCAATGGCGGAAAAATCGGTATGCTCGCCTTCCTCCGGCCAGATCAGGCGGGCCAAGTTTAACCCGAAATCTGCCTGAGCAAGTTTTGGATAGTGATCGAGCGTTTGTTCAATTGCCTTAAGTTGGCTGGCTGGAATATCAAGAACCTCTATCTCATCGACGATGAGTTTCTTGGTGTTGCTCCGTATCAGGTTGGGCTCAATGTAGAGGAGCTTCGCCGTCGGGCTGGGCGTGGAAAGACGGTGGCTGACATTCGAACCAACCACCAATACGCCTTCGACGCGATGGTTGTTCTTATGGGTTTCGACATGCAACGGACCACTGAACGGAAAACATACTTGTACGGCGTAATGCTGGTGAAATTGTGTGTGGCCGACTGGGCCGTCATAATAGACCCAGCCCAATCCAATGGTGATATCTCCAGCCCAATTGCTCATTGACCAGCCTCGTAAAATCCTATGATGTCACGCGGTACCCTATAGCACTGGAAGGCGGAGCAGGATCGCTTGATTTCTATCGTTTTCTTGTTAAACGCCGCCACAGGCGGCTCTATTTATACGCCAGCAACCGCAGCGCGTTGGCGACGACGACTAGGGTCGATCCTTCATGGATGGCGACGGCGGGTCCTATTCCCAGCCCGAACAGTGTCGCGGGGATCAAGAAAGCAACGACGCCGAGGCTGAACCAGAGGTTTTGCCGGATCATCCGCCGCGCCGCGCGGCTCAGCCCAACGGCGAATGGCAGCCGGCTAAGATCGTCGGCCATCAGCGCGACATCGGCCGTCTCCAGCGCCACATCGGATCCGGCCGCACCCATGGCGACGCCGACCGACGCATTGGCGAGGGCGGGAGCGTCATTGACGCCATCGCCGATCATCGCGACTTCGCCTTGTTCCGCGCGCAGACGAATGATCGCATCGACTTTGTCCTGCGGCATTAGATCGCCCCAGGCGCCGTCGAGACCGAGGCCGGCGGCAACCGACGAGGCGACGCGCTGATTGTCGCCGGACAGCATAATCATGTGCTCTATGCCAAGATTACGCAGTTCACTGACTACGCGAGCCGCATCCTCGCGCGGTGCATCCATAACGCCGAGAACGCCAAGATAGCGCTCACCCAGGCGGACAATCATGGTCGTGCGGCCGCCGGCTTCCAGCTCATCGACGCGCGCGCGTAGCGGTGGGGGAAGCGCCGGCCCACCGATCTCAGCGAACAGATCGTCCTTGCCAATATAAACGCTTTGTCCTGAAATCTCAGCCGTAACGCCGCGCCCGATAAGCGCGCGCAGGTTTTTCGCAGTTAGCGCGCTGCCGGCGTTGCGGGCTTCACCGCCTTCGACGACTGCGCGGGCCAGTGGATGATCACTCAAACGCTCTACTGCGACCGCGACATTGAGGAGTTCGTGTTCAAAGACGCCTTGCGCCGGGACAACATTGGTAAGCTTCGGGCGGCCTTCGGTCAGGGTTCCGGTCTTGTCAAAGGCGATCGCTTTTAAGGCCCCGAGCATTTCGAGCGGGCCGCCGCCCTTGACTAATACGCCATTTCTGGCTGCTCGCGCGACGCCGCTCAACACCGCGCTTGGCGTGGCGATTGCCAGCGCACAGGGGCTTGCCGCGACCATGACCGCCATGGCGCGGTAGAAAGTTGTTGAAAACGGCTCGTCAATGACAAACCCGGCGAGGAGGGAGAGTGTGACCAGAACAAGTACGCAAGGCACGAATATTTTCTCGAACTTGTCGGTAAAGCGCTGTGTGGGCGAGCGTTGCTCTTCGGCTTCGGCGACCATCTTGACGACTTTGGCGAGGGTTGAATCTTCGGCCGCCTTGGTTGCTAATATTTCCATGGCGCCGGCGCCGTTTATGGTGCCTGCAAATACGACATTTTCAGCTTTTGGTTTGGCGGCGCTTCGCCAAGCCTCGTTTGGATCATTCGCAGGCGTCTTATCGACGGGCATGCTCTCGCCGGTGATCGAGGATTGATCGACGCTGCTATTTCCCGCAGCGACAATGCCATCAGCGGGAATGCGCGCATTGGGTTTTACAATCACCAGATCGCCGGGGATCAAATCGCCTATCGGGATGCTAAGGGTTTCGCCGTTGCGTTTTATCAGCGCGGTCTTGGGGGCCAGTGCGGCAAGCGCTGCAATCGCTGCGCGCGCCTTGCCCATGGCGAAACTTTCCAGCGCGTGCCCAAAGCTGAACAGAAACAGCAGCAGCGCGCCCTCCGCCCATTCGCCAAGAATGCCGGCGCCGGCAGCGGCAACCAGCATCAGAAAATCAATCTTGAACTTGCCGTGACTTAAGGACTGACGAACTTCAAGAATGGCGAAAAAACCGCCAAAGAAATACGCCAGCAAATATAGCGCGAGTGAAACTTGCGCGGGTGCGGCCGCGGTAATCGCCAGCAGGAACCCGACAGCCAAACATGCGCCGGAGATCAGGGAAAAGACAAGTTCCGTGCGCTCGCCAAAGACCATGAAGCGACTATCATGGCTATGCTCGGGGTCATTTTTCGTTGACGCCATAATTGCGCCGGGCTCAGATTGCGACGGATAAAGAAATTTCACTGACATAGATGTTGCCGGAATCCGGTTGACCGGTCTGAGCATTGTCCTGGATCAGTTTAATCGCCTCATTGAGCCGGTCAGCGGCGCAAAACAATTCGAGCTTTACTTCCGTCATCACCCTGGCGCCAAGTTCGGTGGAATATTCCTGGTCTTTCGCCTCCAGCGCTCTGATAACGCCTTTGACATCGACGACGGTGATAGTTGTGAACTCAGCTTTCCGCAGGGCCCGCACAACGTCGGCGGCGCGATTGCGGTGAATAAAGGCCTTTATTTCTTTCATGGTCGTTCCTTGTAGTGATGATTTTAGAAACTCACTTTACTCTGCAGGTTCCGCCAACGCCGAAGGGTGAGCGGGTTCGGGCGATCTTACGGATTTTGTTGCACGCGTTTCCATCCACTCATAGATCACCGGCAACAAAACCAGTGTCAGAAGCGTTGAGGTAATCAAGCCGCCAACGACAACGGTTGCGAGCGGGCGTTGAGTTTCTGCGCCGACGCCGGAGGAAAGCAACATTGGGATGAGCCCGAGAATGGCGACGCTGGCGGTCATCAAGACCGGCCGCAACCGCAATTCGGCGCCGCGGCGCACCGCTTCACCGACGCTCAGGCCTTTTTCGCGCAACTCATTGATGAAGCTGATCAGCACAATGCCGTTCAACATCGCCACGCCGAAAACCGCGATAAACCCAATCGCCGAGGGAACCGACAAATATTGCCCGGTGATGAACAGGGAGATCAATCCGCCGCTGGCGGCGAAGGGCACATTGGCGATAATCAGTGCGGCAAATTTTATAGAGTTGAACGCCGTATATAGCAAAACGAAAATGAAGAAGATGGTGATCGGCAGGATCACCGATAATTTCGCCATCGCGCGTTGCTGATTTTCGAACGCGCCGCCCCATTCTATCCAATAGCCCGGCGGCAGATCGACATTTGCGGCGATGGTCTTTTCTGCATCCTTTACGAAGCCGTCAATGTCGCGGCCCTGCACATCCATCTGGACAACAGCATAGCGCTGCAATTGTTCGCGGCGTATGAATGAATAGCCCTCTGCGACCGATATGTCGGCGACCCGCCCCAAAGGTACAATCGCCCCGTCGGCGGCGCGCAAGGGTATGGCGGCAATCGCGTTGATGGACGTTTTCGATGCGTCGGTAAGGCGCGCTGTGATGTCAAAACGTTTGACGCCATCAATCAGTGTACTGACCGGCTCATTGCCGATGCCGGTGCGCACGATGGTCAACACGTCATCGGCGTTCATGCCGTAACGCGCCAATGCGGCTCGGTTGACTTGAATGCGAATTTGCGGTTTGCCGATATTGGCCTCCAGCGACAAATCAGCGACGCCCGGAACCGTCGAGATCGCGTCCTTGATCTCCTGGCTTAGCCGGTCCAACTCGCCAAGGTCTTCGCCATAAAGTTTGGCCGCGAGCGTGGCGCGCACGCCGGAGATTAACTCCTCCACACGCATCTGGATCGGCTGGGTGAAAGCGATCACCGCAGTCGGCACGACCTCTTCCATTTTTTCGCGCATCTCTTCGGCGATATCCGGCACAGTCCGATTGCGCTGGGGCCATTCTGAGTGCGGCTTCAGCGCCG